>JBILQQ010000070.1:0-3031 GCA_044373115.1 Flavobacterium sp.
TTAACATCACCTCCGCCGCAAATAGCAACTGCAGCAGTTATTTTATCGGGGTATTTGCCAGCAAAATGAAGTGTTCCGTAGCCCCCTAAACTCATACCACAAACATAAACACGAGTTAAATCAGTGTCGTAATTTTTTTGAATATATTCTAACAATTGTAGTACTTTGTCAGGATTCCAAGCTCCAGATGCAAGTTGAGGAGCAACTACAATACCTGGTACTTTTCTGCCTTTATTAATAGCACTTAAAACGCCGTATCTTTTTACTCTGTCAATATCTGTTCCTGATAAACTTCGACCATGAAGCACAATTAAAACGGGTTGCTTTTCTGTTTTTTCAACCTCAGGGACTTGAATCCAAAATGGATAATCAGTTTTGCCAACAACGGTTTTAAGCTGTGCAAAAAAGGTATTTGTATATATTAATATAAATAAAATGAGTATTCGATTCATTTGATATTTGTTTTTGTAAAATTAATTATAATGTTTGAAAATGATAGGTGTATTTATCGTTAAGTTTTTTATTGAGTACTTATTTTGTGTACGACCTTTGTTGTTTACCCCCGATGGGAGTGGAAATCCTTTTTTAAATAAAATGTTTTTCTCAAAAAAACATTTTATTTAAAAAAGATTGGAACGTACAGCGGGAAAATGGATTGTCCAAATGCCCGAGCCATTTGGTTCTAATTATTTTTTGAATTTATCTGATAGTAGTACGTTGTAATTTTTGAGATTTTCAATGGCTTGGTCTGATTTGTAATCGAAATTGTTTTCAATTTCTTTGTATTTTTTTTTGTTTTCGATGCGGTGAATGCTTTCGTAAAAACGTCTGAGTTCGTTTAAATCTGATATAATTAATTTTGGTACTTTAATATTTTTTCCATTTTCGTCTTTTGCTACCATTGTAAAATAGCTGGAATTGCAGTGTTTTATTTTTCCGGTTTGGATGTGTTCAGAGGTTACTCTAATGCCCACAATCATGGAGGTATTTCCTGTGTAATTTACTGATGCTTTGAGCGTAACAAGTTCACCAATTTCGACTGGATTTAAAAAATCGACTGTGTCAACGGATGCAGTTACGCAGTAGGATCCTGAGTATTTGGAGGCGCATGCAAAGGCGATTTGGTCCATTAGTTTGAGTAAATAGCCACCGTGAATTTTGCCGCTAAAGTTGGAGTGGGAGGGCAACATTAGTTCGGATAGCTTGATTTTTGAGGCGGATACGGTGTTGGCTAGTTCCATTATTTTGAGTTCAAATAGGGTGATTTTTCTGGTGTTACTTTTACAATAAAATAGTTTGTGTCGCCCCACCATGGAAGTGTTTTTATACGTTCAGTGTATTCTAATTTCACGTATTGCCCTTGGTATTTTTTTAAATCTTCAATAACTTGTTCCTGGTTATCTTGCACTGAAAAAGGGAAAAAACGGGTGGCACCAAATCCCTCGTTGAGTTCTCCTTCCCATGTTTTTATGAGTATTCCTTTGTGGCTAAATTTTGATAATACTCCGCTTCTTACCCCTTCGCTAACGCTGAAATAGTAGATAAATAGTGTGTAGGCGGTTATAGAAAGTGTTATGAAGAGTAAGAAATAAATTAGAATTTTTTTTGCAGTTGTCATATTTTTTTTAAATTAATTGCGTTTATTATTTACCATTTAAAGTTTTTTTCGATGGCTCTGATCATTTCTCCGGCAATGTCTTTGTTTGTTGCGCCTTCAATACCTTCAAGTCCTGGTGATGAATTAACTTCCAGTAGGAGAGGGCCTTTGCTTGAGCGTATGATGTCAACTCCGGCAACTTTTAAGTCCATTGCTTTGGCTGCTTTTATGGCAATTTTACGTTCTTCGGCAGTTGGTTTGATGATTGATGCTGTGCCGCCCAAATGGATGTTTGCTCTAAATTCACCTGGAAGTGCTACACGTTGAATTGCAGCAACTACTTTACCGTCTATGACAAATAGTCGGAGGTCTTTTCCGTTAGCTTCTTTAATGAATTCTTGAACCAATATATTGGCATTTAAGCTTTTGAAAGCGTTAATTACTGATTCTGCTGCTTTTTTGGTTTCGGCAAGTACAACACCTTTACCTTGTGTACCTTCTAATAATTTAACAATTAGTGGCGAACCACCAACCATTTTAATCAAATCGTCTGTATCTAAAGGTGAGTTTGCAAATCCTGTTGTAGGTATGTCAACTCCATGATTTAGAAGTAGTTGAAGTGAGTATAGTTTATCTCTTGATTGTGTAATTGCAGCTGCTGAGTTGAGGCAATATACTTTCAACGCTTCAAATTGTCGTGTTAATGCGCAGCCATAAAACGTGATGCTCGGTCTGATTCGTGGAATAATTGCATCAAACTTGTCAAGGATTCGACCGCCTCTATAGTGAATTTCGGGAGTGTCGGCGTCAAGTTTCATATAACATTCTTTGATGTTAAGAAATTCCATATCATGTCCACGCATAGCGCCAGCCTCCATGATTCGTTTATTGCTGTAAAGTTCTGGATTACTGGCGAGTAAGCCAATTCTTAATCCAACTTTTTGGTCATTTTCGGTAACGTAAATTTGTTTTAAACTTTCAATTGACGGTTCACCAAGGAGGTATTTTTGTTCAGGGTCAACTAAAATTCGTCCGCTCATAGCTTCCCTGCCTAATAGCATTCTAAATCCCATTGAATCTCGGTTGGTTAACGTCATTTCAATGTTCCAATTTGTGTCACCAATTGTAATTGTTGTTTGAATTACAAATCGCTGTTCGCGGTAACCGCTTGAGCTTTTAACGATACGTTTGTCTATTAAAAGAGCTTCACAATGTTTAACAGTTCGCAGGTTATTTTGTATTGGGTTGATGTCAAATTTTACCCAATTAGTATCGTTTTTGATAAATGGTACAATATTTACAGCGTGTAATGCTGAAGTTTTAGCACCTGAGTCAACACGTGCTTTTATTGCTGGAATTCCTAAATCGGGAAAAGAACACCATTCTTCAGACCCTAAAATGATTTTATTTTGTGGCATTTGTACCAAATTAAAA
>JBILQQ010000046.1:0-13400 GCA_044373115.1 Flavobacterium sp.
TGAAACTTAAAACCAGAAACGCTAAAACCGAAAACTTTTTCTAAAAATCTCAATTATTTATAAGAACTTTGCAAACTAATTTCCCTAAAAAGAAATACCTCTTATAATGAAAAAGAAAATCGAAATATTAGCGCCTGCCAAAGACTTGCTTCACGGTATGGCTGCCATCAATAGTGGTGCCGATGCGGTGTATATTGGAGCACCTCAATTTGGAGCCCGTTCCAACGCACACAACTCAATGGAAGATGTGGCGGCTTTGGTCAACTACGCTCATCTCTATCACGCCCAAGTTTTTGTGGTAATCAACACCATTTTGTACGACAACGAACTCGAAACCTGTCGCCAAATGATTTGGGAATTGTACCACATTGGCGTCGATGCCTTGATTATTCAGGACATGGCAATTATGGAAATGGAGCTGCCGCCTATCGTGTTGCACGCCAGTACACAAGCCAATAACCGTGACCCAAAAAATATTAAATTCCTTGCCGATGCAGGCATCAAGCGTGTCGTTTTGGCTCGTGAATTGAACCTTCACCAAATCAAAGAAATCAGCGAAGCGACTGATGTTGAGCTCGAATTTTTTGTAACAGGTGCTTTGTGCGTGTCGTTCAGCGGCAATTGCTATATGAGTGTTGCCAATGGCGAACGCTCAGCAAACCGTGGTTCGTGTGCCCAAAACTGTCGCTTGCCTTACAATTTAATTGACGGTCATGGCGAAACGTTAATCAAAAACAGCCACTTACTTTCCATCAAAGATTTTGATGTAACCGATCAAATCCCGAACTTGATTGAAGCGGGAATCGTTTCCTTCAAAATCGAAGGTCGTCTCAAAGACATGGTTTATGTAAAAAACAACGTGTCGTTTCTTCGTAAAAAAGTGGATGCCTATTTGGAACAAAACCCCAATTATACCAAAGCTTCTTCAGGAACATGCACCTTTACGTTCGATTCTGAATTGAATAGAACGTTCAATCGAGGTTATACAGACTATTTCGTCAACGAAAGACATCAAAGCATTGGGTCGTGGGAAAGTCCAAAATCCAAAGGGCAATACATCGGAAAACTGATTAAAACCGTTGGCAATTCGTACGAAATTGAAAATGGCGAATTGCTCAACAATGGCGATGGATTGTGTTTCATCAACGAAAACAACGAAGCCGACGGAATTTACGTCAATCGTGCCGAAAACGGTATCATTTACCCAAATGTGCTCAAAGAAATCAAAGACGGAACGTTCATCTATCGCAACAACGACGCGGCTTTCATCAAAATTGTAGAGCGTGAAGACAGTGCGGTTCGAAAAATCAGCACCACTTTGGTTTTAACCGAAAACGAAAACGGTTTTGAACTCACCGCCACCGATGAGGATGGATTGGTAAGCAAAGTTCAGTTGGAACACGCCAAAGAACCAACCAAAAACAACCTGTCGATAGAAGAAAACATCAAAACGCAATTAGCCAAAACGGGTTTTACGCCTTACACGGCCAACGAAATCACGATTCAATTTTCAGATAATTGGTTTTTACCGATTTCAAAAATCAACGAAATGCGTCGTACCGTTTATGAACAATTGACCGAAATTCGATTGGCTAATTACAAGCGAGAAGAACACCAAATCGTCAAAACCGATCATCCGTTTCCAGTAGATCAATTGGATTTTACCTACAATGTTGCCAATAAAATGGCTCGCAAATTCTACGAACGTCACGGCGTTACCGAAATCGAAAAAGCCTTTGAATTGCAATGGGATCCGGGCAAATCTCGAGTAATGACCACCAAATATTGCATCAAATACGAACTCGAACGTTGCCCAAAATACCATCCCGAGCACCGCGACAAAAAAGTCAAAGAACCCTTGGTTTTGAAACAAGGCGAACTCGAATACAAACTCAAATTCAACTGCAAACCCTGCGAAATGGAAATCTGGGAAAAAGATGCCGAATTTGAAATTGAAGAGGAAGATTAATTTGGGCGTTCCCCTACGGGTCGGGCTTTCGGCTTTATCTTTTGTTTTTTTAAAGAAAAAAAACAAAAGGATACCGCCTCAATCCCTAACGCAGCCCCCGTTTTGAAAGACGTTTTTCGTAAGATTTAAGAGAAAAGAGGAAAGAAGAAAGAAGAAAGAAAAATAAAAATCTGTGCATCTGTGGCATAAAAACCACGCAAAGAGAAATAAAATCTGTGAATCAGTGGCATAAAAAAACCACGCAAAGAGAAATAAATCTGTGCATCAGTGGCAAAAAAACCACGCAAAGAGACATAAAATCTGTGCATCTGTGGCATAAAAAAACCACGCAAAGAGAAATAAATCTGTGCATCAGTGGCAAAAAAACCACGCAAAGAGACATAAAATCTGTGAATCAGTGGCATAAAAAAACCACGCAAAGAGAAATAAATCTGTGCATCAGTGGCAAAAAAACCACGCAAAGAGACATAAAATCTGTGCATCTGTGGCAAAAAAACCACGCACAAAAAAAATAAAACCCATGAAAATACTACTATTAGGTTCAGGTGAACTAGGAAAAGAATTTGTAATTGCAGCCCAACGCATTGCTCAAACCGTGATTGCGGTGGATAGTTATGCCAACGCTCCTGCCATGCAAGTGGCTCATGGTTTTGAAGTCATCAACATGCTTGATGGCGAAGCACTCGACCAAATCGTTGCCAAGCACCAACCCGATTATATCGTTCCCGAAATAGAAGCCATTCGCACTGAGCGTTTTTATGAGTATGAAAAGCAAGGCATTACGGTTGTGCCTTCGGCAAAAGCCGCCAATTTCACCATGAACCGCAAAGCAATTCGCGATTTGGCTGCCAAAGACTTAGGACTCAAAACCGCCAATTACCGCTATGCTACCACCGCAACCGAATTGCAACAAGCCGTTTCTGAAATTGGTATTCCGTGTGTGGTAAAACCCTTAATGTCTTCGTCGGGCAAAGGACAATCAACCATTAAATCAGAAGACGACATTCAAAAAGCATGGAATTATGCGGTAGAAGGTTCTCGTGGCGATGTGGTGGAAGTCATTGTAGAAGCTTTTGTAGCTTTCAATTCTGAAATTACGTTACTTACTGTAACTCAAAATAATTTACCCAATTTATTCTGCGCTCCCATCGGGCACCGACAAGAGCGTGGCGATTATCAAGAAAGTTGGCAACCTGCACATATTTCTACCAAAGACTTGCTAGAAGCCCAAGATATGGCACAAAAAGTAACGCAAGCCCTTGGTGGTGCTGGACTTTTTGGCGTGGAATTTTTCTTGGCTGCCGATGGCGTTTATTTCTCTGAACTATCGCCACGACCACACGATACAGGCATGGTAACCTTGGCAGGAACACAAAATTTTAACGAATTTGAATTGCATCTTCGTGCCATTTTGAGTTTGCCAATTGCCGAAATAACTTTAGAAAAAGCGGGAGCCAGTGCTGTAATTTCAGCTTCTCAAAACTCAGAAAACCCATCATTTACAGGGTTAGAAAAAATAGCCGCTTTACCCAAAACCGATTTCAGAATTTTTGGTAAACCCACCTCCAGACCTTATCGTCGAATGGGTGTTGCCTTGGTCAATGATACCTTGGAAACGCCGATAACTCAAATTATTGAAAAGGCTAAAGAAGCCGCCGCATTAATACATGTAAATCCTTAAAAAATGAAAAAATTAATCGTATTGTTATTTGTTTTAAGTAGCTCGTTTGTTTTGGCACAAGACAAAAAAGAAACTCCAAAAACTCAAATTGTTGAAGCCTCTTGCGGGCAATGTAAATTTGGAATGAAAGCAAAAGGCTGTGATTTGGCTGTTCGAATCGAAGGCACATCCTATTTTGTGGAAGGAACCAAAATTGATTCTCATGGCGATGCCCATGCCGAAGATGGTTTTTGCGCTAGTATCCGAAAAGCAGAAGTGGTCGGAGAAATAAAAGACAACAAATTTTTTGTAACCTATTTTAAATTACTCCCTTTGAGCAAACCATAAGTAGTAAATCATTGTTGTCCGATTAAAAATTTTAATTTGATTATAACGTTATGATTCTAAACTGTTTAAATCATATTCGGACTTATTTTTTGAAAATGATACAATGAAATAAAAAATTTGCCACGGATTTCATAGATTATACAGATGAATACGGATAAAATCTTTGAATCTGTGGCAAATAAATAGGCAAAGTTTAATTTGAATTTTTTCGAACAATATTGGTTAAAAATAAATTTTGAAAAAATACTTTTCTTTATTTAGGGTCTGCTGAAAAAGAGTTCGCTTTAAAATGGTTTTTTTTTAAGCCACAGATTTCACAGATTAGCACAGATTATATCCAATTAATTTAAAAAAATCTTTGAAAATCAATTAATCTGTGGCAAAGTATTTTTTAATTTGTTCAATAATTTCGGAAATAAATGCATGAAATTTTCACTAACATACATAAAAACCTTGCACTTCAATGTTTCAAATAATTTGTAAATACTATACATTAATAGTTTTTCTGAGTTTTTCAGCAGCCTCTATTTAAATTCATTTTTAACCAAAAAAGCCATAAAGTGGAATGTTTTCGAGCCAGTTTTCCTTTCTATGTGGACTCATCGAAATTCGCGTGGCATTATGGGTTTGGAATTTATCTTCAAAAATTTTTAGACTTTTTGCTTTTAAATTTTCTTCGGCTTTAACTTCAATAGGGATAATCGATTGATCTTTTTGAATAATAAAATCAATTTCGGCAGTCGCATTTTCGGCAGTCCAATAATAAATTGCTTGTTTTTGAATCAATTCTTGTGCTACGAATTGTTCGGATAATGCGCCTTTAAATTCAATTAAAATTTGATTTTTGTTGAGCAAAATTTGTTCGGTAAGTCCACCCATAGCATTCAGCAAACCCACATCAACAAAATACAATTTAAAAACATCATAATCTGCATAAGATTGTAACGGAATTGTCGGTTTATTGATTTTCAAACATTTGTGCAGCAAACCCGCATTGGTCAACCAATTAATAGCGGTTTCAAATTCCTTGGCTCTTGCTCCTTTTTTAATTTGACCATAAATAAATTTTTTATTTTCTTTGGCCAATTGCCCCAAAATAGATTGCCAAACCATTCGGATTTTTGGAACAATTTCAAAAGGAGCATATTTAGCAAAATCATTTTCATAACCCGCGACTATATTTTTTTGAATGGTTCGCACCTCTTCAAAATTTTTGTTTAGAATGTAATTTTGAACCGCTTCGGGCATTCCGCCCACAAAATAATACGTCCGCAATAATTGGGTTAACTTTTCGTGAAAAGGCGCAATTACATCCCATTTTTTAGTATATAATGCTTGAGCCAACCCGTCTTCATTTTGGTTCAGCAGAAACTCTTCAAAATTCATCGGATATAAATTTAAGAAATCAACTTTACCCACTGGGAATGTATTGTTTTTTTGTAACGAAACGCCAAGCAAGGAACCCGCAGCAATCACAAAATAATCGGGTGCATTTTCGTTAAAATATTTCAAAGCAGTCAATCCTTTTTCGGCTTCTTGAATTTCGTCCAAAATCAGTAAGGTGGATTTTGGGATGAATTTTTGACCTGATTCAATTTCTAAAACAGAAATAATGCGTTGCATATCAAAATCATTTTGAAATAGTTGTTGCAACCGAACACTACTTTCAAAATTGATATAAATATAATTTTGAAAAAACCGTTTGCCAAATTCTTTCATTACCCAAGTTTTGCCCACTTGTCGCGCCCCTTGTATAATCAAAGGTTTACGATTTGAGCGCTCTTTCCATTTGGCTAAGTCGTTAATGATATTGCGTTTCATGCCGTTATTTTTTTGGCAAAGATATGAATTTCCTTTGAAAAAGTGTAATCAATAACATTTTTTCCTTTGAAAAAGTGTAACCAACAACACTTTTTCCTTTGAAAAAATGTAAAATCAATTATAAAACTCTTAACAAAACGTATCAAAAAGATGTAGTAACTTTGTAAAAAAACAAAACATGAACACCGTTTTACACAAAGCCAATACACGAGGCCACGCCGATCATGGTTGGTTGAATGCTTACCATAGTTTTAGTTTTGCCAGTTGGTACAATCCAGAACGCATTCAGTTTGGAATGTTGCGTGTTTTGAACGACGACACCGTTGCAGCTGGCATGGGTTTTGGCACGCATCCGCATGATAATATGGAAATAATTACCATTCCATTGGAGGGCGATTTGGCTCACAAAGACAGTATGGGCAATGCTGCCACCATCAAAACGGGCGATGTTCAAGTGATGAGTGCCGGAACGGGAATTCAGCATAGTGAGTTCAATCCAAATGCTGACCAACGCACCAAATTATTCCAGATTTGGGTGTTCCCAAAATATAGAAATGTGGAGCCACGTTATCAGCAAATCACTTTGGATGTTACCAAACAAAAAAATGATTTTGCCCAAATTTTATCTCCCAATGCAGACGATGAAGGCGTGTGGATTTATCAAGATGCTTGGTTTCATTTGGCTGATTTCGACAAGGATTTTTCTAAAACCTATTCGATTAAAAAAGAGGGTAATGGACTGTATGTATTTGTTATTTCAGGTACTATAACGGTTGACGGTGAGGAATTAGAAACCCGCGACGGACTTGGTATTTGGGATTTTGAAACAATAGATATTATCGCCTCAACTGATGCGAAATTTTTGTTGATGGAAATTCCGATGGAGCAATAATTAAGACAAATACGTTTGGGTATTTTAAAAATTACGAATTTCAAATTACGAGTTACGGTTTTATTACCTGCAAGGTTTTTAAGACCTTGTAGGTTTTATAAATGAACAAAAAATAGGGACTTAATTATCAATAATTTTATTTAAATTTTTCGATTATTCAACAAAGAGAATGTAAGCGGTTTCGATCAAACAAAGTTTTATTAACACATGTAATAGTTTAACAAAACACTAGTTTACAGGTGATTGTTTTTCAATTTGAAGAAATAAAAATTTCATTATTTTTTTCAAAATCCATTCTTCCTTTTGTAAATTTATTTTCAATAATATCCTTTAACTCTTTTTGGCAATTATCTGAATAAACCTCATAAACTATGCAATTAGATTTAAACTTGTTGTCCTTTTTTTCTATCCAATCAATTAAGCATAAAATAGCTCCAAAATTCATCTCTTTTTTCATTATTTCTTTTACATCATTTAAAGACAAAGAAACAGGAATTTTTTTTTCAAATGTTTGATATGTTGCTTCAGAAATATCAATTACTAAAGAAGTGCTCGAGTTGGCATATTTTTTCACATTCTTGTTTCTAAATGTATTTAGTAATTTATTCCCTGGATTTATATCAACCGTTTCTTCTGAAAATCTTATTGAGGTAATTTCAAAACCACAATTGTTTATAATGAAATCTGGTTCATTTAAATTAGCATTGCCAAATTTAAACTCTAACTTTTCATTTTTACAAGTTTCAATGAAATGTGCACATTGTTTAATCTCAAAAATATGTCCGTGAATTGATATGTCTTTATTATTTACAATTCTTTTAAGATAAGTTTTGTAAATATTCTCATTGTAGTTTTTTATATAAATTAGTGCTAAACCAAGAATTTTTAAATGATGTTTTTTAATTATTTTTTCTTGTTCAGAAACTTCACTAATTGAACTAATTTTTTTTGATATTGGGTGCGATAAATCTGTTAAATCTATACCCAAACCATTTTTATAATATTCTATAATATGTTTCACTTTTTTTCGAGTTTTGCGACTAAATAGAATATTTATTTTTCCATTTTCGTATTCTCATCTATTTCTTCATAATATTTCCACAATTCATATTTATCCCACATACTTTTAGCTTCTTCATTGCCGTTATCGTGTGATAATTTAAACCAGTGTGCAGCTTTATTATAATTTTTA
Source organism: Flavobacterium sp. (assembly GCA_044373115.1). Classification (GTDB taxonomy): domain Bacteria; phylum Bacteroidota; class Bacteroidia; order Flavobacteriales; family Flavobacteriaceae; genus Flavobacterium. The sequence continues at coordinate 7,883 of JBILQQ010000046.1, forward strand.
TCAGTACCAATACCATTTAAATAACATCTACCTAATTCATATTGACCAAAATCAGAGTTACGAATTGCACTTTCGTAATATAATTCAAAGGCCTTTTTTTCATTTTTTAAGAAATTTAAACCTATTTCATATTCTTTACCTAACGATCTTAAAGCAAGTCCATTTTTGTAAATATTTGCAGATTCCTTTAAATAATCTAAAGCAATTTTCACATTATAATTTTTATTGTTTTTATTATAAAATATTCTACACAAAGCATAGGAAGCCCAACCAGCGTCATTGTTATATAGCATTTCTTGAATATAACCATCATAATTTTGACATTCACACTTTTGTTTCGCATAATTTATTTCTACGTCTAAAACTTTTTTATAGTATTTTACCGCTTCGTCAATATTTTCAGGTTTGTCTTTACCTAAATAATAAATATTTGCAATTTTAAGAAACTCTTCATCTTTTATATACCATTTTAATGCCTCATTAATGTTTTTAGCCGTACCAATGCCGTTTTTGTAAAAATCACCCATAGTTGTATGATTATGTGAAAGCCACTTTGATTTACCATGAAATGACGCTGCTTTAAACGCCCACTTAAAGGCTTCATTTTTATCATTTAAAATTATATATAAATGTGATATCATACTAGCGCATATATAATTTTTTTCTTTTTCATAAGCAAGTATAAAGTAATTAAGAGTTTTTTTGCTTTTCTCAACGTGATTATAGTAAAAGTAAGCCATTTTAGAATAAGCACCATCATATTTTAGTTCGATAGCCTTTTCATTCCAATAAATTATTTCATTTTTTAGTCTTTTATACCAAAAAATATCCAAATCTTCGTAATTTAACATATCCTCATTAGGACTACCTGAAAAATATATCTTTTCATAAATTTCACTAAGCTTAAAACTAGCTTCACCATTATTTTTCAATGCTATTTCTTTTAAAGAATCAATTTGAATTATATATTTATCAAATAAGTCAAAATATTCAAATTCATTTTCTTTAATTATTGTTCTCAAATTAGTTGTGTTTAATTCAATAGTTTCATAATCAAATTTATTTGAAATACTATCATCGTTAAAAATAAAATAGTTGTCTTCAATTGAATATTTGCCTATTTTATTTAATAAAGTTTGTCCTAATAATAAAGGTGCTTGTTCATTGTTAAGGACTAAAGCTTCTATGTCTTCGAATATTTTATTGCCAAGTTGTATTTTTTTTATATTTAATGTAGTTCCTTCTATAATTGAACCATCTGCAATTTCACTATAAGTTTTATCATATATATCTTCTGATGAAATTAATCCTTGTTTATATAAAAACGAAGCTTCAATTGTCGATATTACAACATTTGAAGCGCCTGTATCAAGTACAAAATCCATTGGAACACCATTAATTATACATGGTATTGTAAAAACACCATTTTTATTTTTCATTTCAATTTTTGTCTGAGCAAGTGTAAAAACAATAAAAAAAAATGTAAAGGCAATTGTAAATTTGTATTTCATAGTTGGTTCAATTAAAATTATTTTTTTTTGAAAATGTCTACTCAAATTAAATAAACTGAAGTTATTATGTTTAAATATATTTTTTGTTTGGCATATAACTTCAAATAAGTATTTTACTTATATCTTTTTCAAAGATAAAAAAATTGTTTTGCGTTTGTGTTTTTTTTTCTCGCAAAGTCACAAAGTTTTGACTTTGAAACTTTGAAACTTTGAAACTTTGAAACTTTGAAACTTTGAAACTCAACAATAAGTCATCTGAAAAACTATTTTTCATTTTTAGCCCCGATAGAGCCGATATCCTTGCGAAGTCCCGTAGGGCGAGCAAGATAAAGGCGAAAGCAGGACTAAATGTCTTGAAAAACGGAGATGTGTGCTTCTAATTATTACTAGTAAACGTTTTTAGTTACCGATTTTTTTGGGTTAAACTTACATTTTTGAATGTAGTTACATCGACTACTTCTTCTTTATCAATATCAAAAGTCACATATACGCTGTCGCCTACCATTGAAATAGGCAGTTGTGAGGATATTTGTGAGGAACCAACAAAGATGGAGGGGTTGTTTTTGAGGGTGAAATAATAGTAACTATTGCCGTTTTTTACATCGGTTTGGATGCGGGTAATGGTTGTTTTTAGTTCTTTTTTGTCGGATGCAGAAGTTGCATTCATTTTGTTTCCTGATGAATTGTAAGCGTTTTTGAAGGCGGTGAGTGTTTCTCGCATGGAGTTTCCTGCGCCCACTATGGTATAATCGCTGATAGCTACCATGGCAAACATTTTTACTAATCCGCCGTCGTCTTTGAGGGTCATTACATAGGTTGGGATGCCGTTGATGTTGTAGGGAATGGGCAATGAAGAATGGTAGCCTTTTTCTTGTACCTTACCTTCGGCAGAGCTTTGTGCCGCCATTTCGGTGGCGCCGCTTTGTTTGTAAAAAGTGGTTTCTTTGGTACGTGTATCGACCAAAACAAAACCTACTGCCGACTCGTCTTTGCCGACAGATGTGAGCCCCGTGTACCAATAGGAACGGTTATTTTTTCCGTACACTAAAGTCAAACCTTCTGTGATTTGGAGTTTGTCTGCGTTGGAAAAATTCCAATAGCCGTGCACATAGTCGCCCCAATCGTTCAGCTGTTTTTCGACAAAACTGATAGGTTGGATTCGGTCAACCCAAGCGGGTGTATTTTCAATTGAGTAGGATGTCATGGCTCCTGATTGCACATCGACGATGATTACGCCTGTTGCGTCATCGCCAGAAAATCCGATTTCTTTGTTGTAGGTGGTTACTACCCAAAAAGGGTTTCCTTTATCGTCAATTTCGAAGGTGAAATCGGTGAGCCCAACTGTTGCAAAGCCATTTGTATAAATGTGTCTTTTGATATCGCTTTGAAAAAATGCGGCAGGTTGGTACTTTATTTTAACCTCTTTTCCGCTTACATTTTGCACCAGTTTTACATCACGTTCGTTGGTTGCAGAAACCATAACGTAACCGTTTGTTCCTTCTTGATTGTTGAACCATTTGAAAAAACCTGAGTGTAAAAGAGGAGCTACCCAATATAAATCGGAGCCTACTTTTTGGATATAAAACTCCCCAAGCTCTACTTGACTGCCTAAAGCAGGTTGTGAGCCAAGGATTTTTTCGCCCAATAGATACGCCAACTTTTCATCCACAACTCGAATTTCGTTGATAGAGATTGGTTCAATATGTTTGGAAATTGTAGAGCCGTTGGTAACCTTACCAATCATGTTTTTGTAGTCATTGGTTCTAAACATGGCAGTACTTGTGAGTAATGGCAAGATGATAATATAAAAAAGGAGCAACCCAATGGCATAAAAAAAGATTTTACTTGGTCTGGATTTAATGACAATTTTTTTGCCATTAGGCAATACATTAATTCCGGTTGAAAAGACTAAAAATAGGATAATTAAAACTAAAAGAAGTGTAGGTAATTTTGTAAAACCGTAGTTTAATACTGGTAAATTTATGTAAAAAAGGACAGCCGCAGCTACTAAAAGAACACCTATTAATTTTATGTTTTTCATTTGAGAAGATTTTTTGCCTTGCATTAAAAGGCTATTTATACTCTATTATACGTAAAAAAAATCAAATTGTTACAAATTAAAACAAGGGGGTTTTTAAAATATAAATAGGAACCAAAAAAATAGTATTTTTGCATCTCAAACAAAAAGACAAAATAATAAACTATAAATAAATAATATGAAAGCATACGTTTTTCCTGGTCAAGGAGCACAATTTACTGGAATGGGTAAAGAACTTTATGAAAATTCTGCTTTGGCAAAAGAATTGTTTGAAAAAGCAAATGAAATATTAGGCTTTAGAATCACTGATATCATGTTTGAAGGCACGGCAGAGGAACTGAAAGAAACCAAAGTGACGCAACCCGCAGTATTTTTACATTCGGTAATATTAGCCAAAACCTTGTCAGATTTCGAACCAGAGATGGTTGCAGGACATTCATTGGGCGAATTTTCAGCCTTGGTTGCAAACGGTACATTATCGTTTGAAGATGGATTAAAATTAGTTTCGCAACGCGCATTGGCAATGCAAAAAGCCTGCGAAATAACTCCGTCAACCATGGCGGCGGTTTTAAATTTGGATGATAAAATTGTAGAAGAAATTTGTGCTTCAATTGATGGAGTAGTAGTAGCTGCAAATTATAATTGCCCAGGGCAATTGGTTATTTCTGGCGAATATAAAGCTGTAGAATTAGCTTGCGAAAAAATGAAGGAAGCAGGAGCAAAACGTGCCTTGATATTGCCTGTTGGAGGTGCATTTCATTCGCCAATGATGGAGCCAGCAAGAGAAGAATTGGCTGCAGCCATAGAATCAACTACTTTTTCTAACCCAATTTGCCCGGTTTATCAAAATGTAACTGCTAGTGCAGTGAGTGATGCTGATGAAATAAAGAAAAATTTAATCATTCAATTAACCGCTCCTGTAAAATGGACACAGTCTGTAAATCAAATGATTGCAGATGGAGCAACAAGTTTTACTGAAGTTGGACCTGGAAAAGTTTTGGTTGGATTGGTAAATAAAATCAATAAAGAAGTAGAAACTTTTTCAGCTTAAATTTTTTGGCATTCTATTTGCATATCTGTAATTGTTAATCAAATTTATTAATTCAAAAAAAATTTAAAAAAATGAAAAAAACAATTTTAGCAGTAGCAATGATGGCAGTAGTTTTGGTTTCTTGTCAAGACAAAACTAAAGAAAAACTTGATGAAGCAAAAGATGCTATATCAACAGAAGTGGAACAAAAATTAGATACACTTACTGAAAAAGCAGAAAATGCAATTGACACAACAAAAGCAAAAGCTGGAGAGGCTCTTGAAAAAGGCGGTGAAAAATTGGAAGAAGCTGGCGAAAAGTTGAAAGACGCTGCAAAGAAATAACAAACGTAAATGCCTCACGAATTGTGGGGCATTTTTTATTTACGTTTATAATTTATAATAAAAACACCCGACATAATAAGTATTGCTGCTATAATAAAATCTATAGTAATCACTTCATCAAGCAACAGCCAACCTAGGAAAATGGCAATAATTGTATTGACATAATTTAAAACAGAAACACGAACAGCAGAAACACGTTGCAAAGCATAATAATAGGCAAAAAAAGCAATTACCGAACCAAATACTGCTAAATAAACAACTGCGGCAAAACTTCTGAAGCTCCATAAATTTACATCAGCATCAGAAGAAAAGACAAAAGCCAAAATTAATTGAATTATAGATGCAATTGAAAATTGATAAAACAAATTTTGCGTAATATTATTTGTTTGATGTGCATGTTTTTTGGAATATAAAACGGCAATGGACCAACTCAAAATGGCGATAGTTAGATACGTAATTCCTACTTTGTAATTGGGGTCTAAAATGTCTGAAAGACCATTTCTGAATATGAAAAGAACACCTGTAAAACCTAATAAAACGCCGAAAAAACCTTTCCAAGTGGGCTTTTGAATTCCAAATAGTACACTGCCAATAA
>JBILQQ010000047.1:0-13369 GCA_044373115.1 Flavobacterium sp.
ACACTGATTTAACTCGTGTTTATGTTTGTGGTATGAGTTTAGGGGGCTACGGAACACTTCATTTTGCTGGCAAATACCCCGATAAAATAACTGCTGCAGTTGCTATTTGCGGCGGAGGTGATGTTAAAGATGCTTGCAATTTAAGTAAAATACCGCTTTGGATTCAACACGGCGATAATGACAAAAGTGTTCCGCTTTCAGAATCTTCTAAAATTGTTAATGCCATAAAAAAATGCAAAGAAAAAGCTCCCTGTGAATTTACCATTATTAAAGGAGGAACTCACGGAAGCGTTGAAAACATTTTTCATCAAGACAAAATGTACGATTGGCTTTATAGTAAAGTCAAATAATTCAAATTATTCAAGATACTTTTAAATATTAAATTTCAACCTGAAAACTGTCTAAAAAAGCAACAGCATTTTGAATATCATAATGCAAAATTCGGTCTTCTTTAACCAACGGAACCACTTCTCTAAATGATTTTAAAAACATTTCTATAAACTCGCTTGACTGCAAAGGGCGTCTGTACTCAATTGCTTGAGAAGCATTCATTAATTCAATTGCTAAAATTCGTTGCAAATTTTCAACAATTTTAAAACATTTTGTTGCCGAATTTGCGCCCATACTCACATGATCTTCTTGTCCGTTTGACGATACAATACTATCTACGCTAGCCGGAGTAGCCAACTGTTTATTTTGACTTGCAATGCTTGCTGCAGTATATTGCGGAATCATAAATCCTGAATTTAATCCTGGATTATCAACCAAAAATGCAGGCAAATTTCTAGTTCCTGAAATCAACTGGTAGGTTCTTCTTTCTGAAATACTTCCAAGTTCAGACAAGGCAATTGCTAAAAAATCTAAAGCTAAAGCCAACGGTTGCCCATGGAAATTACCACCCGAAACAATTATATCACTTTCAACAAAAATATTAGGATTGTCAGTAACCGAATTAATTTCTGTAGTAATTACTTTTTTTACATATTCAATAGCATCTTTGGAGGCACCGTGCACCTGTGGAATACATCTAAATGAATAAGGGTCTTGCACGTGTTGTTTGGCTTGTGATATAATCTGACTATCGTCCAAAAATTGTTTCATTTGTTGCGCTGTTGCCAATTGTCCTTTATGTGGTCTTACAAAATGAATTAACTCATTAAATGGTTCAATACGACCATCAAAACCTTCCAAAGAAACTGCCGAAATTAAATCAGTAAAGTAGGATAACTTCATTGCTTTTAATAGCATAAAACATCCATAAGAACTCATAAATTGCGTACCATTTAGCAATGCCAAACCTTCTTTTGACTGAAGCTGTATAGGTTGCCAGTTAAATTTTTGTAATACTTCTTTTGCTGGTACTCGGTTACCTTCAAAATAAACTTCCCCCTCTCCTATTAATGGTAATGATAAATGAGCTAACGGTGCCAAATCACCTGATGCCCCAAGCGAACCTTGAGTATATATAACTGGTAAAACATCATTGTTATAAAAATCAATTAATCGTTCAACTGTTTTTAATTGAACACCGGAGTGACCATAACTCAATGATTGAATTTTTAAAAACAACATTATTTTTACAATTTCACTTGGTACTTCATCACCCGTGCCACATGCATGCGATTTAACCAAATTTTCTTGTAATTTTGATAAGTTAACATTGTCAATTTTAACATTGCACAACGAACCAAAACCGGTATTTATTCCATAAATTGGTTCGCTTGTAGTTAACATCTTTTGATCAAGATAGTTTCTGCATTTTTGAATTTTTTCAATTACTTCGTCAGATAAATTCAAAGTTTTGTGCTGTAAAATAATTTCATTTAGCACTTCTAAAGTCAACGTTTGAGTGCTGATGGTATGTAAATTTGGCATTATTTATAAAATTTTGTGTAAAAATCTACAATCAAATCTAAATAAACAACTATTTTTTAGACTATTTTTTTAAGAATTTAATAATTTTCATACAACTTAAACATTCATAAAAATTTAAATCGAAATCATTATGTCTTATTAATGCTATTTACACAAAAATACTTTTATGTTTTTTTTTCTTAGTACTTAAAGCTATTTTTGAAATTCAAATGAATGACAATAGAACACATATAATTTCTTCAAAATCAGCTATTCAAGTAGCTGCTGTTTCTATTTGCACAACAACTACTACTACCCCATTTGGGGTATAATTTCACATATAATCCATATTTATAGGCGCTTTCATTAGAAAGCGAAAATGTATCATTTACAAAAAATTAAATAATGAGAGTACTAAAATTTGGTGGCACATCAGTTGCAAACCCAACAAACATAAAATTAGCTTTAGATATAATTTGTCAAAAAAATAAAAAGGAAAAATTAGCAGTAATTGTTTCCGCTTTTAGTGGTGTAACCGACTTATTATTAACCGCTTCGCAAAAAGCCGCTTCAAAAAACATTTCATATAATTCAATATTTGACGAAATTGTAATCAAACACAAAGAGGTAATTTCGGAACTAATTATTCAAAAAAATCAAACCGACTTTTTATTTGTTATAAATCAGCAATTGCAACAACTTAAAACCTTACTCGACGGTTGTTTTTTACTTGGCGAATTAACGCCAAGAACAAAAGATGCCATTGCTAGTTATGGCGAACTTTTGTCAGCACAAATTATTGCAAAAGCACTTTCAAACACTATTGAAAATTCGGACTTCAAAGACAGTCGTGAATTAATTAAAACGAACTCTAATTTTGGAAAGGCAACTGTAGATTTTTTAACTTCTAATTCTTTAATTAAAACTTATTTTGAAAATTCAAACTTAAATGTTGTCATTTTTCCTGGTTTTATTGCTTCCTCTCAAGATGGAAATACTACAACACTTGGCAGAGGCGGATCAGATTATTCAGCTGCAATAATTGCCAATGGAATAAACGCAGCTGTTCTCGAAATTTGGACTGATGTTAGCGGTATGTTTACTGCTAATCCAAAAATTGTAAAACAAGCTCAACCCATTGAAACCATTTCGTATCAGGAGGCAATGGAGTTATCTCATTTTGGAGCAAAAGTTCTCTACCCTCCTACTATTCAGCCTGTTTTAAAATCAAATATTCCAATTATTATAAAAAATACTTTTGATCCAACTGCTAATGGGACTCTAATTTCTAACCAAACTGATATCAACTCAAACCCAATTAAAGGTATTTCGCACATTGACAATATAGCACTTGTAACTCTTGAAGGTTCAGGAATGATAGGCGTTTTAGGCTCGTCAAAAAGGCTATTTGAGGTGCTTTCGCAAAATGAAATCAACGTCATTTTTATAACGCAAGCATCTTCTGAACATTCCATCTGCATCGGAATCCAAAATCAAGATGCAGACCTTGCCAAGCATGCAATTGATGCTACTTTTGAAATCGAAATTTCGCAAAACAAAATCGAACCAACGGTTATAGAAAAAGACCTTTGCATCGTTGCTCTTGTAGGAGAAAATATGAAAAATCACCAAGGAATTAGCGGTAAAATGTTTAGCACTCTTGGCAAAAATAATGTCAATATTAGAGCCATTGCTCAAGGTGCATCCGAAAGAAATATTTCTATCGTTATCAACGAAAAAGATGTAAAAAAAGCACTAAACACGCTTCACGAACGCTTTTTTGAAGAAAACACAAAACAACTCAATCTCTTTGTAATGGGGGTTGGAAACGTGGGCGAAAAATTCATTGATCAAATAAACCAACAGAAAAAATTCTTAAAAGAAAATCTCAAAATAAACCTGCGTACCATTGCACTTGCCAATTCAAAAAAGATGGTTTTTAACGAAGATGGTTTGCAACTTTCCAATTGGAAATCTATTCTAGAGTCTGGCGAAAATGCCAATGTAGCAACTTTTATTTCCAAGGCAAAGGAACTCAATTTAAGAAATAGTATTTTTGTTGACATAACCGCCAATAGCGGCATAGCGGCTATTTACGACCAATTTTTAAAACAAAATATTGCTGTAGTAACCTGCAACAAAATTGCTTGCTCCTCTAAATACGAAAATTACAAAAATCTCAAAAATTTATCTAGAAAATATAACGCACCGTTCTTGTTTGAGACCAATGTTGGTGCGGGTTTACCCATAATTGATACCCTCAAACATTTAATCGCTTCTGGAGATAAAGTACATAAAATTCAGGCAGTTCTTTCTGGAAGCCTTAACTTTATTTTTAATAATTTTAGTACTGATTTTAATTTTCATGATGTAGTAAAAGAAGCTGGTGTTCAAGGATTTACAGAGCCCGACCCAAAAATTGATTTAAGTGGTGTAGATGTAGCAAGAAAAATTCTAATCCTCATTAGAGAAAGCGGTTATCAAATGGAAATGGAAGACATTCAAAACAATTCATTCCTACCACAAGAATGCATGCAAACCACCAATAATGACGACTTTTTCAAATCATTAATCACACATGCAGCACATTTTGAAAACCTACTAAAAGAGGCACAACAAAAAGAAAGTCGCCTCAAGTTTGTAGCAACTTTTGAAAACGGTAATGCTAGTGTTGGACTGCAATTTATCCCACAACACAGCCCTTTTTACAACCTAGAAGGCAAGGACAATATTGTGCAATTTTACACCGATAGATATGTCGATCAACCCTTGCTGATAAAGGGCGCAGGAGCTGGTGCAGCGGTTACCGCATCGGGTATTTTTGCCGATGTAATTCGTATCGGAAATGTATAAAATTAGTAGAAACAAATGGCTTGGGCTTTTTCGATAATCCATTTTCCTGCTTTCCGTTTCAAGTTTTCATTTTTGAAAAAAAAATGAAAAGCTTTCCACTTCAATCAGGGTTAAAAACCCAATGGTATTGAATCAAAATCATCATTTCAAAAGAAAAAAAAATAACATGAACCAAATCAGAATATTCTGTCCCGCAACCATCGCAAATCTCAATTGCGGATTTGATGTCTTAGGGCTTTGCCTTGAAAACATTGGCGACGAAATGACCGTAACCAAAGTTCCTCAAAAAGGCATCAAAATAACCAAAATAACAGGGGCCGATTTGCCATTAGAAACAAACAAAAACGTTGCAGGTGCTGCCGCACAAGCACTTATAGACACACAAGAAATCGACTTTGGTTTTGAAATAGAAATCCATAAAAAAATTAAAGCAGGTAGCGGCATTGGTAGTAGCTCTGCAAGTGCAGCTGGGGCAGTCTATGCTATAAACGAACATTTAGGAAGACCTTTTTCTAAAAAAGAATTAGTTTATTTTGCAATGAAAGGAGAAGCGGTTGCAAGCGGTAGCGAACACGCAGATAACGTTGCCCCTTGCCTACTCGGCGGATTCACTCTTGTAAGAGGCTACAACCCACTAGACGTAATTCAAATAGAAAGTCCACAAAATTTAGTTGCTGTAGTATTACACCCTCAAATTGAAGTAAAAACTTCCGATGCAAGAGCAGTTCTTAGCCCAACAGTTTTTCTTAAAGATGCAATAACACAATGGGGCAATCTTGGAGGCTTTATTGCTGGCTTATACACCCAAGATTACGCATTAATTGGTCGATCTTTAAATGATGTGATTGTAGAGCCCTACCGTAAAAAATTAATTCCAGGTTTTGAAGAAGTAAAATCAGTGGCCATAAATAGTGGAGCTCTGGGTGCAGGAATTTCTGGAGCTGGTCCCTCTATATTTGCGCTGTGTGAAGGTATAGACAAGGCTAATCAAGTTGCAGAAAATATGAAAAATAATTATCAAAAACATAATATTCCTTTTGATTTACATATTTCTAAAATCAATCCAAACGGAGTAGTAACTATTTAAAAATTTAGCATTTAAAATAACATGAACTATTATAGTCTTAACAACAAATTACTCAAAGTTTCTTTTCAAGAAGCTGTTATACAAGGACTTGCGCCAGACAAAGGGCTTTATTTTCCTGAACAAATTACTCCTCTTTCTGAAGATTTTTTTAATTGTATTGAAGAAAAAAGCAACGATGAAATCGCTTTTGAAGCATTAAAACAATTTGTAGGAAACGAAATTCCTGAAACCGAACTAAAACAAATTATCAAAGAAACACTTAGCTTTGAATTTCCATTGATAAAAGTAGAAGAAAATGTATTTTCGTTAGAACTTTTTCATGGGCCAACAATGGCTTTTAAAGATGTTGGTGCACGCTTCATGTCGAGATGTTTGGCTTTTTTCAATAAAGATAAAGAGCAACACAACACCGTTTTGGTAGCAACCTCTGGCGATACAGGTGGTGCGGTTGCCAGCGGTTTTTTGGGAGTAAAAGGAGTTCAGGTTGTCATTTTGTATCCATCAGGAAAAGTGAGCGATATACAAGAAAGGCAATTAACAACCCTAGGACAAAACATAACAGCACTAGAGGTAGAAGGTGTATTTGACGATTGTCAAGATATGGTAAAAAAAGCATTTTTAGACCCTTCATTACAACATTTAAATTTAACATCGGCAAATTCAATAAATATAGCAAGATGGTTACCTCAAATGATTTATTTTTTTGTAGCATACAAAGAATTAAAAAAACATAAAAAGCCAATTATAACATCGTGTCCTAGTGGAAATTTTGGTAACATTTGCGCAGGAATTATCGCAAAAAAAATGGGTCTCCCTATTACTCATTTTGTAGCATCAACAAATAGTAACGACACCGTTCCAGAGTATTTTAATACTGGTAATTATGTGCCTAAACCCTCAGTAGCAACCCTATCCAATGCAATGGATGTTGGGAACCCAAGTAATTTTGTCCGAATTCAAGAAATGTACAACAATAACTTGGAGGATTTTAAAGTTGACTTTTCTTCATATACATTTACTGATGAAGAAACCATAAAAGCTATGAAAAAAATATATTCTGATTTTCAATATATTGCAGAACCACATGGTGCTGTAGGTTATTTAGGATTGAAAAAAGAAATGGATAAATTTAATAAAGAGTCTGTAGGTTTTTTTCTCGAAACAGCACATCCAATCAAATTTATGGAAGTAGTTGAAACCATTTTAAATACTAAACTTACTATTCCAAAACAAATATTAACAATTTTAAATAAAGAAAAAATTAGTAGTGAAATAAAAACGTACGACGATTTTAAAAATACATTAATATGAATCCTTAGCTATTTGTTTGTATAGATAAAACTGATCTTTTATGTAAAAAACATCATATTTTAATTCATTTTTAAACTTGAATCGTAATGATGTAGTTTCATTTGTTTCTAAAACTAAATAATACTTGGTTTTTTCTTTAAATACAAACTCCTTTAAAACTAAAAAAAGTAATAAAAAAAGTAAACCGTTTAGGATAATTGTATTATTCAAAAAGAAAAAATTAATTGCAAAAAAAAATAATGAAATAAAAAAAGTTAAAAGTAAGTTTAAAAAAAAATCACTTTTTTTTGTAATATAAATTGTTTTAATAAAACTAATAGGAACTTCAATTTCTTTTTTTAAAGTTAAAATAGTAATAACTTCACTTGTAATAGTTATGTTTTTAATCATAATTCGCAACGAATTTATTATAATAAAATAATTCAGTAGTAATCCTAAATAAATTTAGAATAAAGTCAATTAAATTTTACAAAAATTAACTCCTTATACATACTCTTGCATCTACATAATTATAAATATCTAAAAAACAGTTATTTATGAATTACTAATATATATTGAAAAAAAAATAAAAAACTATATTGAAAAATTTGGTATTTAATTTTTAATATATTAGTAAGTTAAAATTTAGAACTTAGCTTTATTTGAACGATTGCAAACTAAAGTATAAAAATAAATGTTATCATTTTAAAAAAGAAAATTAATATATAATTGAGAGTTAAAAACAAAATGTGCATTTACAAAATACTAATCTTAAAATTAGTATTTTTGCAATTCTAACAATCAAACAAAATAAAAAATGAAAAATACTGCATTATCACACATTCATGAACAACTAGGCGCAAAAATGGTACCTTTTGCAGGTTACAATATGCCCGTTCAATATGAAGGAGTAAATGCCGAACACGAAACAGTAAGAAACGGAATTGGCGTTTTTGACGTTTCGCACATGGGTGAGTTTTTTTTGAAAGGCGAAAATGCATTGGAATTAATTCAAAAAGTTACCTCCAATGACGCATCAAAATTGGTAGATGGCAAAGCACAATATTCTTGTTTACCAAATAATGAAGGCGGAATTGTAGATGATTTAATTGTGTACAAAATTGCCGACAATCACTACATGCTAGTAGTTAATGCATCAAATATTGATAAAGATTGGAATTGGATATCATCTCATAATGATTTAGGTGTTGAAATGATAAATGCTTCCGAAAATTATTCTTTACTTGCCATTCAAGGTCCAAAATCAGCTGAAGCAATGCAATCATTGACATCAATAGATTTAAAAAACATGCCATATTATTCTTTTAAAATAGGAGATTTTGCTGGCGAAAATGATGTAATTATTTCTGCAACAGGTTATACTGGTTCGGGTGGTTTTGAAATCTATATCAAAAATGAAGTTGCCGAAAAAATTTGGACTAAAGTTTTTGAAGCTGGAAAATCATTTGACATAAAACCAATTGGACTTGCAGCAAGAGATACATTACGTTTGGAAATGGGTTTCTGTTTATATGGAAACGATATTAATGATACAACTTCTCCTATTGAAGCTGGGTTAGGTTGGATTACAAAATTTGATAAAAATTTCACTAATTCAGAAGCATTGAAATTGCAAAAAGAAAATGGTGTGTCAAGAAAATTGGTTGGATTTGAATTAATTGAAAGAGGTATTCCAAGACACGACTACCCAATTGTTGATCAAAACGGAAATTCAATAGGAATAGTAACCTCAGGCACAATGGCACCAACAGTTGGAAAAGGAATTGGAATGGGTTATGTAACCACCGAATTTTCTGCAATTGATAGTACCATTTACATACAAATTAGAAACAACAAAGTAGCAGCAAAAGTTGTAAAAATGCCATTTTACAAAAAATAATCAAAAAATCTTTTTTTTGATATTGAAAATGAAAAAGTTACTTTTGCAACAATAAAAAATAAAAATTCTTAGAAATGGGAAGAGCATTCGAATTTAGAAAAGGAAGAAAAATGAAACGTTGGGCAGCAATGGCCAAAGCGTTTACTCGTATTGGAAAAGATATTGTAATGGCAGTAAAAGAAGGTGGTCCTTCTCCAGAGGCCAACGCCCGATTAAGAGCAGTTATCCAAAATGCGAAGGCTGCAAACATGCCGAAAGAAAATGTAGAAAGAGCCATAAAAAAAGCTACCGATAAAGACACCGCAAATTACAAAGAAGTATTGTTTGAAGGTTATGCACCACACGGAATAGCTTTATTGATTGAAACAGCTACCGATAACAACAACCGAACCGTTGCCAACGTAAGAAGTTACTTTAACAAATGTAATGGCACCATGGGAACGCAAGGATCTGTTGAGTTTATGTTTGACCATACGTGCAATTTCAGAATTCCAAACAACGGCATCGATATTGAAGAAATGGAACTTGAATTTATAGATTTTGGTGCTGAAGAAATTTTTGCTGACGAAGACGGAATCCTTATCTATGCGCCTTTTGGTAGTTTTGGAGCTATTCAAAAAGAACTTGAAAATAGAGGAATTGAAATTTTATCCTCTGGTTTTGAGCGAATTCCGCAAGTAACCAAAAAATTAACTCCTGAACAAGTAGCTGATGTTGAAAAATTAATCGATAAAATCGAGGAAGATGACGACGTGATGAACGTGTATCATACCATGGATGAGTCGGAAGATTAATATTTATTTAAAAAAATAAGAACCAAAAGGCAAGGGCATTTTCCCAGCCCTATTCCCGCTTTTCGCTACAATCTTTTTGTTTTTGAAAAAAAAACAAAAAGGATTTTCGCTACAATCGGGGGTACAACTCCAAGTTAGAGGCATTTTCCAAACTTTTGGGCTATTTTTAATTACGGATTTAAAATTACGAAATACATTTTGATACCTGCAAGGCTTAAAAACCTTGTAGGTTTAAAATGAATTATAAAAAAAGAGGAACTCGATTGTGTTGAGTATTTGCTATTCTTTATTTAGAAATATCTGCCTGTAACAAAACTCATGATTTTCTTTTCCATAAAAACTTCTATGAAAGTATTTTTCTTTTTAATATCTTCAATACGAATGGGATTATAACCATAGGCATTTATTGAAATGGAAATCTTTTCACCGCCTTGAGACTTATTAATTAAAATTTTAAATTTACCTTTTTTATCAACAATTAATTCTTTAATTAGTTTGTCTTCTGAATAAATATTTATGCTAAAATCTTTAATTCTTTTTAATCCTTTTTTATATTCTCCTTTAATTATTCCTTCAATTTGTATTGTGTCAGATTGTAAATCTTTTTGTTCAATTACATAAGTATTTAATTTCTTTTTGCATTGCGCTTGAAGATTTGAAGTAAATAAAGATGAAGCAAAAATTAACCCTAAATAACTAAATTTATTTATTACTTTTCTAATTGAATTGTTAATCTCAAAGTTATTAATTTTTTTGGTGTCTGCAAAAACACATAGATTTTTATTATTTTGAAAAAATAAATCAGATATTTGGTTATCATCAAAATTTCGAATGTCAAATACATTTTTGTTACATAAATTACATTTTTTAATCAATGGATTGTCAGTAATTTCCATTTCACTCCAATTTTTTATACAAGGTTTTGGAATAATGTTTTTTATATCTTTTTTCATGTTTTTATTTTTCGTTTTACTCATCAACTAAAATGACACAGAACTAGTTAACATACGAAAGTAATTGCGTTTTTAACATATTCTATTTGGCAAGTAACTTCAAAACGTTTTGTGCTTTTGTATATTTTTCCAAATGTAAAGAAAATATTTTATTTTGGCGATTTTGTTTTAATTTTTTAAACACAAAATCATTTTTGAGATTCCTACGGAATGACAAATTTTGGTGATTTCAATTTCAATTTTTGCCACGAATTTTCTAATTCGCTAATTATCTAATTACTAATAACTAATTTGTCTTGAAAACGCTTATCCCCTAGCCCAGATAGAAATGGAAAGCCTTGTGAACATAAAAGCTATTTTTTCTTGGTAAAAAAACAGCGACGCCAGGAGCTCGTTTTTTTACCAAAGAAAAAAGCTTTTATGGAACAAGCTTGTAATGAATAGCTGGAAATTGCTTCAAAAAAAAATCCCCATAAAAAATTATGGGGATTTTGTATAAGTTTATGAATTGATTATTCGTGGTGACGATCTTCAATTTCGGCAACATCTTTTTTAGACATTGAGTCAACCAATACTGGTGTTGCAATGAAAAGTGATGAGTAAGTACCTACAATGATTCCGATTAACATTGCGAAGATAAATCCTCTGATTGATTCACCACCAAATAAGAACATGGTTAACAATACTAAAATCATCATTAATGACGTATTGATTGTTCTTGAAAGTGTTGTGTTAATTGATGCGTTAACGACATCTTTAAATGTGCCTTTTCTTTCTCCTGCAATAAATTCTCTAATTCTATCAAATACAATTACGGTATCGTTCATTGAGTATCCGATTACTGTTAAGATTGCAGCAATGAAGTGTTGATCCATTTCCATGTGGAATGGCATGAATTTATAACAGATTGAATAGATTCCTAATACAAAGATAACGTCGTGCGCTACAGCAGCAATTGCTCCTAAAGAGTATTGCCATTTGCGGAACGAAATCATTAAGTATAAGAAAATTACAGCCATTGCACCTAATACCGCCCAATATGAATTGGTTTTGATATCTTCTGAAATTGCTGCTCCTACTTTAGAAGCTTGTAATACACCTACTTTTTTACCTTCATATGAATTGATAAATTGCTCGTATGTAGTAGAAGGGAAATATTTACCTAATACTTTGAATAATTTTTCATTTACTTCTTTATCTACTTGAGTTCCCTCGTCTTTAATTTTGTATTTGGTAGTTAATTTCAATTGGTCTTTATCTCCGAATACTTTAGCTTCTACTGAAGTTCCAAATTCTGCAGACAATTCTTCTGAAATTTGAGTTGGCTCTACTTCTTTTTCGAATTTCACTTGGAACGTTCTACCTCCAACAAAATCAACTCCTTGATCCAATCCATTTACATAGAATGAAGCGAAACTTCCAATGATTACAACAGAAGAAAGAATATACGTCCATTTTTTGAATCCTAAGAAATCAAAATGGAATCCTGTGAACCAGTTTTTGGTAATTGGAGTTGAAAAAGTTAATGATTTGTTATTAGCAACATCTTTATCAATAAAGATTCTAGCAATAAAGATAGAAGTAAATAATGATGTGAAAATACCTAGTAACAATGTAGTTGCAAAACCTTGAATTGGTCCTGTTCCAAAAATGAATAAGATTGCTCCTGTCAATACGTGCGTTACGTTTGCATCAATGATTGAACGCATTGCACCTTTCCATCCGTAAGATGTTTTTACTGCTTCGGCTAATGATTTGCCTTCTCGCAATTCTTCTTTTGCTCTTTCATAGATGATGATATTTGCATCTACTGCTGTCCCTAAGGTCAATACGATACCAGCAATACCCGGCAATGTCAATACAGCACCTAAGCTAGCTAAAATTCCGAATAAGAATAGTAAGTTTACTAATAAAGCGATATTTGCATACCAACCCGCTTTTCCGTAGTAGAAAACCATCCATAAACATACCAATAAGAATCCAACAATAGATGAAATCATACCGGCATCAATAGCTTTTTGACCCAAAGATGGACCAACAACTTCTGACTGTACAATTTCTGCAGCAGCTGGTAACTTACCTGCTCTTAATATGTTAGCTAAATCTTGCGTTTCAGTTACATCAAAGTTTCCTGATATTTCAGAACGTCCTCCTGCAATTGGTCCGCTAGTTACTCCCGGTGCAGAATAAACTACATCATCAAGTGCAATAGCTATAAAACTTTTTTGAGTGTAAGCTCTTCCTGTTAATTCTTCCCAAGCATTAGCACCTTGACCGTTCATTTGCATTGAAACAGCCGGTTTACCATCTTGTCCAAAAGTATCTCTAGCATCAGTAATTACGCCACCGCTAAGTGGTGCAACATCGTCTTTATTTCCTTTTAGTGCATATAAATCAACAGTTTCTGTGATTTTTTTAGTCTTTTCGTCAATATTTTCTTTAGGCTTGCTCCAAACGAATTTTGCAAAGCGTTGGTCGGCTTGTAAAAGTGCTTTAATATCTTTTCTTTTGAAATAACCATTAATTGCAGCAGTATCTTTTACAGAAACAACCGCTAAAATTGGTCCTCCACCCGGAGCAACAATTTTTTCAACTAAAGGTCCTAAATTTGCTTTGTCAGCAACTGTATCTTTCGATT
>JBILQQ010000048.1:0-12561 GCA_044373115.1 Flavobacterium sp.
AAAGAAATAGGGGTTGATGTCGAAAACGGATTTAAGCCAAAGTATGAAGTTTCGACCGATAAAAAAGCATTGGTTACTAAGTTAAGAGGGTTGTCCAAAAAAGCAGAAATGGTTTGGTTGGCTTCCGATGAGGACCGTGAAGGAGAGGCTATTTCGTGGCACCTTGCCGAAGAATTGAATTTGGATAAGTCCAAAACCAAACGAATTGTTTTTCATGAAATTACCAAAAATGCTATTTTAAAAGCCATTGATAATCCGAGAGAAATTGATTATAATTTAGTAAATGCGCAACAAGCCCGACGAGTTTTAGACCGTTTGGTAGGTTATGAATTGTCGCCCGTTTTGTGGAGAAAAGTAAAGGGAGGATTGTCTGCAGGAAGAGTTCAGTCGGTTTCCGTTCGATTAATTGTGGAGCGTGAACGCGAAATTCAAAACTTTAAACCTGTTGCAAGTTATTCTGTTTCGGCAGAATTTGTAAATGAAGCTGGACGAAGTTTTAAGGCGAAATTACCTAAAAATTTTACCACCAAAAAGGAAGCAGAAGATTTTTTAAATCAAAATATAGGTTCAAATTTTAAAGTTGCTGATTTAGAAACAAAACCAACCAAAAAGTCGCCAACAGCACCTTTTACCACATCAACTTTACAACAAGAAGCGGCAAGAAAATTGTATTTGCCCGTTGGAATTACTATGCAGCTTGCGCAAAGACTGTATGAGGCGGGGTTGATTACGTATATGAGAACTGATAGTGTAAACCTTTCAAAGGAGGCTATTGATGCGGCTCAAGCGGAAATTATTAGTTCGTATGGTAAGGAATTTTCAAAACCAAGAACATTTACCAATAAAAGTAAAGGAGCTCAAGAGGCACACGAGGCTATACGTCCAACAGATATGTCTAAACATTCTGTAAATATTGACAGAGACCAAGCCCGTTTGTATGATTTGATTTGGAAACGAACACTAGCCTCTCAAATGAGTGATGCCGAATTGGAACGCACAAATGTAAAAATTGAAGCAAATAATCATAACGAACATTTTGTAGCTTCGGGTGAAGTAATAAAATTTGAAGGGTTTTTGAAAGTGTATCTTGAAGGTCACGATGACGATGAAGAAGAGCAAGAAGGAATGCTACCTGCCATGAAAGTGAATGAACGACTTCAAAACAATTACATTACTGCAACCGAGCGTTATTCCAGAGCCGCATCACGATATACAGAAGCATCTTTGGTTAAAAAACTGGAAGAATTAGGAATAGGAAGACCATCAACTTACGCACCAACTATTTCTACAATTATTAATAGAAGTTATGTTGAAAAAGGAACTTTGGACGGTCAAGAGCGCAATTATTCGCAATTAACCTTACAAGCGGGTAAAGTTTCGGATAAAATATTAAAAGAAAATACAGGTTCTGATAAAGGAAAGTTAGTTCCTACTGATATTGGAACTATTGTAACTGACTTTTTGGTTAAAAATTTTGGTGCCATTTTAGATTACAATTTTACAGCAAAAGTAGAACAAGATTTTGACGAAATTGCCGAAGGAAATATTGAATGGACTAAAATGATGCAAGAGTTTTATGATAAATTTCATCCCAATGTAAAAGAAGTAGAATCAACTGCTGACAGAGAATCGGGCGAAAGAATTTTAGGAACGCATCCTGAATCAGGTAAGCCAATTAGTGTTCGATTGGGTAAATTCGGACCCATGGCTCAAATAGGAGCTGCTGATGATGATGATAAAAAGTTTGCAAGTCTTCGTCCCGAACAAAATATAGGAAATATTACACTCGAAGAAGCTCTAAATTTATTTTTACTTCCAAAAAACTTAGGTATATACAAAAATGAAGAAGTTGAGGTAAGTATTGGTCGTTTTGGTCCGTTTGTTCGATTTGGAAAAGCATTTATTTCGTTGCCAAAAGGCGAAGAGCCACTTGATGTATCATTGGAAAGAGCAAAGGAAATAATTGATGATAAAATTCAGGCCGACGCACCCATTGCCACATATAAAGGAGAAGGCGTTCAAAAAGGAACTGGAAGATTTGGACCATTTATCAAATGGAACGGTATATTTATTAACGTAAGTAAAAAATATAATTTTGATAATTTGTCACAAAATGATATTATTGAATTAATTGAAGATAAATTACAAAAAAACATCGACAAAGTAATCCACGATTGGAAAGAAGAAGGTATTGTAGTTGAGAAAGCGCGTTGGGGAAGATCTGTTATTTTAAAAGGAAAACAAAAAATTGAACTGAGTAAAGATGTGGATGCCGCTGCACTTTCATTAGAACAAGTACAGGAAATGATTGATAAAAAATTTCCAGCAAAAAAAGCAGCACCCAAAAAAACAGCTGCTAAAAAAGCACCCGCTAAAAAGAAATAAGCATGGAATTTGATTTTTTAAACCCTATACCAGTTGATTTGTTGATTGATTTAAAAAATCTATCATCACAGCATTTAGCTAATAAAATGGTGTTCCATACCCAAGAGGAATTTCCAGATTTAGATAAAGTTAAAATCGCAATTGTCGGTGTTTTAGATAATAGAGGCGCAGGGCTAATAGAAAACACAGTTGATCTTACAGCAATTAGACAAGAATTTTACTCGTTGTTTCCAGGAAACTGGCAACACACACTAGCCGATTTAGGTGATATACTACCAGGTGAAACTATTGAAGATACTTATTTTGCAGCGCAAAAAGTAATCAATTTATTGCTTAAAAAAAATATTGTGCCCATTGTCATTGGAGGTTCGCAGGATTTAACCTATCCGCTTTATCGAGCTTACGACACTTTAGAGCAAATGGTTAATTTAGTAGTTATTGATTCAAAATTTGATTTAGGTAGAGGCGAAAATCAACAAGAAGCCAATTCTTATTTATCTAAAATTATTGTTGACGAACCGAACAATTTATACAATTTTTGTAATATTGGCTACCAAACCTATTATAACTCACAGGAAGAGATTGATTTAATAGAAAAACTATACTTTGATGCCTACAGGCTTGGCGAAGTTGCTACTACTATTTCAATTTCAGAACCCATATTTAGAGATGCAGATTTTGTTAGTTTAGATTTAAATGCAATTAAATCAGCTGCGTCTGGCAACTTTACCACGTTCATTCCAAACGGGTTTGATGGTAAAGAAATATGTACACTAGCAAGGTATTCAGGCATAAGTGATAAAGTGTCGATGTTTGGTGTTTTTAATCATCAATCAGATGCAAATGAAGCCGTTTTAATTGCGCAATTAATGTGGTATTTTATTGAAGGATACCATTATCGTTCCAATGAATATCCTTTTGGTAGTCATAAAAATTATTCAAAATACATAGTGCCCTTTGATGAAGGTGATGAAATTGTTTTTTATAAAAGTGATAAAACCGACAGATGGTGGATTGAGATTGCACATGTAAATAATAAAATGAAACAAACTTTACTGCCTTGCTCGCACGATGATTATCTAGCTGCATGCAATAATGAATACCCAGAAAGGTTTTGGAAGGCACAAAGAAAAAATATTTTATAATATTTTCATAAATTAACACAATATTAAAACAAAACACACGTTATAACAAAAAACAATACTTTATCAAAAGTGCATGATTTTATTAAAAATAATCTTAACTCTACTGATATTGACAAGATTAGTAAATTATTTAAAAAAAACACTTGTAAATAATTGTTTTTTTAAAAAATTATAAATAGGTTTACGCCCTTAAAATAAAGTATATAATTAACCCAAATTTATATGAAGAAGTTCGTTGCATTTGCCTCATTTTTGTCCCTGTTTATCAGCTGTGGCAAGTCATCTGATAAAGGTGAGCTTGTTGGAGTAAAAGGTAAAAAATGGCATTCAGAAAAACCATACGGAATGACTTTGGTGCCAGGTGGCGCTTTTATAATGGGTAAATCAGATGATGATTTAGCTAATGTACAAGACGCACCAACCAAAACCGTTACTGTAAGATCGTTTTACATGGATGAAACTGAAATTACTAATAGTGAGTATCGTGAATTTGTTGAATGGGTAAAAGATTCAACTATTCGTGTGCGTTTAGCTAAATATGCTGACGAATTAGGTCAAAAACCAAGTGGTGGTAAAGGTGGAAAAGCTACTGGTTCAATTGGTGACTTTGCTTTTGCTGATGCAGATCCAGAAAAAATGACCGCTTACGATAAATACATGTATGAAAATTACTATAGTGTTGGTTCTCCAGATGATATTTCAGGTAGAAAACTAAATCGTAAAGTAGCCCTTATCAAAGATACTAAAAAGTATCCAGATGAATTTTACACTGAAGTAATGGATACCATGTATTTGCCACTTTCTGAATCGTTCAATGGTTTAAGAACAATAGATGTTGATAAACTTCAATTTCATTATTCTTGGATGGATATCGAGGCAGCTGCTAAAGCAAAAAAAGGTAAAAGAAGTAAATTCATCAGAACCGAAAACACTAAGGTTTATCCAGATACAACAGTTTGGATTAAAGACTTTGCTTATTCCTATAATGAGCCAATGCACAATGATTATTTCTGGCACCAAGCCTATGGTGAATATCCTGTTGTTGGAGTTAGCTGGAGTCAAGCTAAAGCATTTTGTGCTTGGAGAACTTTAAAGAAAAACACCTACGTTAAAAAACAAAAAGGCAGAGATAATGTAAATTCATTCCGTCTTCCAATTGAAGCAGAGTGGGAATATGCTGCACGTGGTGGTCTTCAGTCAGGTGCTTACCCTTGGGGAGGTCCTTATACTAAAAATGATAGAGGTTGTTTCATGGCAAACTTTAAACCAAATCGTGGGGATTATGCAGCCGATCAAGCACTTTATACTGTAGAGGCTAAATCGTATGATCCAAACGGATACAATTTATACAACATGGCTGGTAATGTTGCTGAATGGACGGACTCGTCGTATGATGCAGCAGCCTATGAATACGTATCTTCAATGAATCCAAATGTTTCAGACAATTCAAATAAAAGAAAATCTGTTAGAGGAGGTTCTTGGAAAGATGTCTCTTACTTTTTACAAGTAAGTACAAGAAACTTTGAATACCAAGATACAGCAAGAAGCTATATTGGTTTCAGAACAGTACAAGATTATATGGGAACTCAAATAACTGGGAACGCTAAAAAGAAATAAATTTTAATTTATAAACCAAACTAAATAAACACTTAACAAAAAAACTATTATTATGGCATTAATTAACAAAAAAGTAATGAATTTCGCTTACGGTATGGGAGCGGCAGTTGTAATCATCGGAGCACTATTCAAATTAATGCACTGGCCAGGTGCAAGCGCGATGCTTATTATTGGATTAGGAACAGAAGCATTTATTTTCGGATTATCTGCTTTTGATTCAGTAGAAGAAGAATTGGATTGGACTTTAGTATATCCAGAATTAGCTGGAGGAGAAGCAAAAGCTAGAAAAGTAAAAGCAGTAGGTTCTGAAGATACCCAAGGTTTGTTATCTCAAAAATTAGACAATATGTTGAAAGAAGCTAAAATTGATGGAGAATTAATGGCTAGCTTAGGAAATAGTATCAAAAACTTTGAAGGAGCTGCTAAAGCAATTTCTCCAACCGTAGATTCTGTTGCTTCAACTAAAAAATATGCTGAAGAAATGACTAAAGCAGCAACTCAATTAGAAACTTTGAACGGATTGTACCAAGTACAATTACAAAGTGCTGAGAAAAATGCACAAATAAACAATGAAGTTGCTGAAAACAACTTAAAATTAAAAGATCAAATGCAATCGTTAACCTCAAACTTATCTTCATTGAATAATGTTTATGGTGGAATGCTTTCTGCAATGAGTAATAAAGGATAATTAGTTTTAAACTAAATTTATATTAATAATTAAAACTAATTAGAAAAAATGGCAGGAGGAAAATTAAGTCCTAGACAGAAGATGGTAAACCTTATGTATTTGGTTTTCATCGCAATGTTGGCATTAAATATGTCAAAAGAGGTGTTATCGGCATTCGGTATTTTAAATAATAAAATTGTTGAATCAAATTCTATTGCTGACGGAAGAAACGATTCTTCATTTCAACAATTGGCTCAAAAAGCACAAGATCAACCGTTACAATTTGGTGCAAAAAAAGATAAAGTAGAGAAAATTAGAGCTATTTCTAAAGATTTTACTTCTTACATCCAATCACTAAAAGATGAATTTACTAAAGGATATGAATTAGACTCTGATGGTAATCTACCTTTTGAGCAAATGGATAAAGGTGATGCAGTTGACGAAAAATGGTTTGGTGGTGATAAACCAAAACCGGCTGGAAAAGAATTCTTAGACAAAATATCAAATTATGTAACCCAATTGAAACAAATAGGCGGAAGTGCAATTACAGAGGGTGAAATGAAAAAAATTGAAAAGCGTTTTTCAACTGCTGATGTTTTTTCAAAAAATGTAGGTCAAAAATTGAATTGGTTAGACTATAACTTTAAAGGTTTTCCTTTAATAGCTACCATTACAAAATTATCTCAATTGCAAGCGGACATTAAAACAACTGAAAGTGATATTATTGCCGGTATGTTCCAGTCTGATCTTGTTGCAGCAGCTTCTTTAACTGCATACCAACCAATTGTTGTTCCTGAAAAAACTGCATTCTTTCAAGGTGAAGCGGTTAAGGGAAAAATTATCTTAGGTAAATTTGATCCTAATTTGGTTGCAAAATCAGTTGTAGTTAACGGGACATCTGTAAAAGCTGAAGCTGGGCAAGCTAGTTTCTCTTTTGGTGCAGGTGCTGTTGGTGAACACGAAATTACAGGTTCATTCAATTTTGATGAAGGTGGTAAAGTTGTTAGTTTACCAATTAAAGGTAACTATGTAGTAGTACCTAAACCAAACTCAGCTAATATTTCTGCCGATAAAATGAATGTGGTATATAGAGGTTTACCTAACCCAATGACTATTTCATTTGCTGGTATATCTGATAATAATGTTAACGCTTCTGCCGCAGGTTTATCGAAAGCTGGAAAACCAGGTGCTTATAACTTAAGTCCTTTAGCTGGTAATGAAGTTTTGGTTAGTGTTACAGGTAAATTGCCTGATGGGACTAATGTTTCAGATAAAAAATCTTTTAGAATAAAAAACATTCCTGCCCCTGTTGGTGCAATTGGTGGTACTCAAGGTGCTCAAAAAGGTCCAAAATCACGTTTAGAAGTTTCTCAGGTTTCGGCGTTACTTCCAGACTTCTTGTATGATTTGAATTTCCAAGTTACCCAATTTGCATTCAAAGTTCCAGGACAAGCAACTATAATTGTGAATGGCGATAGAGTGAATGCACAGTGTAAAGCAGCTTTAGCTAGAGCTTCTAAAGGTGATGTTATTTTAATATCTGACATCAAAACGAAAATTGTAGGAACTGGTGCAAGTATTGTAACTAAACCAGCGGCTCCTACTACATACGAAATACAATAAAAATTTAATTTAGGCGTTTTACCTATTTAGATAACACATTATAATTATGAAATTAAGAAATCTTTTATTTGCGGTTGTAACTGTTTCAGGAACTTTTAGTTCGTTCGCTCAGTCCAATTTATTAAATGCTAAAACACCTGATGAAATTGGTAAAAAAACAGCAGCCCAATTAAATTCAGATAATGACAAACCCTTACCTTATGGTTATGTTCACGATCGTGATGTATTTATGGCTAAAACTACTTGGGAAATTATTGATCTTGATGAAAGAGTTAATTTTCCATTGTATTACCCTGTAGATACTGCAAATATTGGAAAAGAAAGACGTTCTTTATTTCAAGTATTATTAAATGGTGTGAAATCAGGTAAAATTACTGAGGTATATGGTGATGATTATTTCAACACCAAAAAATCTTTGAAAGATATGGAAACTGCTTTTGTATATATTGATACAACAGGTCCAGGAATTGATGAGTATAATTCAGATTTTGAAAATTATAAATCAGGTAAAAGAAAATTAGATCCTCAGTATATTAACAAAACTGAATTAGCAGCTAGTGATATTGTTGGTTACAAAATTAAAGGGTATTGGTATTTTGATACACGTCAAAGTGAATTGAAGTACAGACTTTTAGCTGTTTGTCCTGTTGCTATTGAAGCGCGTGATAAAGCTAAAGGTAACGATGAAGGAATTGAATTGTTTTGGGTATTTTTCCCATCTATAAGAAATGTGCTTCATGAGGCTAAAGCTTTTAACGAGAAAAATTCAGCTATGCCTATAACATTTGATCATTTATTAAACTCAAGAAGATTTAGTGGTGTTATTTACAAAGAAGAAAATGTCTTTGGAGATAGAACCATTGAAGATTACATGAAAGAAAATGCTCAAATGCAATTACTTGAATCAGAAAGAGTAAAAGATAAAATACGCAGCTTTGAACAAGATATGTGGAATTATTAATTTATTCTTTTAATTATAGAAAACTCTTACCTCATGGTAAGAGTTTTTTTTTATTTTTGTTTTAGTTATGAAAGATTATTTAATTATTGGATGTGGATTAGCAGGCATTTCTTTTGCAGAAACCGCTTTGCGCGATGGTAAAACGATTTCTGTTATCAATAATAATTCACAAAATTCTTCAAAAATAGCGGGCGGGATGTACAATCCAGTTGTTTTAAAAAGATTCAGTTCGGTTTGGAATGCCTCATCTCAATTAGAATTTGCGGCTAGTTTTTATCAATCTTTAGAGATTAAATTACAAACAACATTTGACTTTAAGTTACCGCTTTTACGAAAATTTTATTCGGTTGAAGAACAAAACAATTGGTTCATTGCTTCTGACAAAGTCGAACTTTCACCTTTTTTATCAACAACTTTGGTTCCTTCCAAGTGGAATTTTTTACCTGCGCCTTTCTCTTTTGGAGAGGTTTTACATTGTGGTTACCTTGACACTTCGTTGTTGTTGGATTGTTACAAACATTTTTTAAAAACCGAAAAACTCTATTTAGAATCAACTTTTGTCTATTCAGATATCGAGTTTAAGGAGGATTCTGTTGTTTATGACGGTTGTTCTTATCGACATATAGTTTTCGCTGAAGGCTTTGGGATGCTCTCTAACCCCTTTTTCAAGGATTTACCAATGGATGGAACAAAAGGTGAAATATTGATCATAAAGGCACCTTTGTTGCAATTGGATGTTATTGCAAAATCGGGGATTTATATAGTCCCAATGGGTAACGATTTATACAAGGTTGGGGCAACTTACAATTGGAATGACAAAACAGACGCTCTCACTGAAGAGGGTAAAAATGAATTAATTGATGGTATTCGTGATTTAATTACGTGTCCGTTTGATATTATCGAACACCGCGCTGGGGTTCGACCAACTATTAAAGACAGACGCCCGTTGGTTGGTACACATCCTTCATATCCTAGACTACATATTTTAAATGGCTTGGGAACCCGCGGTGTCATGCTTGCTCCTTCAATGGCAAACGATTTGTACAACTCTATACAAAACGGAGTTGCACTAGACAAAAATATTGATATCCAACGGATTAAGGGCTTTTGCGTTTAGAAATTTATCTTTAATAAGTTCCCATTCAAAAGTTTTTTTTTGGGCGTTCCCCTACTGGTCGGGCTATCCGTTCCAATCTTTTTTAGGTTAGGTGCGGGCCGAAAAAGCCCGCACCCAACCCAAAAAAAGGATTTCCACTACTATCCCTAACGCGGGTTTTGGTTTCAGTAGAAAAATTTCTTGAAAATTTTTAAAAATTCCATTATTGATAATTCGCCCAAATCTCATTCATTGCTCCAAACCATTGGTGTGGCTTAACCCAGTCCCGAAGCTTCGGGAGAAATGAAAAGCCTTCCTAACATAAAAGTTATTTTTTTCTTAGCTAGCAACAGCGATTCCCGAACCTTCGGGAGAAGCTCGTTGTTAGCCTAGAAAAAAAAGCTTTTGTGGAGCAAGCTTGGAATGGATAGCTGGATTGGCTTCTAATTTTGAATTTCCTTCTTTTTATTTTCTTTCCAGTTTTTGTCGTAGGACACAAACATGTTGATGTAGCTGTTTCTTGCTAATCGGGCTGTTACGGGCATTAAAACAATGAGTCCAACTACAATGGCTATGAATGATTGTTTTACGGGAATGCCCAAGAAGACGTGGGCAATGATGAAAATGGCTACTCCTATGGCTATGGTGATGCCGTAACTCATGTACATGGCGCCATAAAAAAAGGAGGGTTCTATTTCGTATTGTAGGTTACAGTGGCTGCATTTTTCGTGCATTTTGAATAATGTGCTTAATTTGTATGGGTTTTTTACCTCATACATACTTTCTTGATGGCATTTTGGACAACTTCCTGTTAAAATGCTATTTATTTTGAATCCTTTTTTTAACATTTGCAAAAATTTTCTTCAAAGATACAATTTTGAAGGATTGTAATTTGTAACAATAGTCACAATATGCTTAATATACATAATTTATCGGTTTCGTTTGGGGGTTCTTATTTGTTTGAAGAGGTTACTTTTAGGCTTGGGTCTGGAGATAGAGTGGGTTTGGTCGGAAAAAATGGGGCTGGTAAGTCAACAATGTTAAAAATTTTAGCTGGTGACTTTAAGCCAGACAGTGGTGTTATTGCAACAGAGAAAGAGGTTAGAATGGGGTTTCTTCGCCAAGATATTGATTTTGAAGAGGGTAGGAGTGTGCTGGAAGAAGCCTATGAAGCCTTTACTGATATTAAAATTGTTGAAAAAAAGTTAGAACAAATAAATCACTTGTTGGTTACTCGGACCGATTATGAAAGTGATGAATATTCGCAAATTATTGAAGATTTATCCGAGAACACGCATCGATTTGAGTTGCTGGGTGGGTATAATTATGTGGGCGATACCGAAAAGATTTTGCTAGGGTTGGGTTTTAAACGGGAAGATTTTAATAACCAAACCAATACGTTTTCGGGAGGATGGCGAATGCGGATTGAGTTGGCTAAATTGTTGTTGCAATCAAATGATATTTTGCTGCTTGATGAGCCTACCAATCACTTGGATATTGAGAGTATTATTTGGCTGGAAGGATTTTTAAGAAATTTTCCTGGCGTTGTGGTAATTGTATCGCACGATAAGATGTTTTTGGATAATGTGACTAACCGAACCATCGAGATTTCGTTGGGTAAGGCGTATGATTTTAATAAACCTTATTCTCAATATTTAGAATTGCGTCATGAAATTAGAGAAAAGCAATTAGCCACCCAAAAAAATCAAGCCAAGAAAATTGAAGAAACCGAAAAGTTAATTGAAAAGTTTAGAGCTAAAGCATCTAAAGCTTCGATGGCGCAGTCGTTGATAAAAAAATTGGATAAAGTAGAGCGAATTGAAGTGGATGAAGACGATAACTCGGTGATGAATATTTCGTTTCCGGTTTCTAAAGTTCCTGGAAAAGTAGTTATTGAAGCCGAAAATGTAACTAAAGCGTACGGAGATAAAACGATTTTAAAAGACATTTCGCTTTTGGTTGAACGTGGAAGTAAAATAGCCTTTGTTGGGCAAAACGGACAAGGAAAATCCACTTTTATCAAAGCTATTGTAAACGAATTTGAATATAAAGGTGAAATAAAACTAGGTCATAATGTGCAAGTGGGCTATTTTGCTCAAAACCAAGCCGAGTATTTGGATGGCGAAATTACGCTTTTGCAAACCATGGAAGATGCTGCAACCGATACCAATAGATCAAAAGTTAGAGATATGTTAGGTTCGTTCCTTTTTAGAGGTGATGATGTAGAGAAGAAAGTAAAAGTACTTTCGGGAGGCGAGCGTAACCGATTGGCTTTGTGTAAGTTATTGTTGCAGCCCATCAATGTTTTAGTTATGGATGAGCCAACCAATCACTTGGATATAAAATCTAAAAACGTACTGAAAGCGGCTTTGCAAAAATATGAAGGAACGTTATTGCTTGTTTCACACGATAGGGATTTTTTACAAGGAATGTCGAATATTGTGTACGAATTTAAAGATCAGAAAATAAAAGAATATTTGGGAGATATTAACTTCTTTTTGGAGCAACGCAATCTAGAAAACATGCGCGAAGTTGAAAAGAAAGATGTTGCAAAAAAGGAAGCACCAAAAGAAGATAAAAAAATATCCTACGAAGACCAGAAAAAATCAAAATCACTTCAAAATAAATTAAGTAAAATTGAAAGTCAAATACAGCAATTGGAAAAAGATATTCAGGCTGATGATAAAGCCTTGGCATCCAATTATGATAAACATATAGAAGACGCTAACTTTTTTACAGCTTACAACAAGAAAAAAACTGAATTAGACAAATTATTAGAAGACTGGGGAGTGGTTCAAGAAGAAATAGATTCACTTTAGTTATTTAAACGGATTTCTTTCTTTCCACTCGGTTTTAGGTTCCAAGAAATTGAAAATCCGACCTATACAACTATCAATAATTGCGGTTTCATGTTTGATAAAACCAAACATATCAACCGCTTTTGCCCCAATAGAACTTTTTATTTCTAGTGCTGTTCGGGCAAATACAATTTCTTTAAAACCTTTGTTTATAGAATAGGCAACCATATCGTATAACATGTTCAAATAAAGCATTTTTTCCTTTTGAA
>JBILQQ010000049.1:0-12139 GCA_044373115.1 Flavobacterium sp.
AAAACTTTTGTTAAACATTAACTGACATCTTGTCAGATTTTTATTTTTTGTACTATCTTTGTGAATTGATTTTTGGAAAAATAATTTATGGAGAAGATAATTGACGAAAATAAGCAAGGCGAAAGCTTACAATTGATTAATAAAACAGAAAATACTAAAAAACTTTATATAGAAAGTTATGGCTGTGCTATGAATTTTTCTGATAGTGAGATTGTGGCTTCCATTTTATCTGAAAACGGATATAATACCACACAAGTGATGGAAGAAGCCGACCTTGTTCTTGTAAATACGTGTTCGATTAGAGATAAAGCTGAGCAAACTATTCGGAAACGACTGGAGAAATACAATGCGGTAAAACGCATAAATCCTGGAATGAAAGTGGGCGTTTTGGGCTGCATGGCAGAGCGGTTAAAAAGTCAATTTCTAGAAGAAGAAAAAATTGTTGACATGGTTGTGGGTCCTGATGCTTACAAAGATTTACCCAATTTGTTGGCAGAGGTTGAGGAAGGACGAGATGCCATTAATGTGGTATTATCTAAAGATGAAACCTACGGAGATATTGCCCCTGTTAGATTAATGAGTAACGGGATAACGGCTTTGGTATCAATTACTCGTGGTTGCGACAATATGTGTACGTTTTGCGTGGTGCCTTTTACTCGAGGAAGAGAACGAAGTAGAGACCCACAAAGCATTATGAAAGAAATTCAGGATTTATGGGATAATGGATTTAAAGAAATTACCCTGTTAGGTCAAAATGTAGATAGTTATCTTTGGTATGGTGGTGGATTAAAAAAAGATTTTGATAACGCTTCTGAAATGCAAAAAGCAACTGCTGTGTCATTTGATCATTTACTTGATAGAGTGGCAGTTGGTTTTCCGAAAATGCGAATTCGTTTTTCCACTTCTAATCCGCAAGATATGCACGAAGAAGTGTTGCATGTTATTGCTAAACATTCAAATATTTGTAAACACATTCACTTGCCTGTTCAATCGGGAAGTAATCGTATCTTAAAGGAAATGAACCGATTACATACCCGCGAAGAATACATGACATTGATAGATAATATTAGATCTATTATTCCGAATTGCTCTATTTCGCAAGATATGATTGCAGGTTTTCCAACCGAAACAGAGGCCGACCATGAGGACACATTGAGCTTAATGGAGTATGTAAAATATAATTTTGGATATATGTATTCTTATTCTGAACGACCAGGTACATTGGCAGGAAGAAAAATGAAGGATGATGTTACTGAAGAAACAAAAGCAAGACGATTGCAAGAAATTGTTGATTTGCAACAAAAACATGCTTGGTACAGAAGTGAAGAATTTGTGGGTCAAACCGTAGAAGTTTTGGTTGAAAAAGTGTCAAAAAAATCAAGTGAAGAATTTTCGGGTCGAAATTCACAAAGTATAACCGTTGTTTTTCCGAAAGAGAACTATAAAATAGGTGATTTTGTGAATGTAAAAATTACTTCGTGTACAAGTGGTACTTTGAAAGGTGTTGCCGTTGGATATTCAGAAATGAATTAATTTTTTTTTGCCACAGATTAAAGGATTTTAAAGATTTTTATTATTTATGTCACACTATAGAGAAGACGAAACATACAAAATTATTGGAATTTGTATGGAAGTTCACAGAAACCTCGGCCCAGGACTTTTAGAAATAATTTATAAAGATGCAATTGAGATTGAGCTAAAAGAAAAAAATATTTTTTTTGAAAGAGAAAAAGAATTTACTATTGAATATAAAGGTAAAATTCTTCCTCATAAATTCTATTGTGATTTTGTCGTAAATGGAGATATTATTTTAGAAATAAAAGCAGTAAAAGACCTTTCAAATGAACATACAGCTCAAATTTTAAATTATATAAAATTAGCAAACTCTGAGATCGGATTATTGGTTAATTTTCAAACGAAATCATTACAATATAAAAGATTTGTAATCTAAAAATAGCAAAAAAAACATTTAAACCGTAAAATAAATAATCTTTTTGAATCATTTAATCAGAAGCAGTAAAAACGTTTAAACAGAAAAAAATATAATCCTTTTGAATCATTTAATCAGTGGCAAAAAAAAACAAATGGAAACAGTTCAAAACATAAAACAACGATTTGAAATTATTGGGAACGACCCAAAACTCAATCGTGCCGTAGAAAAAGCAATTCAGGTGGCTCCAACTGATATTTCGGTATTAGTTGTAGGAGAAAGTGGTGTTGGAAAAGAAAGTATTCCGAAAATAATCCATTCATTATCACACAGAAAACACGGAAAATACATAGCCGTGAACTGCGGTGCCATACCTGAAGGAACAATTGACAGCGAACTATTTGGTCACGAAAAAGGCTCGTTTACAGGCGCCAACAACGCCCGCGATGGGTATTTTGAAGTTGCCGATGGCGGAACCATTTTTCTTGACGAAGTGGGCGAATTACCCCTTACTACCCAAGTGCGTTTGTTACGTGTTTTGGAAAATGGCGAATTTATTAAAGTGGGTTCTTCACAAGTTCAAAAAACCAATGTTAGAATTGTAGCTGCAACCAATGTAAACATGTTTGACGCTATTGAAAAAGGCAAATTTCGTGAGGATTTATATTATAGATTAAGCACCGTCGAAATTGGTTTACCGCCGTTAAGAGAGCGCAAAGAGGACATTCATTTATTATTCAGAAAATTTGCCTCCGATTTTGCACACAAATACAAAATGCCTGCTATTAAATTGAATGATGATGCAATAGATTATCTCATTAAATATAGATGGAGTGGTAACATAAGACAATTGCGAAATGCAGCCGAACAAATTTCTGTACTTGAAACTAACCGTGAAATTTCGTTAAAAACACTTACATCCTATTTGCCTCAAGACGGAAATCACTTGCCAAGCGTAATCAAAAATAAAAAAAGTGAAAGTGATTTTAGTACCGAAAGAGATATTTTGTACAAAGTCCTTTTTGACATGAAAAGCGACCTAAACGACCTGAAAAAACTAACCCTTGAACTCATGAAAAACGGTTCAACAAAAATACAAGACATCAATCCGCACCTTATTCAAAAAGTGTACGGAACTAAAGACGATAGTACAACCGATTTTGAAGAAAGTCAAGCCATTAAACAACACCATTCACAAGACGAAACAATTGATCAAGAGGAGTTTGAAGACGACGAAGACAACAACGACTATTTGTTTGCCGAAACTGTTGAAGAGGAAGAAACGCTTAGCCTTGAAGCCAAAGAAATTGAACTCATTATTAAATCCCTTGACCGAAACAAAGGCAAACGAAAAGCTGCAGCAGACGAACTTGGCATATCTGAAAGAACTCTTTATCGAAAAATCAAACAATACGACCTACAATAATTTTAATATCTTATTAAAAAAATATATCTTTGAACCAAATGAAAAACATAAAATACATAACCCTCATACTCATTATGTCGCTATCAAGTTGTGGCGTATATAACTTTACAGGCACAACAGGTAAAATTGATGCCAAAACCTTTCAGGTAAATTATTTTCAAAATACTGCCGAACTTATTGAACCAGGAATTGAACGAACTTTCACCCAAGAATTACAAAAAATAATTCAAAACCAAACCAACCTAAACCTTACCAATACCAACGGTGACCTAGTTTACGAAGGCGAAATAACCGACTACCGAATTGCTCCAATGACAGCAACAGCCGACCAAAAAGCAGCTCAAAACAGACTAACAATTTCAATCAGGGTTCGATTTTATAACAAAAACAAAGAAACGGAAAACTTTGAAAAATCATTCTCCTTCTTCTACGACTATTCTGGCTCAGACCAACTTGTAGGCTCCCAATTAACAACAGCCCTTGACGAAATATTTACCCGAATAACACAAGATGTATTCAACGAATCACTCGCTAAATGGTAACCCAATGAATATCTCCGACTTCACCTACCTAATAAACAAACCTGACGCCATCAACGAGCGTCACAATCTGTCATTAGAAAAAATAATCGAAGAATTTCCTTACTTCCAAAGCGCACGAGTGCTTCGCCTAAAACATCTTTACAATCAAGACAGCTTCAAATATAATTACGCACTAAAAGTTGCGGCAGCCTATACAACCGATAGAGCCATTTTATTTGACTTTATAACTTCAGACAAATTTATAACCGTACAAAACGGTCTGTACGAACAAAAAATAGCCGAATTATTAAATATTGAAGTGCATGATAGCGAAACAATTGTTCCAAAATCAACACCTAATTTTAACAAAACAGAACAATCCATACTCGACACCATCGAAAAGGCATCAAAAATAACCTTCGAACAAAAACTAGACCTAGGAAAACCACTCGAATTCAACCAAAACGAAACACACTCATTCCAAGAATGGCTTCAACTAGCACGTTTCAAACCCATCATACGAGAAGAAAACAAACAAACAAACAACCCCGATAAACTAAAAAAATTAGAACTAATTGATAAATTTATCGAAGCAAACCCAAAAATTCCACCCATAAACAAAACAACACCACTACAGACAAAAGACCCAATAAACGAGGACAAAACCCACCTAATGACCGAAACTTTAGCCAAAGTTTACCTCGAACAAAAAAAATATGACCGCGCAATTCAAGCTTATGAAATATTAATTTTGAAATATCCAGAAAAAAGTAGTTTATTTGCAGTCCGAATTGAAGATATAAAAAATTTACAACAAAACAATAACTTTAAGCAATGACAAATTTTACAGTATTCCTAGTATTAATCACAATTGTTTGTTTTTTACTAATCGTAGTAATCATGGTACAAAACCCAAAAGGAGGAGGTCTCTCTTCATCATTTGGAGCAACAAACATGGGAGGAGTCCAAAAAACAACCGACTTCCTTGACAAAGCAACATGGACCCTATCAGCAATCCTAATCGGACTAATACTGCTGTCAGGAATCAGCTTTAACGGTGCCGGTGGCGACAATAAACTAAAAACTATTGACCCAACACAAACCGCAGCGCCAACAACACCAACACCAGCTGCACCAAAACAAGCAACACCCGAAAAAAAATAATTTCGATTTCAAAAAAATAAATCTCGAGCAATCGAGATTTTTTTTTGGAAGCAAATGGCTCGGAGCCAACCACCAATGGCAATTCCCGCTTTCGCCTTTATCTCCCTCGCCCTTCGGGACTTCGGGAGGATATCGGCTCAATCGGGGCTAATTCCAAACAAAATTACAAATCCCAATGGCTTGGCTGAAAAAATGTCAGTAAAAAACAATTGGCACAATTTCTGAAACCAACCTAACACAAAATTTAAACAACAATTAAAAATAAAAACAATGGCACTAAACATTAAACCGCTTTCAGACCGAGTTATCGTTGAGCCAGCAGCTGCCGAAACTCAAACCGCATCAGGAATATTTATTCCAGATACCGCCAAAGAAAAACCCCAAAAAGGAATCATCCTTGCGGTAGGTAATGGTAAAAAAGACGAACCAATGACTGTAAAAGTTGGCGATACCGTACTTTACGGAAAATACGCAGGAACCGAATTAAAATTAGAAGGAAAAGACTATCTCATCATGCGTGAAGACGATATTCTTGCAATAATATAAATTTGGTTTCAAGTTTCAAGTTTCAAGTTTCAGGTTTCAAGTTTCAGGTTTCAGGTTTCAAGTTTCAGGTTTCAGGTTTCGAGTTTGAACCTTGTAAACCTTAAATTAAAACAAAAACTAGTAGAACTTAAAGAATAAAACATTAAAATAACTAATTAAGCCTAAAGCCCAAAGCTTTCGGCATAAAGCAAAACAAAATGGCAAAAGATATAAAATTCGATATTGAAGCACGCGACGGATTAAAACGTGGCGTAGATGCATTAGCAAATGCAGTAAAAGTTACCCTAGGCCCAAAAGGTAGAAACGTTATCATCTCTAAATCTTTTGGCGGACCAACAGTTACCAAAGATGGAGTTTCTGTAGCAAAAGAAGTTGAACTAAAAGACCCACTAGAAAACATGGGAGCTCAAATGGTTAAAGAAGTAGCTTCTAAAACCAATGACCTTGCTGGTGATGGTACAACAACAGCAACCGTGTTAGCACAAGCTATCGTAAAAGAAGGATTGAAAAACGTTGCCGCTGGAGCCAATCCAATGGATTTAAAACGTGGTATTGACAAAGCAGTTGAAGCCATCGTTTCTGACCTAAAAAAACAAGCACAAGAAGTAGGAAGCTCCTCTGAAAAAATAAAGCAAGTTGCCTCTATTTCTGCCAACAACGACGAAGTTATCGGTGATTTAATCGCTACAGCTTTCGGAAAAGTAGGAAAAGAAGGTGTAATCACCGTTGAAGAAGCAAAAGGAACTGACACATACGTTGACGTGGTTGAAGGTATGCAATTTGACAGAGGATATTTATCTCCTTACTTTGTGACTAATCCAGAAAAAATGAATGTTGAGTTGGAAAACCCATACATTCTTTTATACGACAAAAAAGTATCTTCATTAAAAGAGTTACTTCCTGTTTTAGAACCCGTAGCTCAGTCTGGAAAACCATTATTAATAATTGCTGAAGATGTTGACGGTGAAGCACTTTCAACATTAGTAGTTAACAAATTACGTGGTGCATTAAAAATTGCAGCTGTAAAAGCTCCAGGTTTTGGCGACAGAAGAAAAGCCATGCTTGAAGATATTGCTATACTTACTGGCGGAACCGTAATTGCAGAAGAAAGTGGTTACACATTAGAAAACGCAACCCTAGAAATGCTTGGAACGTGCGAAAAAGTAGCCATCGACAAAGATAATACAACCATCGTAAACGGTGCTGGAAAAGCAGATATGATTCAAAATCGTGTGAATCAAATCAAGTCGCAAATGGAAACAACCACTTCTGACTATGACAGAGAGAAATTGCAAGAACGTTTGGCTAAACTAGCTGGTGGTGTTGCGGTACTTTATGTAGGAGCCGCTTCTGAAGTTGAAATGAAAGAGAAAAAAGACCGTGTTGACGATGCACTTCATGCTACCCGTGCGGCTGTGGAAGAAGGTATTGTTGCTGGTGGAGGTGTTGCTCTTCTTAGAGCAAAAGCCGTATTATCAACTTTAAAATCAGATAATGCTGATGAGGCAACTGGAATTCAAATTATTTCAAGAGCTATTGAAGCTCCATTGCGTACCATTGTTGAAAATGCAGGACTTGAAGGATCGGTTGTGGTTGCAAAAGTAGCAGAAGGAACAGGAAACTTTGGTTACAATGCCAAAACAGACGAATATGTTGACATGCTTGCAGCAGGAATCATTGACCCTAAAAAAGTAACTCGTGTAGCGCTAGAAAACGCTGCATCAGTTGCGGGAATGATTCTTACTACAGAATGTGCCTTGATAGATATTAAAGAAGATTCACCGGCAGGAAGCCCAATGGGTGGTGGCATGCCAGGAATGATGTAATAGTTATCTTTTCAAATAGTAAAAATCCGCTGAATCGTTTGATTAAGCGGATTTTTTTTTGATTAAATGATTATTTTGAACCGAAAAGAGATTAAAAATCTTGCCGTCCGATGATGGTAATTATTTCAATATCTAATCCATTAATTTTGTAATAGATGGTATCCACACCGCAAACACAAAAACGTTCTGCATTTTTATAATTTACAACCATTGGAAACATAAAAGGATTTGAGGTGATTTTTTCAAAGCAATCATGAAGCATCATCAGATACTTGTCTGCCTGTTGTTCGCCAAATCGATAAACCCCAAACTCATAAATTCGCCACAAATCTTCTTTGGCTTCACGAGTTAAAAAATAATTATACATTTTTTAACCGCTTTTTAAATTCGGCCAACATCTCTTCTTTGGATTGTTTTTCTGCAAAACCACTTTTTATACCTCTATCGATTTTCATTTGTACATACTCATGATGGGCTTCTCGCTCACGGGCTTGTTTAATGAGGTAGTTTACAGCTTCGCTTTTACTTGTAAATTCTGCTTCTGCAACCTGAGCTTTTAGCCATTCATCGTTTTGTTTGGCCAATGTGATACTTTGTCGTGTCATAACGGAAAAAATTAGTGGTGTAAATTTACACCAAATTTTTGAAGTTTAAAATGTTTTATAAAAAAATGACAAAAAAAATCCTATTCATTTTCATAAATAGGATTTGTAAAATTATGTGCAACTTGGTTTTAGTAAACCGATTGTTTGTTGAAATGAACTGTTAGTAAATAATATACAACGGCTCTGTATTTACTTTTGTTTGATCGACCATATTGTTCGATAACGGCATCAATAGCTTTGTCTAAATCTGGGCTGTCTGATAGTCCTAATTTTTTGATTAAGAAATTGTTTTTTACGGTGGCTAATTCTTTTTGATCTGAACCAGAAACAGTTGATGAATCAGCATTGTAAATTGATGGTCCGCAACCTATTGTTACTTTTGTTAGTAAATCCATGTTGGGAGTTACACCGCATTTATCTTTTAAATCCGCGGCATATTTAGTGATTAATTCGTCTCTTTTACTCATAATTATATTTTTTAAATGGTTTAAGTATTTCAAATTTATAAAAACAGAATTAAAAAATAGGTGTTTTTTAAAAAAAAATTATTTTTGGTTATTGAGGGATATCTAAATATTGTAGTGTCCATTTAATTTTTATATTTTCTGTTTTCCGTTTTCTCGCGTGAGGGATTGCAGCGGAAAGCCCACAGCCAATTGAAGCCCCGAAGCGTCGGGGCGGAAATTGGCGAGGACTTGTAGCGGAAAGCCCGACCCCGTTTGTAGTATAGTGTCAATTTTTGGATACATGGTGTAAACGGGGGCACGCCCAAAAAAAAATCTGCCATTTGATGACAGATTTTGTTTTATTATTTGATTTTTTTCTTTTTGAAAAGTTTTAAAAGCACTGGTATTGTGGTAATTGCGATGATTCCGATAACGATGAATTCGATGTAGTGTTTTAAATCTATGTTGAATTGTGTGAGGAAAAGTTCGAATAAATAATGTCCTGAGAATATCATGGTGAATGACCAAAGGATGGAGCCGAGGATGTTGTAAAACATGAATTGTTTTTTGTGCATGTTGACGATACCTGCAATGACGGGTGCGAAGGTGCGGATGATGGGTAGAAAACGAGCAAAAACGACCGCTTTGTTGCCATATTTGTCAAAAAATTCTTTGGATTGGTAAAGGTATTTTTTTTTGAAGAAAAAGCTGTCTTCTTTTTTGAAAAGGTAGTTACCGCTTTTTACGCCAAACCAGTATCCAAAGGTGTTACCAATGATTCCCATGATGGAAACGAGTACCGCTAGAAGGGTTACGTTGATAAAATCGTTGCCAAGGCTGAAGTCCCGCATGAGGGTTTCTGAGTAGATACCGCACAGGAACAAAAGGCTATCTCCAGGGAGGAAAAAGCCTGCTAGCAGACCTGTTTCGGCAAAAATGATAAATAAAACTACGTAAAGACCTATTTTGACACCGCCAAATTGGAGGAGAATATAAAATTCGGGGTTAAAAAGTTGTTTCCAATCGAAATCTTGCATAATGGTATTGAATTAATTGCGCGTGAAATTAATAAAAATAAACCAAAAGTAGTCCTTTTTTAGTGTTATATTAAGAATACTTTTGGTTTATAGATTTGGATTAATCCCTTTCATACCTACAACAACCATGCAAATTGTCATAATCGGCATCGGTTGCTTTTACGTTATTTGTGTCGTGCCCTTGCATTGCAATATTCTGTTCTACAGCAAGTAAGGAGCATTTTTCCTCGTTTAAAATTAAATTTAATTGATGCGTTTCTATGCTCCAAACGGCAGATTTTACGCCTTTTGTTTCAAAGGCTGCTTTCTCGATTCGTTTTTTACACATGTCACAATTTCCATTAACTTCAATGGTGAATTTGGCATTTTTGTTCTTTTTTTCTTGTGCTTGGGTTGAAAATGCTATTAGAAATAGCATCAATCCTAAAATTTTGTTTTTCATAACTATTGATTTATTTTTTGTTTTTAATTTTATATCGAAGCCCCACATAATACATTTGCCCAAAAACTGGTGCATAAACTATTGATGTATCAAAAGTGTTGCCAAATGGGTTGTTGGCTCCTAAAATGGCATTTTGTTGTTTGTAATTCCCTATGTTTTCACCACCAATATACATTTCAAAAACGGAAGAAAAAGTTCGGGTAATTTGAGTATTTAGCACGTTGAATGAGGGAGAGAACGCAGGCAGTTGATCAATTTGTGGATTGGTCAATGTGAAAGGTAATTGTTGTTTTCCGAGCCAATTTAACGTAAAATCAAATTTCCACTGCTTCCCCTTGTCAACAATATGCGTAGCGTATTCAAGATTCATAAAAAAACGATGCTTCGCTTGTAAAGGTCTTTGGAAAGTACCTGATAAATAATCGGTTGCTATGTCATAATATTTATAGGATGTTCTAAGATTGAAATGTTTGATGATTTCTAAATTAAAATCAAACTGAAAACTAGTTGCATACGAATTGCCTTTTAAATTATAAAACAATACCTCTTGCGGCGATTGCATAACATCAACTACTGCTTGATTTTGAAAATCGGTTCGGTAAATATCAAGGCTAACGTCGGCACTTTTAGTAAACAATTTAAAATTTTGAGTAAAACTGATGCCATAGTTCCAAGCAATTTCAGGATTGAGACCATAGATTTTTCCATCTGTGTCAAGGATAGAAAAAGCACGAGAACTTCCAAAAAGATGTTGATTCTCGGCAAAAATATTGGCGGCTCTCTTCCCTCTTCCTAAAGAAAAACGAATTACAGATTTTTCCCAAGGATTGTACCTAACATGGAGTCGTGGTGTATAAAAAACACCTAACCTGTTGTGGTAATCGACTCTGGAACCCAATATAAAACTCAATTTATTCATTGAATCATACGTATATTCAAAAAAAGCTCCGATTGAATTATCTATTCTACTAAAATCTGTAGTTGAAAAAAATTCTGAATATTGGTCTAAAGTAAAGTTAACTCCCGTACTAAATTTATTTTTTGTGTTAGTAATAATAGAGTTGAAAATTAAGTTAGAATAATAACTTTTTTGGAATATTGAATAACTTCTTAAACCAAAATAGGAATCTTGATTATGACTGCTAAAAGCATTTTGAATACCGATGCTTTGAAATGGCATGTCTTTAAAAACATAACCTGTTTTTGAAGTAAAATCAAAACGTTTGGTATTTATTTCTGATCCCCAATAATTAGTAGTTAACTTGTCAACTTCAGGGTTAAAAGCCAATTCGCCCGTTTGTTTTTGGTCATTCATGTATTTGAAATTGAAAAACGAAACCCAACCTTTCTCTGGATTTGAGTACTGCCAACGGCTTACCAAATTAAGTTGTTTTCCTAATGGATTATCAAGAAAACCATCATTATTCATGTCGTTTTTAATTGTTCTAGTGTTTCCATGAATATAAAAACTGGATGCCCATTTGTCTGAGATTTGATGGTTAAAATGGGTATTTAATTCAAACCTTCCTTCTGTGGCACCATAAAAATTGAGAAAAAACGGAATGTCGTTTTTGGGTTTGATTAATTCGGTATTAATTTGACCTGAAATACTTTCAAAACCGTTGACCACACTTCCGGCGCCCTTTGTTATTTGGATGCTTTCTACCCATGTGCCTGGAGTAAAAGACAAGCCATAAGCCTGCGAGGCGCCTCTAACTGACGGGATATTTTCTTCGGCAATTAAAATGTAAGGACTCGTTAACCCCAGCATTTTGATTTGCTTTGTACCGGTTAAAGCATCGGAAAAGTTAACATCAATAGACGGGTTGGTTTCAAAGCTTTCTGCCAAGTTGCAACAAGCGGCTTTGAGCAATTCATTACTGGATACAACCGTTACATTCGATACTTTTTTTAATGATTTTTGTATGCCTTTTTGATTGGTTTCTACTTTAACTTCGTTTAATTTTTCTTGTGAAAAAACGTTGAAAAAAGCAAAACCAAACAGCACTACTATTCGATATTTCATTGCATAATTATTTACTATTATTTTTTATATGAACTAAAAAACAATAGTAATTATGCGTAAAATGTCAATTTGCAAAATAATTTATAAAGCGGTGGTGCATTGGATTCAAAACTATAATAGTCTTTTTTATTGTTTTGAATTGAAACGAAAGGTGTTTCAAAAACATAATT
>JBILQQ010000071.1:0-2637 GCA_044373115.1 Flavobacterium sp.
CAACTTTTTGGAGTATAAATTATTTTAAAAGGCTTTACTTCTTTTTTGTAAACCTAAACCTAAAAATGTCTGGTTGTGGGGTTATGGTAGCGGAACGCCTCCGGCTTCCAGAAATTATATTGCCAGGTAAGCTATGTCTCTACGAGATTCAATTTGGTCTAAAAACAGCTAAATAAACAAGCAAAGTGTCAGGTTTGTCAAAACATATTTGTTGGTATAAAATCGGGAGTTTTAAAAACAAATACAAAAATATGACTATAAAATACATTATTCCAATTGGTAAAAACAATGGTACCAACAAAACTTTTATAAAATTTATTGACAAGATAATTAAGCAAAAAGGTTTAGACATTTTTATTTCTGATGAAGCAGTGGAGCCAGAAAAAGAATTAAAAGAGAAAATCCAAAATGAAATTGAAAAAATTACAAAAGTAATACCTAAAGAAAAATCTTATTTTTTAGTTTTTAATGAAAAAATAGCTGAAACACTATCTACTGAAAATAATCAAGTGAAAAATATCAATGAAATTTTAGATTTTATAAATTCTGTTCCTCAAGATATTTCTGCAACTTTCCAGACAATTGCTCCTTATATTGATGGTTATTTACAAACTCGCTTATCTTTGAATAAAGAACAACAGAAACAGGACTAGGTACTTTATCGTTCCATGAGCCTATCGGTGATACGTCGTTTTCAAAATTAGCATTTGTTCCAAATAAATAATACCTGTTTGATAAAGGATTTTTGAATATAATTAAAATAGAATAATAGCCTTCGTTTGCCGTATCTAATGTGATTTTATATTTTGAATTTGGCGATAAAACAATTTCATTGGGAATGCTGTGTTTTTGTATGCCTGTATTATTGGTTTTATAAAAAATAGCAATATCTGTAGCTTCTACGCTACCTTGATTTTCGATATAAAAATAAGGTTTACTTTCCTGACTTTCGTTGATTTGAAAAGATAAAATCGGTCTATTTTGCTCTAGTGCAATTTGTGCTA
This sequence comes from Flavobacterium sp., assembly GCA_044373115.1. Lineage (GTDB taxonomy): Bacteria > Bacteroidota > Bacteroidia > Flavobacteriales > Flavobacteriaceae > Flavobacterium. Next base: position 1,005 of record JBILQQ010000071.1, read on the forward strand.
TTTTATTTTGCTGTCTTAAAAATACAACAGAAGCAATTCCTACGAATAAAGCGATTATCAAATTCCAACTATCAAAATTCAAATTAGAATTATTAGGGTTAAAAATACTGAAAAAGTTTAAAATGTAGATCCAAGTATAAGGCAAGGAAAATATAAATGCTGTCACTAAAGCTGATATAGATGGTATTTTTAGATTTTTATAGCTCATATTATTATGTATAAATTACAATTGGCAAAACTTTGATAGCTTTTCCTTTGGTTACTAAATCAATTTTACTATCAAACCATTTCTTACCGTCTTGATTTTTAAAGCTAGATATTATCTTTTCAGATATAAATTCTTCTAACTCTGCGATTGAATTTTCTGTTGCTCTTTTAAAAAACCTATTCCTATCAAGTTGTGAGAAGGCTTTTTCTATAGAGTTTTCACTTTCAATTGTAATTTCACCTTGAATATCAATAACTTTACCAAAAACTCTAAATTTACCATCTAAAATTCTATTTTTATCCTCCTGAACGAAAAACTTAGTATCACAAATCAAAAAATTTCTGATGTCTGTATTATTAATTTGCCCATAAAAATCAAGAGTTGTAGCGTCATCTGGAAAATCTTTTTTCAACCTTTCAATTATTTTGTATATCATTCCTAGCAACTGTGTTCTTTGCTTGTGTCCTGTAGTTGTTGCCCTGAACTTGCCTTGTTTAGATTTTATTCTAACATCGCCATTAAGCAATGTTTGTGGATCGTAAGTGCCTTCAAAAGTACCTTCCTCTATCAAACTTTTAAAAAACGTTTCATTTTGATTAAATGGAGGCAAATAAGAAAAAATTATATCTAAAACATCTTCATTTAAAAGCATATCAACTAATTCTCTAATCTCATTTTTCTTATAACTTGAAGTAAATTCAACAAACTGACCAAGTTCTAAATTTTCAAAATCATTATTTTTCTGAATTTTTACGATATTCTCACCAATATAATTTTGAATTTCACTAAATTTAAAACTAGCAGTAATTTTTTTATCTTCTTCTACCCTAAAATATCCTGATTTTTCAAGTTCTATATTTCCCTTGAAATTGAATAGCCATGGGATTAAACCGCCTACGTCTTTTGACCCAGATTCAATCTCAGCTCCTGCCTTACCTTTTCCAGATGATTCTTTAGTTGTTTTTGTATTATCAGTATCACCCTCTTTTATAATAGAATAGAGGCTGTCAGTGAAATAAGTATTTTGATAAATTATTAGCGGTAATTCTTTGTTTTTAGACATATTGTTAAAGTTAATAGTTTTTTGATTTTTTTCATAAATTTTCTACTTTTTTGTTTCCACCTCACCCTTCCTAAACCTAATCAAAATCCGAAAATAGGGACAAGTGCCGTCAGCCAAACGCAAATCTTTGCCATCGTCTCCGTGTCTGAATTTGATAATCTCAAACTGTTCTGGGTTGTACTTATCCAAAAAGCTAATCGGCACTCCCATTACGCCCTCGTAGTCGCTGGGGATGCTGTCTGTAAATGGGATTTCTATTGCGTCGTAGTTGTCGTATTTTTGATATTCTTTACCTTTGATTTCTTTGTGTTTACTGTATTTAATATTGTCTGCCATAGACATTAGCGATAAAGGTTGGTGGC
>JBILQQ010000018.1:0-44837 GCA_044373115.1 Flavobacterium sp.
TTCAAACGATTGGGTCGTTGAAACGTTTGGAATTATTGCGTCAATCGTCAGAAATAAAAGATAAATTGTGGGTAAACGTAAATGCGTTGCAAAATGGTTTGAAAGAAAGAGGATTTAATATTGGCGACACAAACACTTGTATTACTCCGGTTTACTTGGAAGGTTCTATACCAGAAGCAATGGTAATGGTGAATGACTTGAGAGAGAATTACGGAATTTTCTTGTCGATTGTGGTGTATCCTGTAATTCCAAAAGGGATTATTTTATTGCGTATGATTCCGACTGCATCGCACACTTTAGAAGATATTGCAGAAACATTGGCTGCTTTTGAAGCGATTCGTGAGAAATTGGTAAACGGTACTTACAAACAAATTGCTGAGCAAACCAAAGTCGATTTGGACGCGGTATAAGTCATTTTCGTTTAATGATAGAAAAAAAATCCATTCGAGAGAATGGATTTTTTTATTGGATATACTTTTACAATTCTTTTCTAAATGTTTTTCTGCGACATACAATTTTTGGGTCAAAATTTTTCCAAAGCAAATGAATGGCGTGATTGTCTGCCAATTCAGGTGTTCGGATACAATTTTGGATTCCTTTCTCAGTGAAAGTGGTATGGTATTCTTTAAAAATAATGGCATGAACTCCTTTATTTTGGTATTCTGGATGAACTCCAATGAGATAAAAAGTAACGTCTTTACTGTTTTTTCTAGCATTTAGTAAATGTAAAAATCCAAACGGGAATAATTTGCCATTTGCCTTTTGTAATGCTTTAGAAAAGCTAGGCATAACAATGGCAAATGCCACTAAATTATGGTCTTTATCCTCAACAAATTTGATGTATTCGGGGTTGATAAAACTAATGTATTTTTTCTTGAAATATTCTTTTTGAACATCAGAAATAGCCACAAAAGAAGATAAACTAGCGTAAGAGGCATTGAACAAATCAAACATTTTGTCCACATACGGTAAAACGTCTTTGGTTTTCTTGAAATTTAGTGCTTTGAGTTGGTAGCGTCTTTTGATTAGTTCTTGTGCTTTGTCAAAATATTCCAGTTTTACATTGGCAAATGGGAATTTATTTTCGAGGTATTCTTTTTCGGTAACATAACCCAATTGTTCAAAATGATTGGCGTAATACGAGTGATTGTACCAAGTAATCATGGTGCCAATTTCTTCAAAGCCTTCAGTGAGTACGCCAACTTTGTCTAAATTTGAAAATCCCATTGGGCCTTCTACGTATTCTAACTTGTTTTTTCGTCCAAGTTCATACACTTTTTCCAGTAAGGCTTTGGTAACTTCAATATCGTCAATCACATCAAACCAACCAAAGCGGACTTTCTTTTTTTGCTGATTGTTTACTTCGTCCCAATTGATAATTGCAGCAATTCTTCCAACAATTTGATTATTGCGATAAGCTAAATAAAAAGTAGCTTCGGCATTTTCGAATGCAGGATTTTTGGTTTTGTCAAAAGTTTCTAGTTCGTCGGCAATGATGGGCGGAACCCAGTATTTATTGTCATTGTACAATGAAAAGGGGAATTTTATATAATCTATAAGTAACTCTTTTGAATTGGCTTCAATGATTGTAATCATTTGGAATAAGTTTATTTATTTAATTTCGTCAACACGATTTTTTTCTTTTTTAGGTTTGCTCCCTCGAGTACTGCCTGATGTTTTTTCGGGTGTGTCTTTTTTGTACCTGAATTCTTTGTAATTAGCATCAAATCGCCAAGCAAAACCAACGCCTCCAAATATAATGGATGGTGTATTTTTTATATTAGATGTAATTGAAGCGTCAATTTGAAAGTCATCTGACATTAAATAAGCGGCACCCGTTCTGAAAATTGCATCACTATAATAATCGCCTTTAACGCCTTTGTTTTCAATAAATCCGGACCATTTATCGTTAAAGCTTCTGGTAAGTGTAATAATGTATTCTAACGATGTGTAATCTGTGCCAATTTTATCCATGTAGATATTAGTAACCAAAACCATTCCACCATCAAACATGTTTTGAGTTGCAATCATTACTTTAGGGCTTATTTTTTGTAAATTCTCTGCAGCCGATATAAAAGGATTGTCCGAAAAATTTAGATTAACACCTCCATAAACGGCAACAGCAGGAATAAGTTTGCTCCACTTAAATTTGTGGTTGGCATTCCAACTGTAAACATCTACCTTGTCTTCTCGGTCTTTGTAGGGGTCATACACCAAATATTTAGCACCAAAAGTAGCAGTGTTCAATGCACTACGGTTGGTTGAAATATTATTTTTAGTAAAGGTGTCGGTTTGATAGGTGAACTCAGCTATAGTTTCCAAACGTTCTAACAAAAGACCAAATCGAATGTTTAAATCTACGGAATACCCTTTTGCTTTGGTTTCTAATAATTTATGATTTTCATCATAAAAATTGATACCACTTTCCGCTTGAAAAACTGATTTTCCAACAGCAAAGGCACCCATGGATTGTCCGGGTCTGTTGTTGTTGATTTGATCGGTATATTGAGCATAATTACTTTGAAAAAACAATAAAATAATAAGTGTAGATAAATTTTTCATTTGAGTTAATTGATTTAAAGAGTTCAAAAATACTATTTTTCATTTTAATTATTATTTATTTAAGAATTAATTACTACTTTGGAACGATGAATTTTAGTATTTTTGACAAAATTTTGACCATTATGCAAGAAGCAAGTTTTAGCGGTTTGATAAATACCATATTTTGGTTTTTTGTAATTTACTATGTAATTAAATTTTTAAGTAAGTTATTATTACCAGTTTTAGCCAAAAAAGTTGTTGAAAAAGCCAACCAACAATTTGAAAAACAATTTCAGCAACAACAAAATAATCAAACAAACCAAAGCCAAAATCGAGAAAAGGAAGTGCCTAAAAAAAAGGAAGTAGTTGGTGAATATGTTGATTTTGAAGAAATTGACTAACCGAATATTAAAATTTATAAAAATAAATAATGAAACGTTTTCAAAAATTATATCCGCATTTACTTTCCATTTTGGGATTTGTAATTATTTCAATAATGTATTTTTTTCCAGTTTTAAATGGTAAAAAAATATACCAATCAGATATTGTTCAATACACCGCAATGGCTAAAGAGCAAAACGATTTTAGACAAAATGAAAATGCCGAGCCCTATTGGACTGATGCTGCATTTGGCGGAATGCCAACCTATCAATTGGGGGCTAAATACCCAAACGATTTTATCGGACATCTTGACGATGCACTTCGGTTTTTGCCTCGCCCTGCCGATTATTTATTTCTTTATTTCTTAGGGTTTTATGCACTTTTATTGGTATTAAAAACAGATCCTTTAAAAGCTTTTTTCGGTGCATTAGCCTTTGGTTTTTCCACCTATTTGATAATAATTCTTGGGGTAGGTCACAATGCCAAGGCTCACGCAATTGCTTATATGCCTCTGGTTGTTGCGGGAACTTTATTGGTTTTTAAACGAAAATATATCCTTGGTGGCATTGTAACCATGCTAGCTGTTGCTCTCGAGTTGAATGCCAACCACTTTCAAATGACGTATTATTTGTTGTTTTTGTTACTGATAATTGGAGGATATTATATTTTTCAAATTATAAAAGAAAAAGAATTTAAACGTCTGGGTAAAATTGCAGGTACTTTTCTTGTAGCACTTATTTTAGCTATAGGTGTTAATGCAACCAATTTATTGGCTACCAAAGAATATGCAAATTTTAGTACACGCAGTAAAAGTGAATTGAAATTGAATGAAATTGGGAAACCTAAAACAGATGATTCTGCGTTGAGCCGAAGTTACATAACTGAATATAGTTATGGAATTGCTGAAAGTTTAAACCTCATTGCTCCACGACTTTTTGGTGGTGGAAACGGAGAAGAACTTGACGAAAAGTCGCATTTGTATGAATTTTTGTTAGGCTATGGAGCAACACCCGACGAAGCCCTGCAAACAACACAATATTATGGGAAAACTTATTGGGGGGAGCAACCTATTGTAGCTGCGCCAGCTTATATTGGTGCGGTGGTTTTCTTTTTGGCAGTATTAGCTTTATTTCATGATAAACGAAAAATTAAATGGGTTTTTCTTTCAGGTATAATTTTGTCATTAGTGCTTTCATGGGGAAAAAATTTCAGTGCATTAACTGACTTTTTTATTGATTATGTGCCTTTATATGATAAGTTTAGAGCGGTTTCGTCTATTCAAGTTATCTTAGAATTATGTATGCCAATTCTCGCAATTATGGGCTTTCAGTCCTTTTTTGGCGAAAGCCAAGAAAAAAAATGGGATAGTTTGAAAAAGGCCGGAATGGTAAGTTTTGGATTAGTCGTTGTATTATTTATTTCTAAAAGTTTCTTCAGTTTTTCAGGTCCAATGGACGGACAATTGATTCAAATGTTCAGCCAAAGTCAAGATAAATCTTTTGGAGTTCAGTTTGTTAATGCGTTAAAAGAAGATCGTATGAATCTTTTTCAGGCCGATTTATTACGCTCTGGATTTTTTATCATCATCGTTTTTGGTATTTTATGGATGTATATCAAAGAAAAACTTGCGGTTTCAACAGCTGTAATTTTGGTTGGAGTTTTTATGGTTGCCGATTTGTTTTTTGTTGACAAAAATTATGTGAGTAATAAAGATTTTGTATCTGCAAGAGAAGTCGATGTACCGTTTGAAGCTACTAATGCTGATTTGCAAATTTTACAAGATTCGTCTCATTACAGAGTTTTGGAAGTAGATGGAAATTTATCAAGTGCACGAGCATCTTATTTTCATAAATCAATTGGTGGTTATCATGCAGCCAAACCAAGACGAATTCAAGAATTATTTGATTATCAAATTGCAAACAATAACAAGGAAGTTTTGGATATGTTGCATGTAAAATACATCATTCAAAGTGATGAAGAAGGCAAACAATTTCCGACCTTGAATTCAAATTCAAACGGAAATGCGTGGTTTGTTCAAAATGTAAAATTTGCAGCAAATCCTGATGAAGAAATGAAAGCTTTGTCAAAATTTGACTCGAAAAAGGAAGCAATTATAAATCAAAAAGAATTTGGTACTTTCTTTAAATCGGCCTCATCTTCCTTTAAAGTCGATTCAACAGCTACCCTAAAATTAACAAGCTACAAACCAAACCATTTGAAATATGTATCAAATAACACAAATGATGGTTTAGCACTATTTTCAGAAATGTATTATAAAGACGGTTGGAATGCTTATGTTGACGGAAAAGCAACTAGTCATTTTAGAGCCAATTATGCTTTACGAGCGATAACAATTCCTGCCGGAAATCATAAAATTGAATTCAAATTTGAGCCTCAAGTGGTTAAAACCGGAAGTACGATTGCTTTGATAAGTTCAATTGGGATGTTGTTGGTTATTGCAGCTGGAATTTATTATGTAAGAAAGAAAGTGTAAAAAAAGTTTTTTAATTAATTTTGAATATAATTTTTTATGAAAATGAAAAAAAGTCAATTAAATCATGCGCATCCTGATGAAAATGAGGCTCGTTATATTTCTGAAATTAGGAATATGACACCGCAACAGCGTTTTGATAAGTTAATGGCTATAATTGAAATTTCATATCTATTAAAAAATTCAAAGAAAGACAGTAAAAAAGATAATTAGAAAAAATAAACAAAATTTCAGACGAAAAATAAAACTACAGATTTGAACCCTAAAAAACTCTTAATCATCACCTATTATTGGCCTCCAGCCGGTGGGCCTGGCGTGCAACGTTGGTTAAAGTTTGTGAAATACTTGCCCGATTTTAATATAGAGCCTCATGTGTATGTTCCTCAAAATCCTACGTATCCCATTATAGATAAAGGATTAGTTAGTGAAGTAGCAGCGGGTACAATCATCATCAAACAGCCTATTTTTGAACCCTATCAATTGGCCGCTTTTTTTTCTAAAAATAAAACCAAAAAAATAAGCTCGGGTATTATTCCAAATAAAAAAAAGCAATCTTTTTTAGAGCGAATGTTGCTTTGGGTTCGTGGTAATATTTTTATTCCCGATGCCCGTTTTATGTGGGTAAAACCTTCGGTTGCCTTTTTAAAAAAATATATAAAAGAAAATCAAATTGACACGATAGTTACTTCGGGTCCGCCACATTCGCTGCACTTAATTGGTTTGCAATTAAAACAAGATTTGGATATAAATTGGTTAGCAGATTTTAGAGATCCTTGGACAACAATTGGGTATCACAAAGCTTTGAAATTGTCCACTTACGCCAATAAAAAGCACAAAAAATTAGAATCACAAGTATTAAATACTGCCGACACAATAATTGTAACAAGCAAAACCACCAAAAAAGAGTTTGAAGCCTTAACTGATAAACCGATTGAGGTAATCACTAATGGGTATGATGTTGAAAACGTAACCAAACAAACCTTGGATTCAACCTTTTCTTTGGCGCATATTGGTTCGTTATTATCCGAAAGAAATCCTAAAATTTTGTGGGAAGTTATTTCAGAATTACTTGTAGAAATTCCTGATTTTAAATCGCATTTTGAATTGAAATTAATGGGAGCTGTAAGTCAAGAAGTGTTACAATCTATAGCTGATTTTGGGTTAAATGAATTTACTACCAATTTAGGTTATGTATCCCATCAAGTTGCTCTTGAACACCAACGAAAATCGCAAGTTTTACTGCTTATAGAAATCAATTCTAACGATACCAAAAGTATCATACCGGGCAAGTTGTTTGAATATATGGTTGCCGAACGACCTATTTTGGCTTTGGGTCCTGAAGGGTCTGATTTTGCCGAAATTTTAAAAGAAACCAATACCGGCGCCTTCTTTTTATACCATCAAAAAGAAGCATTAAAAAAACAACTCATTGCCTATTATAACTTATTTTTAGAACAAAAATTAACGGTTTATCCTGTTGGTTTACAGCAATATTCCCGCAAAAATCTTACGCAAAAATTGGCTCAATTAGTTTCTAAATAGTATCAAATGGGAATCGTTCAAAATCAATCCATCAAAAACACAATCATTACGTTCTTCGGATTTGGAATTGGCGCAATCAATGCCCTTTTTTTATATACTAATATTTTAGAAAAAGATCATTATGGCATTGTTACCACCCTATTATCGTTTGCCGGAATCCTGATGCCTATTTTTGCTTTTGGAGCACAAAACACGTTAATTCGTTTCTTTTCACATTACAAAACTCAAAAAGAAAAAGACGAATTTTTAACCTTTATGTTGTTTTTTCCATTGTATTTAATGGTACCAGTTGGGGTATTGTTTTTTGTCTTTTATCAACCCATTTCTAATGTTTGGATTCAAGAAAATCCTTCCTTAAAACCTTTCTTTTGGATGATTCCAGTGGTGGGATTATTCATGGCATATTTCGAATTGTTTTATGCTTGGGTAAAAGTGCACATGCAATCGGTTATAGGTAATTTTATTAGCGAAGTGTTTGTAAGACTGATAGTTATGGTGCTGCTTGTTTTGGTTCATTTTGAGGTTATTTCTAAATCAACCTTTATTTATAGCCTCGTTGCTGCTTATTTTTTTCAGCTTTTTGCCATGTGCTTTTATGCCTTTTCCATCAAGATGCCTGTATTTAATTTTGTGGTTCCAAATAACTTTAAAGACCTTGTTCAATATTCATTTTTCATTATCATTTCAGGTGGTGTTGCCGTCATGCTTATCGATTTCGACAAAGTAATGATTGCCCACTATATGCACGTGAGTAACAATAGTTTGTATGCTGTAGCCATCTTTATTTCAACCGTTATTGCCGTGCCAAGTCGTGCCATGACTCAAATTGTAGCGCCCATTACTGCCAAGTTGATGGTCGAAAACAAAATGGAAGAGCTCAACGATTTGTATAAAAAAAGTGCCATTAATTTACAAATAATTGGTGGGTTTATTATGATGCTTATTTTTTTGAATATCAAAGAATTATACTTCTTCATTCCAGATTATAAATCGGGTATTTCTGTAGTTTTCATGATAGGGTTATCCAAGTTTTATGATGTACTATTGGGTAACAATAATTCTATTATTGTCAATACCAAATATTACAGAACGGTCCTACTTTTTGGCATTTTTACCGTAATGTTGATGGTGGTTCTCAACATGATTTTTATACCCTTGTATGGCATAGAAGGCGCTGCATTTGCAACACTACTCACCATCATTTTTTACAATACCGTCAAGTTGTTTTATGTTATTGTCAAACTAAATTTAAACCCTTTCACCATCAAAACGGTACATTCTTTTGCGCTATTAATTACCTGTTTTCTCCTTTTTTACTTCTGGGATTTCAAATTTCATCCCATAATTAACATCCTTTTAAAATCAGTTTTAATTACCTTATTCTACCTTGTTTCTAATTATAAATTTAACATCTCACAAGATTTCAACAGAGTAGTGTTGAGTGTTTTGAAACGTTTCAAAATGGCATAAAAAAAATCCCGATTCACTTTTTACAGCTCCTCGGGATTTTCCAAATAATCAACTAAACTATCTTCTATTTTTTATCACTATTGTCATCTTTTTTATAATAATAATCGCCTCCTCTTGGCACGCTGTTTACATAACCTCCGTTACCATTAAAACCTCGACCTTTTACAGTACCAATTATATCAACCAAGTTACCTCTTCGGTCATAAACCAATTGTAAACCACCAACGTGCGTCAAAAAATCATGTCTGTATTTTATAAAAACAGTCCCAATTCTTGTAACTCTATTAAACGCATCATAGTTGATAAATGTGTTCCCAACTCTTCGCACACGCCCAAAAGCATCTTGCTCAATCACAACTCCTTGATTTATAGGTCTATTTCTTTCGACTTCAACGCTTCTTCTGCCAGTTTCTTTATAATAATAGCCTCCAGATGTCCCACCTTGCGTGTTAAAATCAAATGTACCATCGGCAAAAACATAAAATGCTACATCACGTTCTACAAAAGAAATTGGCTCATTTAAGTCCATTTTTTTTCTTTTTTCTTCATCTGTTTTTTTCATTTCAGATGCGTTCGCTACACCACCCAACAGTAAAATGCTAGCTACTAAAAAGGTAATTTTTTTCATAATTCATAGATTTAAGCATTTACTTACTCTTTCGATTTTCAGTTTCCTCGATCAAAATTACTTCCGATATAAAGTACATTTCAAACCTCGTGCCAAAACTTCATAATGAGATGATAACGATTTGTTAATGATTTTTAACTAGTTAGCAATCAGTACAATAATCTGTTTTTAGGCGCTATTTCCAGCCATCCGTTCTAGCTTTCGGGCTTCACGCTTTTTTTCTTTGGCACAAAAAGAGCTTCCTGCGGTCGCTTTTTTGTGCCAAGAAAAAAATAGCGTTCAGCTCCTCAAGGCTGCCACTTCTGTCTGGGCGAGAAAGACGAATTGCGTTCTAAGAAGTTTTAGAGTTTCAAAGTCTCTAATGATTTTTATATAAAATCGTATTTATAATCGTGCAATACATACAAGGAATTTTTCCGTTCAACAGGAGTTTAACTCATTGATTATATTTTTTATAGGTATTCGTTGATTATAATTCATTGCTCGGTTTTCAGCAGCAACTAAAGTTTAGCTATTATATCATGCCATTTTTTTCTTTCCGTTTGGTTCATTACTATTTTTGGCATTACTATTTTTTATTTTGTGCGGGGGCCTCAAGAGCGCAGCAGGAGTGTCATTATTTTAGAATTAGTTTTGCGACTTTCATAATATATTTATCTTTATATTGATTTGAAATCAAGATTAAAAGTTTTTTATTTTTAATGTTATAAAAATTTCTTATTTTAAAACTTATATTATCTCCACTATGTCCAATATAATATTCATTATTTATGTAATATTGTTCTATACCTAAACCATAATTTTCTTCACCAAATTCTGTCATTTTGTTGAAAGAGTTTTTAGATAATAATTTATGATTATACAAAGAAGTAAAAAACCTATATAAATCATTTATATTTGAAGATATACAACCAGCTGAAAAACCATAATTTTGATAATATTTAAAAAAAACAAATTCTGATAAATCTTCTCCATTAAAAATGGGATGTGCTACATTTTCTATATTTTTAGAATAATAAGAATATGAGTTTTCCATTTTACAAGGTTCAAAAATACGTTCTTTAAGTAATTCTGAATATGGTTTGTCGTTTACAACTTCAAGAATATAACCTAAAAGAATATAATTAGTGTTACAATATTTATATTCTATATTAGCTATTGAAGTAGGTTTTGGTATTTTATTGAATAAAAATGTATTATTATACTCATAATATGGATTTTGATAGGCTTTATTAACAAGAGAATCTACGACAATTTCGCCTAATCCACTTCTATGACGAAGAAGTTGCTCTATCGTAATGTTTAAATCTACATTTTCATTTTGACATAATTCCTCTGGAAAATAAGCACCAATGCTGTCATTTAATTTTATTTTTCCATTTTCAATATCTTGTAAAATTAATATTGACGTAAATGTTTTTGTCAAACTACCAATGTTAAAAACATTATCTACATTCATTTTTTCAGAAAGTGATGATTTTCCTATCGCATATTTTTTTATACTATTTTTATTTTTATAAAAACCTACCATTCCATAATTTTTAATGGAAACAGAATCTTCAAAAATTTTCATTTTGTCTTTAAGGACGTTTTGACAGAACATTATATTAATAACAAAAAAACCAATCAAAGTAAGTGTATATTTTTTCATTTTTTTTGCGTTTAGATGGATATTTTTGCTAACTTCAGACTGTGAAAAAACCTCAAAATTTTTACTGCAAAAATAGCAAAAAGTCGGGGTAAAATTTTTTTTTAGTTGAACTCTTTGATTATAATTCATTGCTTGGCTTTCAGCTGCAACGAAAGTCAAGTTGTTATGATTGACAGCTATTCAAATCTCCAGTTTTCTAGAACAATAGTTACGATTGCATGAGGCCACATCTCAAAATTTTCTAAATTTGGATAAATTGGAATTATTGAAGTTTTTTTCCATTGTTGACTTATTGGAGTAAACATCAAAGCATTATAATTTAATTTTTTATTGAAAGGATTTTTTACACGCAAATCTGTTCGGATACTTTTTCTGTCTTCTGCATTTTGGGTAAAATCAATTATTATTGTTTTTTGAGGATTGATATTCTTTTCAACGACTTTCATTTTACTTATTGAATCATCTTGAATTTCACATTCCACAAATATCTTTTCACCCGAATATATTTGGAGTGTTTTCTCTTTAACAAAATATGGGCTTTCAGGAATATCCGCAGCATATTGTTGTGTTTCATTAGCTGCTATTTCTAATTTGTACGAACTTCTTTTAGGTTTGTCATTTTGAGAATATAAAGATATACTTAAAAAAAGAATTATTAAAAATATTGTTTTTTTCATGATCTGATTTTTATACGGTTTTCAAGTTATGTGAACAACGACATTTCGCAGCTACAAGAAGTTACGTGCTTTATTCACTGTCAATTACAAAAATAACCAAAACTTTGATTAGCCAAAATGTTTTCTGATGAAAAAAATGCCTAGCAATTTCTTGTAATTTTTATTAGTAGCCGTTGTTTAATCTTCGGTTGCAAAATAGACAAGCAAACTTATTACACATATTACAAATTCAATAATGGATAATTTTTTTGTATCAAAAAATAATGCTAATATTCTGTCGATTGCTAACATTAGTGCTAATCCAATTACAATTCCGAACACTAAAACTCCGCCAAGACTTGCTCCACCTTTTAATGTTAAACAAAAAAAACCAAATGGAATACCCAACACTATTCCAATTACTGCAATAACCAACACAAAAGTTATTTTAAACTTTTTCAAATCCATTATGTATTTCGTTTTTTTCTGTCAAGATAGAACCATTTAATATTCAGTAAAATCATAATAACCAATACTATTCCAATCCATAAATAATCAGTAATTGGAAGATTTTTAAATTCTGGTTTTTGAATTTTTCCAAATAGACCAATAGAATAAGGAACGAGTAAATAAATCGTTACTAATAAGAATATTAATTTTAAGAAATGTCTCATTTTGATTGGGTTTTCCAACAATGGGTAATAACTACTAAACACTCAAAAGTTCTAGCATTTTATGCTTTCTGCTTGGCAAATAACTTTCAATATTTTTTCAAAGATAGAAAAAAAGATTTGCATTTTTTTCATTTTTTTTCTTGCAAAGGCGCTAAAATTTAACTTGAAACTTTGTAACTCAACAAATTTTCTTCTGATAAACTACTCGTCAAGTCTAGCCCTGATGGTAGCGGTATCCTCTTGTGTAGCGACAGCGGAGCAAGAGATATAGCGGACAGCAGGACAAGAGGTCTTTTGAAATCGGGTTGTGTGCTTCTAAAAAAAATGTTGTTGCAATTTTTGTAGAGTCTAAATGTTTAAGTGGGAACTTTAACGTTTTAATGGGGGTTTGCCAATTGCAAATGACTACTTTTACAAAAATCAAATTAAGATGGCAAAAAGTCAAGATACCAAAAAAACGGTAAAAAAAGAGCCGCTGAAAACGGCAAAAGAAAAAAAAGCAGACAAACGAGATAAAAAAAATACCCCAAAAAGAGATTAATTTAAGGGGTATTTTTTTAGTTTATAAGGTTTATTTTATTGAGGTTTATAAGGTTTAACGTTTTAAAAAACTTTGTGAAACTCTGTGTAAACTTTGTGAACCTTTGTGGAACTATGCCCAAAAATCACTCTTAACTTTTATAAATCGGGGAAAATTTTACCTGGGTTTAAGATGCCATTTGGGTCAAAAACGTTTTTTATATTTCGCATTAACTCCAATTGAACTTTAGAAAAGGCAATGTCCATATAGTTTTTTTGCACATAGCCAATGCCGTGTTCGCCTGACAATGTTCCTTTTAACGAAACTGTTAATTCAAAAATTTCTCGTATTCCTTTGGTTACTTCGGTGTTCCAGTTTTGGTCACTCATTTCACCTTTTATGATGTTTACATGCAAATTTCCATCGCCTGCGTGCCCATAACACACGGATTTGAATCCATATTTTGCACCTATAGTTTTTATGCCATTTAATAGTTTTGACAATTCATATCGAGGTACAACGGTGTCTTCTTCTTTGTAAATTGAATTTGCTTTAACTGCTTCGCCTACAGATCTTCGCATTTTCCAAAGGGCATTTTTTTGGTCTTCGGTATCGGCAAACAATACTTCGTCAATTTTAAATTGCTCAACAACACCCATTATTTTTTCAGCCTCTGCAAACAATACATCTGGATAATTTCCGTCCACTTCAATCAATAAATGCGCCTGAACATCATCTTTAATTTGCACATTCAAATTGGGTATAAATTTCAGTGTCCAATCAATTGCATCACGTTCCATAAATTCTAAAGCACTTGGTACAATCCCTGCTCTGAAAATTGCAGAAACCGCTTCGCAGGCTTCGTTAGCATCGTAAAAAGGCACAAGCATAAGTACATTGTGCGTGTTTTGAGGCAACAATTTCATTACAATTTTTGTAATTATTCCCAGCGTTCCTTCGCTACCTACCATGAGTTGCGTGAGGTTGTATCCTGTTGAGTTTTTTAGGGTACTGGCACCTGTCCAAATAATTTCGCCTGTAGGCAAAACAACTTCTAAATTTAAGACATAATCTTTGGTTACGCCATATTTTACGGCTCTTGCGCCACCAGCATTTTCGGCGACATTACCACCAATCCAGCAACTGCCTTGACTACTTGGATCGGGCGGATAAAACAATCCTTTTTCGGCAACAGCCTCCCGAAGTACTTGTGTAATTACGGCAGGCTCTGTCGTAACTTGAAGGTTTTGTTCGTCAATTTCCAATATTTTATTCAGTCGTTCCAAAGACAGTCCTATTCCTTCATGAATTGACAATGCACCGCCACTTAACCCGGTTCTGCCTCCAATTGGGGTAACCGAAATTGCATTTGCATTAGCAAATTTCATGATTTCAGCAATTTCAAATGTGTTAGCAGGTTTTACAACCACGCTTGGCGGAAAAACATAGTCTTCAGTCTCGTCATGCCCATAGTGATTACGGGTATCAATATCTGTAAAAACAAAGTCTTTTCCGATGATATTTTCTAATTGTTGAATACTTTCTAATTTAATTGCCATGTTTTTTTGTTTTAATAAAATTACATTTTTTTAATTTAATACGAGTAAATTTTTACTTTTTTAAGTTGGGTAAAAAATAACAAATTCCACCAATTAATGGTAAAAATGAACAAATTTGATATATATATGAAACAGACGTATGATCGGCTAATAGCCCTAAAAGTGCAGAGCCTAAAGCTCCCATACCGAATGCAAATCCGTAAAAAAGCCCCGAAATCATTCCGAGTTTTTTAGGTAATAATTCTTGCGCATAAACAATGATGGCAGGGAAAGCCGATGAGACAATTAATCCAATAATAATCATTAACACATCGGTATAAAATAAATTGGCATAAGGCAACATTAATGCAAATGGTGTAGCCCCAAATACTGAAAACCAAATGATGTATTTTCTGCCAAATTTATCCCCCAAAGGACCCCCAATTATAGTTCCGATGGTATAAGCAATTAAATAAATAAACATGTGAAATTGTGCATCTTGAACTGATAAATGGAATTTTTCTATTATGAAAAAAGTATAATAAGTTGATAAACAAGCCGTGTAAAAGAATTTTGAAAATATAACAACCAGCAATATGGCAATTGCCCAATTTACTTGTTTTGTTGAAAGAGAATGATTTTCTGAAAATACTTTTGCTTTTTTTTGTCCGATTGTTAATTGATGGCTGTACCAAAATGCGATTTTTGATAAAATAGCCAAACCAATTATGGCTGCAATAACAAAGTAAAGAAGGTGTTTTTGAGAATTTGGAACTACAATTAATGCCACTAATAATGGTCCAAGTGCAGTACCAAAATTACCTCCAACCTGAAAAATAGATTGCGCCAATCCTCTACGTCCGCCTGAGGCTAGATTAGAAATTCTTGCCGATTCAGGGTGAAATATTGACGAGCCTGTACCTATAAGCATAACCGAAATAACAATGGAATAAAATTGATTGGCATAAGCTAAAACGATGATGCCCGTTAGCGAAAATAACATACCAAAAATTTGTGAAAACGGTTTTGGATATTTATCTGTATAATATCCAACAAAGGGTTGAAAAATGGAAGCAGTGAGTTGAAACGCAAACGTAATTAATCCGATTTGAGTAAAACTTAAGTGATAGTTGTCTTTCAAAATTGGATAAACTGACGGAATCATTGACTGTATTAAATCGTTCAATAAATGCGCAAAACTTATTGAAAATAGGATTGAATAAACAGTTTTTTGAGCAATTTCGGTTGTATCGAATACTGGTTTTTCTTGTAAAGTCATTATACATTGCAATAATAGCTGTAAAATTAAGGTTTTTTTGGTTGTGCGACCAATTTTATTTTAATTAAAAAAAGCTGTAAGTTAAATTTATAATTTTGTAGTTTTACACAAAGCTAATTTAATTGAAAAAAAGTAACCCAAAATCTGCTCTAAATGAAAAAGAAGGTATCTCTCAGCCAGATATTTTCAGTCCATTGGCATTATCTAAAATTACTCAATTTAGAAAAATTCAACCATCAGCTTTCGAACTTATTTCAGGTATAGTAAATCAGGATAAAGTAGCTTTAAGTAGAGCAATTACGCTAATTGAAAGCACAAATTCTTCCCATTTTTCTAAAGCAAGCGAAGTTATTTCAGGATGTTTGCCACATGCAAATAAAGCACTACGAATTGGCATTACAGGTGTTCCTGGAGTTGGAAAAAGTACTTTTATTGAAGCTTTTGGAACCTTTTTAACCTCAATAGGTAAAAAAGTAGCCGTTTTGGCTGTTGACCCAAGTTCAAGTATAAGTCACGGAAGTATTTTGGGCGACAAAACCCGAATGGAAGAACTGGTTAAAAACGAAAATGCTTTTATTAGACCTAGTGCTTCAGGAGATACTTTAGGTGGTGTAGCCCGAAAAACAAGAGAAACAATAGTACTTTGTGAAGCGGCAGGTTTTGACGTTGTTTTAATTGAAACGGTTGGAGTAGGGCAAAGCGAAACTGCCGTTCATAGCATGGTTGATTTTTTTTTATTGCTAAAAATATCTGGTGCAGGCGACGAATTACAAGGAATAAAAAGAGGGATTATGGAAATGGCTGATGCCATCGTAATCAATAAAGCAGATGGTGATAATATCAACAAAGCGAAGCTAGCCAAAACAGAATTTTCACGTGCTTTGCATCTTTTTCCACCCAAAAAATCAGGATGGCAACCGACCGTAACAACGTGCAGCGCGCTAACAAATGAAGGAATTGAAGCTGTTTGGGAAACAATTTCAACTTATTTTGAATTGGTAAAAAGCAATCGTTATTTTGAGTCAAATAGACAAAACCAAAGCGAATTTTGGATGATGGAAACAATAAACGAACAGTTAAAAAACAATTTTTTCTCTAATCAAGAAGTCGCCAATTTGATGGATAAACTAAAATTTGATGTCGCTCAAAATAAAGTTTCACCTTTTTCTGCGGCCTCTGAGTTATTGGAGATTTATTTTAAAAAATAAATTACTTTTTTTTATTTCACTATTATTTTTTGCTTAAAAAGAAGTATTTTTGACAAATATTAAACGGTACTTCATCTATATATAAAATAGGTGTAAACAATTTTAAAATGCAATTTAAACATCCAGAAATTTTATATTTTTTATTTTTATTAGTGATTCCAATTTTGGTGCATCTTTTTCAATTAAGAAAATTTGAAACTGCATTATTTACCAATGTAAAATTTCTTAAAGAGCTTGATATTCAAACTCGTAAAAGCTCAAAAATAAAAAAATATTTACTATTAGCCACTCGTTTATTACTTTTAGCAGCGATAATTATTGCGTTTGCCCAACCTTTTTTTAAAGCAAAAGACGCAAAAAATGCCTCAAACGAATTGTATATAGTTTTGGATAATTCCAATAGTATGCAAGCCAAAGGTGAAAAAGGAGAGTTGCTTAAACGCGCTGTACAAGAGTTGCTTGAAAGCACACCAGAAAAAGTCAATTTTTCGTTAATTACCTGTTCAGAAAATTTTTGGAATACCGATATAAAAACTATACAAAAAGAGCTGCAAAACTTGGATTACAGTTCGTCTTCATTTCAAATTGAGGACATTTTAGCTAAAATTAGAGCTCATAAAACGGCATTTAATAAAGATATTTTTATCATTTCCGATGGGGTAGGACTTCAATCAAAACAAATTCAACCCAAAGAAGACGAAACTTTTTTTTATCATAAAGCCGAACCAGAAAAAAACCAAAATGTAGCCATCGATAGTGTTTTTATTCAGCAAACAACGGATGATTTTTACGAAATTGGCGTAAATTTAAAGTCCTATGGAGCTAAAGTAGAGCAACTTCCAATTGCTTTGTATAACAATTCAAAGCTGATTGCCAAAACAATTGTTAGTTTTGAAACGCCATCGAAAACGCTTAATTTTACTATTCCAAAACAAAATTTCCATGGGTATGTAAGTACTTTTGATAACAGTTTAAGTTTTGATAACACCTATTTTTTTACTATTTCAAATCCCAAAAAAACGAGTGTTTTAAGTATTGGTTCCTCAGACAAAAGTGGGTTTTTGAAAAGAATTTATACCGAAAAAGAATTTCAATATGCTAATTTTGAACTCTCAAATTTAGATTATAATGTTATTGACAAACAAGATGCCATTGTAATTAATGAACTCGAGGTGCTACCCCCATCACTGCAAACAAGTTTAAAATCATTTGTTGAAAAAGGAGGCAATTTAATTGTAATTCCGAACACCGATAGTAAGCAAATAGGGAGTTCATTCGTCAATTTAATTGGTTCTGTCCAATTTCAATCATTGGTTTCAGTTGAAAAGCAAGTTACTGCTATTAATTATAATCATCCATTGTTTAGCGGAGTTTTTGAAAAAAAGGTTACTAATTTTCAATACCCTACAACCAAAAAATCGTGGCAACTTAAAACCGATGCGTCTGCTGTGTTATCTTACAGTGACCAAACTCCATTTTTGATAAATATTACCAAAGGCGTTTCTAATATTTATGTTTTTGCAGCTGCGTTAAATAAAGAGAATAGTAATTTTCAAAACGCTCCTTTAATTGTTCCTGTTTTTTATAAAATGGTTCAAAGCGCCCAAAAATATGGTGTTCAAGCTATGGTTTTGAATGATACCAAACCATTTATTCTTTCAACATCAATTGGAAAAGACGAAATAGTTACCTTGAGAAATGAGAAGGAAAATTTTATTCCATCGCAGCAACTTATGAGTAACAAAGTCAGATTATCATTTGATGAAAATCCAAAAAAAGCTGGAAATTTTACTGTTTTTTCAAAAAATACTAAATTAGATCATATAAGTTTTAATGATAACAGAATAGAAAGTAATATTTCCAATCCAAATTTTGATAGTTTTGATTCCTTTGACGAAGTTGCTTCCGTTTCAAGTTTTTTTAGTTCGCTTGAAATAAATCGTATTGACAGTAAAATTTGGAAATGGTTTGCAGTTATTGCATTGATTTGTTTAGTGTTAGAAATTTTAATTCAAAAATTTATTAAATGAAAGTTCTCATAAAAAATGCCCACATTATTGCCCCTGAAAGTGCTTTTCATAATCAAAAAATGGATGTTAAAATTGCCAATGGAGTTATTGAAAAAATTGGGATTAATTTACCAATTGATGATTTTTATGAAGTTACAATTCCAAATCTGCATCTTTCAGTTGGTTGGTTTGATAGCAGTGTTTCGTTAGGCGAACCTGGTTTTGAAGACAGAGAAACAATTGAAAACGGTTTGCAAGTAGCAGCCCAAAGCGGTTTTACTGGTGTTGCATTGCAACCTAATTGTTTTCCAATTATTGATAACCAATCGCAAATCTTTTTTGTGAAACAAAGAGCAGCTGATTCGGCAACAAGTTTGTACCCAATTGGTGCATTAACAAAAAACAGTGAAGGATTGGATTTGGCTGAATTGTTTGATATGAAAAATGCCGGTGCAATAGCATTTGGCGATTATAATAAAAGTACATCAAACGCTAATTTATTTAAAATTGGCTTGCAATATGTTCAAGATTTTGATGGTTTGATTGTTTCTTTTTGTCAAGATGATAAAATTAAAGGTAATGGAGTTGCCAATGAAGGAATTGTTTCTACCCAACTGGGATTAAAAGGTATTCCAAACCTTGCAGAAGAATTAATTGTGGCTCGAAATTTATATTTATTAGAATATACAGGCGGTAAATTACATATTCCAACTATTTCAACTGCCAAATCGGTAGCATTGATTAAAGATGCAAAGGCAAAAGGTTTGCACGTAACCTGTAGTGTTTCTGTGCATCACTTAACATTAACAGATGAACAATTAACAACTTTTGACACGCGATATAAAGTTGCACCACCTTTAAGAAATGAACTCGATAGACAAGCATTAATTGAGGGTGTTTTGGATAACACAATTGATTGCATCACATCTGACCATAATCCGATAGATATTGAACACAAAAAAATGGAATTTGATTTGGCATCTAATGGAACTATTGGTTTAGAAAGTGCTTTTGGAGCCTTAATGACTGTTTTGCCATTAGAAATTATTGTACAGAAATTAACTGCTGCCCGTTCCATTTTTAACTTATCACTACCTGAAATCAAAGAAGGTGCTGCGGCAAATATTACATTATTTTCAACCGATAATGATTGGGTTTTTAGTAAAGAATCTATTTTGTCAAAATCAAAAAATAGTGCGTTTTTAGGATGTGAAATGAAAGGAAATGTAGTAGGTGTTTTTAATAATAATAAATTAATTATCAATGGATAAGCAAATTATTAAAGAAGGAAAATCAGCTGCAATTACTAGTTATATACTGATTGTAGGAGTGCTGATTTCAATTTCAATGAATTCAGAAAATAAAAATCCGTTTGCGTCTTTTCATATCAGACAAGGTTTTGGTTTAACCCTAACTTTTATTTCGCTGGGGCTAATAATTAGTCATTTTGAAAGTGTTATGGTAGCTGCGCCAATGTGGGTATTTGTTTCAATATTAACGATTTACGGAATTTTTACCGCTGCAAAAGGTGAAATAACACCATTGCCATTATTGGGTAAATGGTTTCAAAAATGGTTTCATTTTTTATAAAAAAAACGATATGGCTTTACACTATTTGATAAGAGAACCAAAATTAAAATTAGAAAAAAATCCTCTTTTGTTATTGCTACATGGGTATGGCAGTAACGAGCAAGATTTATTTTCATTTGCAAATGAATTACCCGATGAATATTTTGTGATTTCAGCAAGAGCACCACACGATCTAATGTACGGAAGTTATGCTTGGTATGCAATTAACTTTGATGCCGATGAAAATAAATTTTCAGATATTGGACAAGCACAAATTTCTAGGGATAGTATTGCACATTTTATTGATGAAATTGTGGATAAATATTCAATTGATGAAAAAAATGTAACGCTTGTTGGCTTTAGTCAGGGCGCTATTTTGAGTTATGCCGTTGGGGTTTCTTATCCTGATAAAGTTGCAAAAATTGTAGCGATGAGTGGGTATTTTAACGCCGAAATTGCTATTGAAAATTTTGAAAAAAATGATTTTTCAAGCCTTAAAATTTTCGCTTCGCACGGAACAGTAGATCAGGTTGTACCTTTTGAATGGGGTCAAAAAGCCACTAAATTATTTGAAGCGATAAACGTAAAAATCAATTTTCATTCGTACCCAATAGGACATGGAATTTCACCTCAAAACTTTCACGATTTCAAAAACTGGCTTATTTCCAATTAAGAATTATTCCTCTTGTTGGTCGCTTCCTGTTACTTTATTGCCCATGGTACCATCTCCTATGTAGATTATTTCAGTAGCTTTTTTTAAGGTATAGCCATTTTTTGCAATTAACTGATAATTTGCATTTGACCAAGGTTTTCCCTCTTCAGGGCGAGACAATACAATCGACTCTTCATTTGGCAAAAACACTTCGGCTTGATCACCATTTTCATTAAAAAGGACATAAGCACAAAGTACCATTTCCTCATTTGCTAAATCTTTAGCAGGATTTAATTGAATACCTGTGAAAATTTTAACACATTCTTTATTTACTTTAGACCATGTATAGCCAGCAGAGGCAAGGCAACCATTCTCATCTTGATCGGCTCCAACCATTGTTGTATCTTTTAATTTCGAAGTATTTGCTTTTTCTTCCAGTTCGGAACTATCTTTTTGTTTACACGATATAATTGAAAGCGATAGGAGTAGAATTATACTTATTTTCTTCATTTTTTTTATATAAAAAATTAATAGGTTTCTTTTGGATATATTATAGTTTCAACTACTTTAAAGTCAATGCTTTTATCTTGGTTTACAAAATATTTGATAACCACATCGCCCCAAAGATCCCCATTACTATAATCCGCTATTATCCAACGGTGATTTAGTATTTTTATTTTATTAATAATGAATTTTTTTGAATCAACAATTTCCTGTCCAGTGTATGGATTTCCCGTTTCAAGGTCGTTAAAAGCCAATAAATCATTGGTGATTTTGGTGTTTAATTCTTTGAAGTCATATTGTTCAAAGTAATCCTGCGACCGTTGGTTGTTTAGTAACGAAAAGTAATTGGCATCATACATTTTATCCGTACACGATTGCTGCTCCGATTTTAATAAAGAAGTAGTTTTTTGATGACTCAGTTTTTCTTTTTCCAATGCCTTACTATAATAGGTGTAGGTAAAAATTAAAAATAATGCCGTTAAAAGAAATAAATACAAATACAATTGTTTTTTCATAATCAAATCGAAATTTCTAAGTTATCATACGCCAAAAAAACAGTAGGAGGTAATTTTTTTTGAACCTCTTCATGCAATCCCAAATGATGACTAATATGGGTGAGAAATGTTTTTTTTGGTTGAACCAAAGTTACAAAATCTAATGCTT
This sequence comes from Flavobacterium sp., assembly GCA_044373115.1. Classification (GTDB taxonomy): domain Bacteria; phylum Bacteroidota; class Bacteroidia; order Flavobacteriales; family Flavobacteriaceae; genus Flavobacterium. Next base: position 21,977 of record JBILQQ010000018.1, read on the forward strand.
CTTGCAAATTAAAATGCGAATGATGACTTTCTTCTCGTAAGGCATTGATAACTAGAATGTCAAGATTTTTTAATTTTTCAATTTCGCTTTCGTCAATTGTTTTTACATCGGTTAAATAAGCAAAATCATCTATTCTAAATCCAAAAACTTGAAGTGACCCATGAAAAGCATTAATCGGAATTATAGTCTTATCTTTTATTGTAAAAGGTGTATTGTTTTTTATTTCAATTGCATCAACAGAGGGTGCACCAGGATATCTATTTTCGGTTTCAAATACATAATCAAATCTTCTTTTTAAATTTGAAATAACACGTGAATGCGCATAAATAGGTATCGCACCTTGCAAAAAATTAAACGGACGTATATCGTCAATGCCCGCTGTGTGGTCAGAGTGTTCATGTGTAAACAAGATACCGTCAATATGTTGGCATTTGCAGCTGAGCATTTGTTGTCTAAAATCGGGTCCGCAATCTATCACAACCGAAAATTTTTCATCATATATCCAAACCGAAACCCGCAAGCGTTTGTCCTTCAGATTTGTACTTTTACAAACCGGATGATTACTCCCAATTACGGGAATACCTTGCGAAGTTCCTGTCCCTAAAAAATAAACATTCATAGAAAAATAATTTTGGATTAATTTTTGATAAAAAAATCATATACGTTTATTGACACAAAAATAGCATTAATTATCTTTTGTTAACCGTCTAGTTTTATTAACTTTGTATATTATTTATAATTATGGGAAAATCAGGTTTAGATATTCAATTAAAAGGTGATAAAGAGATTCAGCAAATTCCGTCTATTAAAGACAAGGCATTGCGAATTAATTTGAATGAACATATTTATGGAACCTTTGCAGAAATTGGTGCCGGACAAGAAACCGTTCGTCATTTTTTTAGATCAGGAGGTTCATCAGGAACTATTGCAAAGGCAATGTCGGCTTATGATAAAGACTTTTCAGATGCTATTTATGGTATAGAAGAAGACGGCAGATATGTTACCGAAAGTCGATTAAAAAAAATGTTAACCCATGAGGTTGAACTTATAGAAAAACGTTTAGACCGTTCCAAACATCCCAACAAAATGTTTTTTAGTTATGCCAATACGGTAGCAACTATCGATTTTGCTAAGCAATTCAAAGGTCACGGATGGGTAGGTATCAAATACCAAATTGAACCCGATGAAGACTATAACGAAATCATTATCCACATCCGTTTTAAAGAAACCGATGCACGATTACAGCAAGAAACACTCGGAATATTGGGCGTAAACCTTATTTATGGCGCTTTCTATAAATACAACGACCCAAAAAAATTACTCCGATATTTATATGATCACCTCGACAAAGACCAGCTTGAAATAGACACCATCAACTTCTCTGGACCACGTTTTGCCAATGTTGATAACCGATTGATGAGTCTTCAATTGGTGAAAAACGGAATGACCGATGCCGTGATGTTCTCACCCGAAGGCAAAAACATCCTGCCAGCAGCGGTACTTTACAAAAAAAATATTTTAGCTCTTCGTGGTAGTTTCCGTCCTGTAACTACCGTCAACATGGACATGTATGAGAAATCACTCAAAATGTTTCTAGAAGAAAATAAAGTAGAAAAAGAAAATACATTTGTCGTTTTTGAAATCACACTTTCCAACCTTCGATCAGAAGGAGAAATTGACGAAAGAGACTTTATGGACAGAGCAGAACTTCTTTGTTCACTTGGGCAAACCGTAATGATATCCAATTTCCAAGAATATTACAAAGTGGTCGAATACTTCTCAGCCTACTCCAAAGCCCGCATGGGACTAGTAATGGGAGTAAACAACCTAGTCGATATTTTTGACGAAAAATACTACCGCCACCTTAGCGGAGGCATCCTAGAAGCCTTCGGAAAATTATTCTACCGAGACTTAAAAGTATATCTCTACCCAATGTTAGACGAATTTAATGAGGTCATCGACTCCGAAAACCTCAAAGTGCATCCACGAATGAAAGAATTGTACAAGTTCTTTAAATTCAACGGAAAAGTGATAGATGTAGTCGATTACGAAAAGAAAAACCTAGAAATATTCTCTCGCGAAGTGCTAAAAATGATTTCTAACGGAAAACCTGGTTGGGAAACCATGTTGCCAGATGGAACAGCACAGTTAATAAAAGAGCACCAACTCTTTGGCTATGACCCCAATAAGGTATTAGAAGAAGCCTAAAAAAAACAAACCTCAATAGATTTTCTGTTGAGGTTTTTTTATTTTCAGCAGCAACAGGCTCGGGCATTTTTAATCAACCATTTTCCCGCTTTCCGTTCCAATCTTTTGAAAAGGGCAACTCAGCAACCGCCCAAGTGCCCTTTTCAAAAAGGATTTCCACTTCAATCGGGGCTAGGTGAGGAGGGTATGGATAGAGAACACTACTATAGGATTTCAATTTTTTACCAAAACTACCTATCACCGTATTCCCGCGTGAGGGATTGCAGCGAAAAGCCCACAGCAGCCCAAAGCGCAGCGGCGGGCTGCGAGGACTTGTAGCGGAAAGCCCGACAGCAGCCAAAAAAAAACCATAGGAGGTAACCATCATTTGGTTTTTTTTTGGCTGGTGGCACGCCCAAATTTTGATTTTATTTTAAGATTTGTGCGGCGTGTGCTTTGGTTTTTACATCGGTGATGATGTTGTCTATAATGCCGTTTTCGTTGATAATAAAGGTAGTGCGGTGGATGCCGTCGTACTCTTTGCCCATGAATTTTTTGGGTCCCCAAACGCCAAAGGCTTGGATGACTTCTTTGTTTTCGTCGGCTAAAAGTGGGAACGGAAAGTCATATTTTTCTTTGAACTTGGCTTGTGCTTTTTGGCTGTCGGCACTTACACCAAGAAGTGCGTAATTGTTGTTTTTGAAGGTTTCAAAATTGTTGCTAAGGTCGCAAGCCTCGGCGGTGCAGCCGGGTGTGTTGGCTTTTGGGTAGAAGAAAACGACTAATTTTTTTCCGGTATAATCGCTTAGTTTATGGTTGTTTCCATCTTGGTCAAGGGCAGAAAATGCGGGAGCTTTATCGCCTATTTTTAATGTTGTCATTTTTGTTGTTTTAGGGTTTGTTTTTTTGGATAAAATTAAGTTATTTTACATTGTAAATTTACACTAATGACAAAAAAAGAGCGTGTAACATTTGTTATAAATACGTTAAAAGAGCTGTACCCTACCATACCCATTCCGTTGGATCATAAAGATCCATATACCTTATTGATTGCGGTGTTGTTGTCGGCGCAGTGCACCGATGTGCGTGTTAATCAGATTACGCCGCTTTTGTTCGCAAAGGCTGATAATCCGTATGATATGGTGAAAATGTCGGTGGAGGAGATTAGAGATATTATTCGTCCGTGTGGACTTTCGCCAATGAAATCGAAGGGGATTTACGGTTTGTCACACATATTAATTGACAAATATAACGGTGAAGTACCTCAGAGTTTTGAGGCTTTGGAGGCTTTGCCAGCGGTTGGTCATAAAACGGCGAGTGTGGTGATGAGTCAGGCGTTTGGTGTACCTGCTTTTCCTGTGGACACACATATTCATCGGTTGATGTACCGTTGGAATTTGAGTTCGGGCAAAAATGTGGTGCAAACCGAGCGCGATGCCAAGGCGCTATTTCCAGAGGCTGTTTGGAACGATTTGCATTTGCAAATTATTTGGTACGGAAGGGAATATTCGCCTGCGCGGGGTTGGGATTTAGAAAAAGATATTATTACTAAAACGGTGGGTAGTAAAAAAATGATAGCAACCTATTATAAAGAAAAATCCCGATAATTTCGGGATTTTTTAATTAATTTGCGATAAATTCTATTTTTTGACCTTTTATGTTTAAATAACTCAAGGCTTTAGAATAATTTAAAATAAAATTTACAGTTTCCTTTTTAGGTTGAATTGCAGTAGGAGCTGCAATGATTTTTGAGTAAATTTTTGCCATATATTGAATTATAAATTGGTTTATAGTACAACGGCAAAAAGATTGTAATATTGTATTAAGCAGTTAAAATAATATTATTTTTTTCAATTATTTTTCTTAGATTTATTACGGCATAACGCATGCGTCCTAACGCTGTATTGATACTTACTCCGGTTAGTTCTGAAATTTCTTTGAAACTTAAGTCTTGGTATATTCGCATCATTAGTACTTCTTTTTGATCGTCGGGAAGTTCCAATATTATGTTTTGAACATCTTTTTCAATACCGTCATATATTATTTGACCTTCAATTGATGGTGAGTTATCTGATAGAATGTCAAAAATTGAAAATTCTTCGGTTTCGCGCAAAAGGGGCATTTTTTTGTTTTTTCTGTAAAAATCAACAATTAAATTATGCGCAATACGCATTACCCATGGTAAAAATTTACCTTCTTCATTGTACGAATTTGATTTTAGTGTTTTAATTACTTTAATAAAAGTATCCTGAAACACGTCGTCCGCTTGGTCTCTGTCGGCAAGTTTTGAGTAAATAAAACCGTATATTTTGGTTTGATGTCTATTGATAAGTACAGTTAGTGCTTGCTCATCGCCTGCAATGTAATTTTTCACCAATAGTGCGTCTGGGGTGTGATTAATAGCCATAATAATACCTTTTAGTGTTTGAATAATTCTAAATAAATTGATCTAAAAAGTAATTTTATATTATAGGCTCTTTTGTTTTTGAGTGTTAATTATTGCCAAATATAGTATAATAAAATGTTATAAAACAAGCTTTATTTCAAATTTTAACACTTTTTGTACAATAAATAATATTTTATTTGATTTTTTGTAAAAAAAAACAGACTTGAAAGTCTGTTTTATCGGTTTAGTTATTCAGTTTTATTGATACACTTTGATATAATCAATTTCAAATTTTTGAGGAAAAATAGAGTCGTCAATTTCATGTCCGCCAAAGTTGCCGCCAACGGCAGCGTTTATAATAAAATAAAACGGCTGATTGAACGGCCAAGTATTTTCGTTTTTTAATTCTGGTTGAAATGTATATACTACTATTTCATCAACTAGGAACACAATTTTGTCTTTGGACCAATCAATTGTATAGGTATGAAATCCATTTTCAATGTTTTCTATTTCTGTTTTTTTGGTATTAATTGTGTTTCCATGACTGTCTTGTGTATGAAGTGACGTAAATACCTTATGGGGTTCTCTGCCTACATATTCTAAAATGTCAATTTCGCCACATTTGGGCCAACCAACTTGCTTTATATTTGATCCAAGCATCCAAAATGCTGGCCAAATACCTTTTCCTATTGGGAGTTTTGCACGCGCTTCAATTCGACCGTATTGAAATTCTTTCTTTTTTGCGGTTGTTATTCTTGTGGAAGAGTACTGCTCTTTTTCTTTTTTAATTTCTATTGTTAAAATGCCATTCGCTACTGAGTGGTTTGCATTTGTGTAAAGTTGTTTTTCATTGTTACCCCATCCACAAATATCTGGACAACCATCGCCAAGTTCATAATTCCAAATAGTTGAATTTAATTCATCACCATCAAAATTTTCTTCCCAAATTAATTGTTTATTCTGTGCAAAATTGAGTAGTGTGTAACTCAATAAAAAAAAATATAGTACGCTTTTTTTCATGATTATTTGTATTCAAAACCTTTTTCTAAAACATCCTCTGAATTGCCTCCAATAAATAATTTAAAATCACCTTTTTCAGCCTCCCAAATTTTGTTTGCAGTAAAAAATTCAATCGTTTTTTCGTTGATAATAAATTCAACTGTTTTAGTTTCGTTTGGATTTAGCTCAATCATTTTAAAATCTTTTAATTCTTTTACAGGTCTAGTTAAGCTTCCAAACAAATCTCTAATATACATTTGAACTACCTCTTTTCCAGCCACAGTGCTGTTGTTTTTTACTTGGATGGAGGCGGTTATTGTACCATTTTTTGAAAATGAATCAGCACTTAATTTTAAATTAGAATATTCAAATTTTGAATAGCTTAATCCGTATCCAAAAGGAAATTGAGGGGTTGTTTTTTCATCAATATAATGTGACCAAAATACGCTTTCAGGGTCATTAGTTGATGGTCTTCCTGTGCTCATGTGATTGTAATATAATGGAAGTTGCCCAACGCTTCTTGGAAAAGTTACGGGTAATTTACCACTTGGATTGTAGTCACCATAAAGAACAGCTGCAATAGCATTTCCACTTTGAGTACCTAGTTGCCAAGCTTCGACAATGGCAGGAATGTTTTTTACTGCCCATGGAATTGCAAGAGGTCTTCCGTTGTTAAGTACCAAAACAATATTTTTGTTTACGTTGTAAATTTCTTCCAATAATTCTTGCTGTACACCCGGTAATCCAATGTCTGAGCGGCTTCTACCTTCACCTGACTGTAATCCATGCTCACCCAAAACCATAACCACTACATCTGCATTTTTTGCTGCTTCAATTGCTTCTGCAAATCCTGATTTGTCTGTGGTATTAATCTTTGTTTCTTTCACAAATTGGGTAGTGCCAATAGCTACATCTGCACCTTTTTTGTAGTTTATTTGATTACCGCTGTATTTTTGCAATCCTTCTAAAACTGATACCGCAGTATTTTCGTCAGCTGCAAGTCGCCAATTTCCTAAAGGACTCGTTTTATCAGAAGCCAAAGCACCAATCAATGCAATTTTTTGTCCTGATTTTTTTAAAGGAAGAATATTGTTATCATTTTTAAGCAATACAATTGACTTTTTAGCCATATCCAAAACACCTTCTTGGAATTCATTTTTTCCAACCGTATTTTTTTCAATTTCTTCGTTACAGTATTTGTATGGATTTTTAAATAAACCCATTTCAAATTTCACTTTCAAAATACGTTTAGTAGCCTCATTGATAGTTGATTCGTTCACCTTTCCTTCTTTGACTAAAGTCGCTAAATGTTCCACATACAAATACGATTCCATGTCCATATCTGAGCCTGCATTAATTGCAAATTCTGCAGCTTGTTTGCCATCTTTTGCATAACCGTGCGCGATCATTTCTGTAATGGAGCCCCAATCAGAAACTACAAAACCTTTGAAACCCCATTCTTTTTTTAAAATATTTCGTTGCAAATACGCATTACCAGTTGCGGGAATTCCGTTAACAATGTTGAACGAATTCATGAATGATTTTACACCAGCATCAACACATGCCTTGAATGGAGGTAAAATGTTATTTTGAAGTTCAAATTCACTAAAATCAACCGTATTGTAATCTCTTCCTGCTTCTGCATATCCATAACCAACAAAATGCTTGGCGCAAGCCATAATAGTTTTTGAAGAAGAAAAATCTTCACCTTGAAATCCTTTTACTCTGGCAAAAGCAATTTTACTGCCTAAAAATGGGTCTTCACCAGCACCTTCCATAATACGTCCCCATCTAGCATCTCTTGAAATATCCACCATTGGCGCAAAAGTCCAGTTAATGCCCACTGCTGCTGCCTCTTCCGCTGCAATTGCTGCCGAATTTTTTATTGCATCTAAGTCCCAGCTTGCTGCTTCTGCCAAAGGAATAGGACTAATTGTTTTATAACCGTGAATAACATCAAAACCAAATAGTAATGGTATTCCTAATCGCGTTTCTTCAACAGCTATTTTTTGAATTTTTCGAACATCTTTCACCCCTTTAACGTTCAGCATTGAGCCAACAAATCCTTTTTTTAAGTGTTCGTATTTTGTTGCTGCTGCTCCTTCTTTTGGGTCAGGACCTGTTACATCCCAAAAACCATTGTATTGGTTTAATTGCCCAATTTTTTCTTCTAAAGTCATTAAGTTTAGTAAAGAATCAACTTTTTGATCAATAGTTTTAATAGAAGAATCGCTTGCAATTGGTTTTGTATAGGTTCCACATCCCAAAAAAGAGAGCAGTAGTAAACTTAAAAGGGTGGTATTTGTTTTCATTTTACTTATTTATATGAATTTATGGATTATTGATATACTCTTACGAAATCAACTTCCATAGCGGCTTGACTAAAAGCAGGATCAATTGCACCTCCAAAAGTACCACCCATTGCAACATTTAATATTAAGAAAAAGTTAGAATTGAAAGGTACATTTCCGTTGTTTATAAACGAATGAAAAAGTACATTATCAACATAAAATTTAATTGAATTAGGAGTCCAAACGGCTTTGTACGTTTTAAATCCTGTTGAAACACCTGGGAAAGTAGCTGTATTTGTGTTGGCATTTCCTCCTGAATTACCTGGATAATGCAGTGAACCATGTATTTTATTTAGCTCATTACCCTTATGTTCCATAATATCAATTTCGCCACAAGCAGGCCAATTTACAGATGTAATATTTGAGCCTAGCATCCATATTGCGGGCCAAGTTCCGCCACCTGCTGGCAATTTTGCTCGTACTTCAACTTTTCCGTATTTGAAATCAAATTTACCTTGTGTTTTTAAACGTGCTGATGTGTAGTTTGAACCGTTTTGAGCTTGTGCTTTAGCTGTAATTTTTAAACTACCACCTTGCACAACAGAATTGCTTGCAGCATTGGTGTAATATTGCGATTCGTTATTTCCCCAGCCGCCTGCGCCAATGTCGTACCCCCATTTTGCAGGGTCTGGAGCTCCGTCAGTATTAAATTCGTCTGACCAAATCAAATTGGTATAATCAGCTATTGGATCTTGAACCGGTGGTACAGTTGTAAATATATGGTACCATGCTAATCCCGTATTATTTCCTTGAATAACACGAACAACCATTCTGTTTTCAGTGATTGACAATATTTCATAAGAGTTGCTTCCTACATAATAACCCATAAATCCATTGTCAGAAAAATTCATAACTGTTCCTCTTGTTTGTCCAGGAATATTATTAGCTTTTACCAAAGATTCAGAAGGTGCTAAAGAAACATTTTTTTGACCTGAAGTATCGTAAGTGTAGCAGAAGTCATAACCTGCTGTACCATTTACAACTCCTTGATAAGAAGCATTAAAATAAGTACCTCCATTGTTGTTAAGTTCATATTTTAATTGGTCGTTGACCTTTGAAAATTTTAAAACGTTTTGATACAAACAGCTACTTTCAGGAGTTCCTAATTTTTCCCATGGTTGTGCCATATAGTAATGAGCAAAATAGTTTTGCGCAGCATTTGTTGAATTTGGACCTACGCCAAGATGACCAATTTCAGTTGCTGAGAAGTACCAGTTTTTGCTTGCTCCACCTGTTAAATATTCAACTGCTTCATCATCGGTAAAATTACTTAATACCTCAATTTCCATTGTTTTTGAGGTAGTAACGCCTGCTTTTCCAGATGCAATAATGGTTACATTATATGTGTTAACGCCGTTTTTGGTATAATTTTTTTTGATGATCCCACTTGGCGCGTTTTTTTCATCACCGTCGCCAAAAATATATTTGTAAGATATTGCATTATCTGCTGTAGCTACAAAATTTACTTCTCCTGATCCGTCTCCGAAAGGTTCTGCAGCCGTTTTTCCAACTATAGTTGCAGTAACTTGAAGATTAGTTGGAGTTGAAATTTCTCCAAAACTTGCTTCATCTTCTTGACAATTTACCAATAATAACGGTAAAACGATGAATAAGAAACTTTTGATTATTTTATTTTTCATAATGTTTTATTTGAATTTAGTTCTAAAATTAATTAGATTGTTTGATGTCATCAAAATAATAGGTAGCTCCTGTTCCTGCATTTCCAAAAGCAAAAAACACAACTACTCTTTGGTAGGTATTTGTTAGGCTAATTCCAGTAAAATCGAAAGTGATTTCTTGCCAACCGTTTGCTAAAGTGACGTTTGCATCTCTTTCAATATTGATGTTTGCATTAGCTAAATTTTCCAATTTCATCTTTACAATTATACCTGATTGAGGTGACCAAACTTTCATTTTAATTTTTTTCATTGAAGAAAAATTTATTGGATTTGAAAGTTCAATAAATGAACCTGCCCATGTTTGAGACGCATTAGCTTTTGTAAGTGCTCCAACTTTTGTTGAAGTATTTATTCCTGTACTGTTAGTGTTTGTTGCAATTACAGTTGTAGCTCCACCAAAATTTGTAAATGAATAAGGTAAAGTTGCCGATTCAAAATCAAGCGGTAAGTTGATTAAAACAGGCACAGTTGCAGTTACGTTTTGAGTAAATTCAGTTGTTGCAGCGCCACCTGTAGTAGCAACTACTTTAACGGTATATATACCTGGATTGGTATAAATGTGTGTTATTACCTCACCTTCAGCAAAAGTTATAGGAGTTTCAGTTGGGCTTTCGCCAAAATACACTTTAAATCCTGTTTCAAAATCGGCTTTAGCCTCAACAGTAATTCCTAAGCTATTGGTTGGAATAGGAGTGATTGTTGCAACTAAATTGGTTGGTGCAAAAAAGGTTACATTTAATGGAATAATTTTTTCAGCTGTTTTACCATTTAGCGTGGTACCTACAATTTTAACTTGAAAAATTCCTTCAACATAAGTATGTTCTATTGATTGACCAGCGCTTAATGTAGCTGGTGTAGTAGTTGCATCACCAAAGTAAACCATAAATTGTGTGATTCCTTCTCCTGTTGGAGCAATGGTAACTTTACCTGAATTATCTGCTTTAATTGACATTGATGCGTCAATTGCAGTTGGTGCCTGAACGTTGTCTAAATTTACATCTTCGTTTTCATTCGTACATGAAATGAAAAATGAGACTAAACAAATTGCGAAAATTGATATAATTTTTTTCATACTTTTCTAGTTTTAATATCCAGTGTTTTGTTGCCAGTTTCCGTTAGAAAATTGAATTTCTTCAAACGGAATAGGGAATATTTCATTTTTATTTGGAGTAAAGCCTGTTATTTTACCAGCAGCTTTTCCTGTTCTTACTAAATCAAAAAATCGATGTCCTTCACCCATTAACTCAACACGTCTTTCATTCCAAATAAAATCGGTTAATGCTGTTCCTGTCGCTGTAATGTCATGATTTGTATCGCCAAAAGCTCTTCTTCTTACCAAATTTAAATAGTCTTTAGCTTTTACATCATTACCACTTCTGTTATGTGCTTCAGCAGCCATTAATAAAACATCTGCATACCTGATAGAACGGTAATTATTTGGATTGGTTAAATTTTGATCACCAATATTTGTATCACCTTTTCGGGCAAGATATTTTCGGTTGTAAAACCCAGTATGTTTATAGCCTGTTCCAAATGTTGCACTGTTGGCAGTTGCCCATGCTTCAATGTCTAAAATAGCAACGTTTTTGCGGTTATCACCTACTTCAAATGAATTGTAAGCTTCTTGTGTAGGTACGTTAAAACTATATCCCCCATCAAAGAACGGTCCGTTATAATTTCTGATACCATTAAAACCTACTGCTACATTTCCTTCACTACATTGTAAACAGCCAAAATCTGCTCCTTGGGCATCCGTGTATTGAATTTCAAAAACTGATTCAGGTCCGTTTTCACCTGAGTGTTCAAATAGTGCATTATAATTGGCTACTAATGAATAGCTATTTGTTGCAATTAATTGATCAAATATAGCTGCTGATGCAGCAAATTTATTTTGATACAAATACGCTTTACCCAAAAGAGCTTGTGCAGCGCCTTTAGTTGCTCTTCCTGATTGAGCAGCTGTTGGATTTAGGTATTGAACTGCAAAAAGCAAATCAGATTCGATAGTTGCATACACATCATCTACAGAGGAACGAGGAATCGTTTTTTCGTCATTTAAACTGAAACGTTTGTCTCCTTTTAATGGAATTGCTCCAAACCATTTTACTAATTCAAAATGATAATAAGCTCTTAAAAAACGTGCTTCAGCAATGACTTGATTTCTATTTGCAAAATCGGTTTTGTCTTTAAACTCAAGAATGTAATTACATCTTTGTACACCTGCAAACATCCAATCCCAAAGGTTTTTTAAGTTTGCGTTTACTGCTGTGTGTGTCATTTCATCCACTTGCTGAATTCCCGGAGTATCTGTTGCAGCCTCACCACCAGAAAGGGTATTGTCAGAAGCAATTTCGCCCATCAATACGTTGATGTAGCTTGAATGTAGCATGTCATAAGCCCCAATCAAAGCATTGTTATAATCAGATTCTGAATTGAAATAATTTTCTGAATCTAATGAATAAACTGGATCAATATCAACAAATTCGTCGGTACATGAAGTACTGAAAACCAATGTTAATGCAATAGTTAGTGATTTTAATATATATTTTTTCATAGTACTTTTAAATTTAGAAATTAACATTTACACCCAACATATAGGTTTTTGGAGTAGGATAAAAACCACTATCAATTCCTCCGCTTATTGGGTCGCCACTATTAGCTGCTGGGTCAAAACCTTTGTATTTGGTGAATGTATAAAGGTTGTTTACAGACGCATACAAACGCAATTTTGAAATCCCTGCTTTTTCAAGGTATTTTTTATTTATACTATATCCTAATTGTAGGTTTTGGATTCTAATGAATGAAGCATCATCTACAAAATAGCTTGAAAATACAGTGTTTGTTGATGCACCTGCGGTAACTCTTGGTACTGTATTGCTCGTGCCTTCGCCAGTCCATCTGTCTAATACATAATTCAATTTGTTTAATCGTGCTTCAGTTCTTTCATAATTTCTAATTAACTCATTTCCAACAGATGCGTAGGTATAAGCTACAAAATCAAAGTTTTTGTAATTAAAAGAAAGATTTAGTCCAAGAGTATAATCTGCAATTGGTTTTCCAATATACGTTCTGTCATTAGCGTCAATTACATTATCTCCATTGATGTCTTTGTATCTTAAATCACCAGGTGCCGATACTGCTCCAAGTGCAACTTGCGATGGATGTGCATCTACTTCGGCTTGATTTTGGAAAATCCCGTCTGCTTCATAACCATAAAACACACCAATTGGTTGTCCAACTTCCATTCTTGTAGGATACAATGAATTACCTACGCCAAATGCTCCACCTTCCAAATATCCTGTGCTATTATCTACTTGGAGCACTTCGTTTTTTAATGTGGTGATGTTGAATCCTACACTATATCTGAAATCATCAGAAAGTGCATCATTGTAATTTAAAGCCAACTCAATTCCTTTATTACTAACTGTTCCAGCATTAACCGTTGGCGAACCTGATCCTGGCGCTGTAGCTCCATTAATTCCTGAAATAGGAACATATTGAATTAATAATTTACTTCTAGTATCATCAAAATAATCAGCGGTGATATCTAATTTTTTGTTGAATAACTTAACGTCTAAACCAACGTCAAATTTCTTATCAGCTTCCCATTGTATCTTACTGTTAGGTATAATTCCTGTCGCTACTCCATTAGTTAGTGCATTGTTAAAAACATAAGTTGCTTCACCAGTTAATAAAGAGCGGTATCTGAAATCTCCAATATTATCATTTCCAAGTTCTCCATAACTAGCTCTTACTTTTAAGAAATTGATAAAATTATTTTCTTTGAAAAATGGCTCGCTCGATACCACCCAACCAGCCAAAATGGAAGGGAATATTGCTACTCTGTTATCAGGGCCAAAACGGCTAGAAGTATCTCTTCTGAAAATTCCAGAAAGTAAATACCTGTCTTTGAAGGTATAATCAACTGTTCCAAAAAAAGAAGACCTTCTGTAAATACCACTGTACGAATTTGCGTCTTTTACTCCTAATCCTCCTGTTCCTTGTGCCAAACTTAAATCGGCAAATTCCCATGAGTTATAAGGTATATCATAACCTGTTCCATACAATCCTGAGTCATTGTATTGAAAAACGGTTGTCCCTAAGGTTGCTTTAATTTTATGATTTTCAGCAAATTTGGTTTCGTATTCTGCAAAAAAATCAAAGGTATAATCGCCAACATTTACATTACTCTGAGCTACTACACTTCGAGTTACATTGAAAACTTTGTTTGGACCATAATCAAGAATCTTGTAGAAAGCTTTTCCAGCACTTTTACTGGAATTAAATCCTATTCTAGAGGTTAATTTTAAACCTTTTGTTGCCAAATAATCCAATTTCACAGTTCCACTAAATTTTTTAAGATTGTATGAATTGTAAGTATTGTTCATTTGAGCCAATGGGTTAATTACTTCATTACCAAAACCTGCCGTTGAAGGAACTAACGTAAAGTTGCCGTTTGTATCATAAGGAGTTAATATTGAAGGGGTATTAATTGCATTAAAAAGGACAGATCCAAGTCCATTTTCACTCAAACTTGTTCTATTAAAATCAGTATAGATGATATTGGTAGAAAACTTAAATTTATCTGACAAATCTACTCCAAGAGATAAACGTGCTGTACTTCTGTCAAATGCAGATTTTTCAAGACCAACTATTCCTTCTTGTTTCAAATTAGATCCACTGAATGAATAGGTGATTTTTTCTGAACCTCCAGAGATATTAAAATCAATGTTTCTGATGGGAGCCTTTTGGAACACCTCGTTTTGCCAGTTAGTTCCTTCGCCAAGTCCTGTTGCGTTTGGATAAGGGATAGCTTGACCCGAATTACCAAAACTTTCGTTTAACAAAAGTGCATATTCAGTAGCATTTAGCAATGAAAGCTTTTTGGTTGTTTCTTGTGTTCCTGTGTAAGAGTTGAAACTAACTTTTGTTTTTGAATTTTTCTTTCCTTGTTTGGTTGTAACCAAAATAACCCCATTTGCACCTATTGCTCCATAAACAGCTGCTTGCGCGTCTTTCAGAACAGTAAACGACTCAATATCAGAAGGGTTTAATAAATCCATTGATCCTGCATAACCATCTATCAATACAAGTGGGCCATTTTGTCCGTTGGTTGATATACCTCTAATTCGAATATCAAAACCAGAACCTGGCGCTCCCGATCCTGATGTAACGGTAACTCCTGCAACGGTACCTTGTAAAGCAAGTTCAGCTTTTATAGGTTTTAAATCATCAATTGTTTTGGCAGTAATAACTGATACTGAACCTGTAACGTCTTTTTTCTTTTTAGAGCTGTAACCAACAACCACAACTTCTTCCAAGGTTTTTTTATCTTCTTGTAAAGATATAGTTACAGTTTCATTTTTAGTAACTGTTTTGGTAATGCTAGAATAACCAATAAAACTGAAAACAAGCTTGTCACCCTCTTTTAGATTGTCTAATTTAAAATTTCCATCCAAATCAGTTGATAAACTTACAGTTCCGCTCTTGTTTACAATGTTGGCTCCCGGAATAGGTATTCCGTTGGACGCATCAACAACTTTACCTTTAATTTGAATGCTTTGGGAAAATCCAAAACTTGAAATTAGGAAAAGCGTAAAAATTAAAAATTTTGTCTTCATAAATTATTTTTGTTTTTAAGGTTTATAAAAGTAAACTTCTCTTATACTATTTGTTTATAATTGACTACAACAAAAAATATACATTTTAAAAATTTATTGCCACATCATTTTGAATAGCCTAAAATTGTAGCAATAGCTTCAATTAGGGCTTTTTTAGGTGTTTTTTATTTTTTAATTACAATAAATAAATGATGCTCAAAACATCTTTTGTTGTGGTTTTGTATAGTTTTATTTAGGTGAAAAATTCAAATTAAATGGACAATATATACTCTACTAGTCCTTGTTCATGCGTTAAATCCATCTTTTTACGCAAACGATATCGTTTAATTTCAACACTTCGAACAGAAATGTTTAATAATGGGGCAATTTCTTTGGACGATAAGTTCAATCGAAGATAAGCGCAAAGTCGTAAATCGTTTGGAGTTAGTGAGGAATGTGCTTGTTTTATTTTTTTCAAAAAGTCTTTGTCGGCATTATCAAATGCTTCTTTAAATACATTCCAAGTATCTTCTTCGTTTATGTTGCGGGTTATTGTTGTAATTACCGATTTGATGTTTTTGTTGGCATCTGCTTCTGAAGTTTTTTTCAAATCTTCTTTAATAACAGCAAGTAACTCGTTCTTTTTTATTAAACTCATTGTTGATACTGCCAATTCTTTATTTTTTTCATCAACATCTTGTGTAAGCTGTTCGTTTCTAATTTTCATGAGCTGTTGTTCGGTTTCTAGCTCTTTTATTTCAAGCAAAAGATTGTTTTCTTCAATTAATTTCTGTGCTTGTTTTTGATAAAATTTCTTGTAGGCATTGTTTATGTAATAGCCTAATACCATTGAAAGTAATAAGTAAATTAGAAGGGCTAAATTGGTTCTGTACCAAGGTTTTTTAATTGTAAAAGTATATGTAGCCATGTTTTCGGGTGATGAGTTTGCTACTTTTGCTCGCACTTTAAACGTGTAGGTTCCAGGAGATAAATTTTTGAAATTAACCATGGTTTTTACACTCCACTCGCTCCAGCTATCTTGTACATCTTCAAGTAAATATTGGTATTCTGTGTTGATGTATTTATTGTATTCAGGTACTGTAAAATAAATGTTTATGTTGTTTTGATCATAATCAAAAACGCCTGCTTCTTTAATTGTACTATTGGTTTGTGAGTCGTTTGTTTTGTTTGAGCTTATTTTAGATATGGAAACACTGTAATTTTTAAAGCTAAGTTCGTCAAGGTTGATTGTGTAATAACCATCGGTAGTGCCAATTAAGTACAAGGCATTGGAAAGCGAAGTAATATTTTCAAATCCCGACATTGAATTGGTTAGCGAGGATGGAATGGGTATGGAATTCTTTTTTAATTCCGAACTGAGTTTGCTCAATGTAAAGTAATGCAAATAATTTTTTGTAAACACCCAAATTTTATTTGTTTTATCAACTATTAATTTCCCCGATGTGTATTCGTCTTTCTCAAATATTTTACTAAAAATGATGTCTTTTTCAAATGCACTTTTTTCTGAATTGTATTTGAAAATCCCTTCTTTATAGGCATAATAAATAGTGTTATTAAATTTTGTCAAACAGGCATTTTTACCTTTACTTGGATTTTTTAAAGTTGAAATGTTTGATGCTTTTTCCAATTTTGGGTCAATCGTAAATTTAAAAATTCCTTTGTATTCATGACTTACTAAAACTTGATTTGAAGTTGTTTCAAAATAACGGGAGGAATAATTAAAATGCTGAATTTTATTTCTAAATTGCCACTGGCTATTTTTAAATTCCAATACTGAGAGCCCATAATAATTTCCTTGAAGTAGTAAATTTGGATTTTTTTTATAAACTTCAAATTTCCATGTTCCCGATTGATTAAAAATCAATTTACTTGTAGTTCCGTTTATAATAAATGTTCCTGAATCGTGACCACAAAACAAAGTTCCTTTGGTTTCAAACAACGACCAAACTTGACCTTTTGTGCCCGCTATGTATTCAAATTTGTCATTAGTTTGTGCAAGTTTACTAAACAAACCTTGATTGGTTCCAATGTACATTCGGTTGTTGAATTGCATTGAAGCATACACTGTTCCTAGTACTCCCGTATGATCTGAAAAGGTTTTAACAGGCGATTTTAAATTTACACAATTAATGCCATTGTCCAATCCAATCCATAAATTTTGGTCAACGTCTTCCATCATTGAAAGGGTTGTGTTGTTACTCAAACCTTTGTTTTGGGTTAAATGGTATTTTAATTTTTTGTCTTTGTTTATAATGATGATTCCATTGGAAACACTCCCAAAAGCTATACTTCCGTCTGACAACATTTCGCAGCTGTAAATGCTGCTTTCTTCCAAAAACGCATCAACTTCTGTTGTATATTTTGTGATTTTATTTTGGGAATTTAAAGTAAACATTCCTTTTTGTTGGGTTTGAATCAACAAACCATCAGTTGTTGAAAATACGTTTACTATTCGGTTATTTTTAAAAAGTAAGTCACTTGAAATTAATTTGCTTTTGCCATTTTCAATTTCAAATAATCCTTCGTTAGCACATTGAAAATAGATATTATTAGCTGTTTTGAACGCTTTAGTAATTGTATTTTTTGCTGAAATTATCGAGAATTTTTTTAGTACACTGTCATAAATATAAATTCGGTTTAATGATTGAAAAATCACCCATTTATCATAATGTAAAATATTCCAAAATTGCTCGTCGTCAATTATTTTACCTTTTAATGTTTTGCTTAACGATGTGTACTGTAATTGCCCATTTGGTTGTTTTTTCCAATACCCAAACTCCATATAGCAACCTGTATAAATCCGATCGTTTATTACTTTGACCGAACGTAAAATGGTTTCGTTGGGTGACGGATACAACGACCATGAAGAGCCATTAAATTCTAATAATCCTTCATTGTTTGCAAAATATACAAACTGATTTTTATCTTGGGATATCATCCAGTTTTGATTTCCTGCTCCATATTCCTTTGGAACATAATTTAGAATTGGGGGTAATTCTTGAGATACACCAATAGTAGTTGCAAGTACTAACAATAAAGTGAATAAATAGTTCTGCATAGTTGAGCTAATTTCTATTTTTTTATAAATGTAATTATTTTTTTTAAATATTTCTTTAAACAATTATTAAAAAAAAACACGTTTTATTGCTAAAACGTGCTTTTCAAACTTAAAAAAAACTTACTTAACTTTATTGTTTCACAAATTTTGAAGTAGATGTTCTTCCTTCAGAAATTGATTTGATTACGTAAACACCAGTTTCTAAATTGCTGATATCTAATGTAATTGTGTTTGAATTTGGAGCTGCTGTTTTTACTTCTTGTCCAACTACGTTATAAATACTAACTGACTCAATAGCGCTTTCGTTTTCAAGTGTAATTGAAGTTGAAGCTGGATTTGGATAAATTTTTACAGTAGCGTTTGCAAAACTTTCATTAGCCATTGCTACATCGCTAAAGTAAACATTATCTACAAAAAGTGTTCCTGAACCTGCTGGATTTCCAGATAAAATAAATTGAGCTATGTTTCCTCTTGTAGTCAAATTAGTAAAGTTTGAAAGTGGAATATCATAGCTAATCCAACTACCTTGTGCAGGCGCATTAAATACTAATTCATGCTCTTTATCATCATTTGGTGTACCTTGGTAAACACCATTTGCTCCAAAATCAACCAATTTTATTCTAATTAGTGTCATGTTTGGTGTCCAAGCATCAACATGTAAATATTGCATGTTGGTAGCATTGATTTGAGATGTTACAGTTTCAGCACCAACAAAACTTAAACCAGTATATTTTTTAGTATCGTTTCCTTGAATTTGAATGTTTGTTACTGTACCAACTGACCAAACTGTTTGCCAAGTGTCAACAGGTACGTTTGTATACGCATTACTAAACATAGAAATTACATTTGCTGCCGGACGTGTAGGTGTTGGAGCTGCGGTCATTGGCTCTGTTACAGTTGTACATGCAGCGCATGATGCATAACATACTGTTGCTTGAGTCATATTTGTACTACCAACCGTTAAAGCTCTATTTGTGTACCCACTATTAGTTACTGTACAGCTTGATCCAGAAGTTAATATTTCATCTCCTGTAGCCCAGCTGTCTTTTAAAAATTTATATTCATAATTTCCTGGAGCCAAGGCAATAGTTGTTTCCCAAATACCATCTGCATTCGCATCACTCAATGCATTAGCAGAATCTGACCAACTGTTGAAAGTACCTGCAATATGTGGCGTTGTAAATCCTGTTTGTTGTGACATATCAACTTTAAAAGTAACATTTACACTTGCTGGAGCTGCTCCAGCGCTTGTTACAGTTACATTTCCTAATGCTGCTTCGTTAGCAGGGTTACCATTCAATCCTTTAATTGTAAATCCGTATTGAACTTTTAATCCAGCTGGAATTGCAGTTACTGAACTTAAGTCAAATACTCCGGTTGCAGTTATTGGTGTTGAAACGCTAAAAACTGTAGCGTTTCCAGAGTCCAACCCTTTAATGAATGCAACTGCGGTATAACCTGCTGCTAGTGTGTAGCTGGTTACATTTCCAGTAAAGTTTAAAACTTGACCTGCAAGCGTTGTGCTTTCAACATAAGAATTTCCTTCAAAAAATCTATTTCCAATAGCACCATTAATCCAATAGGCTTGATCTGCAGCACTTCCGGCTTGTGCATTTGCATAGGTATTAAAGTTGGGTTGCAATTTGATTGTGTTAGTTGATGGCGTAAGTGTTGATTTGATGTCTGCAAGTGCCCAAGGATTACCAAACAAAGGAGTTGTTCCATTTGACTCATATACGTTTGCATATCCTACCCAAGTAGATGTACCGCTAACAGTAACTGTATTTTGTGCAGTTGTTTGTTGGATACTTGTAAAAATACAAAAAGTAGCCAACATGATTTGTAATGTTTTTTTCATTTTTATTTTGTTTTAAGGTTTAGTCAAATTTATATTTTTTTTCACTTGTAGCTTTTTTTAATTCATATATAAAAACTATACCATTCCACTTTTAAATTTTATTCACCTTTACATGTTTAATATATTGATTTTCAGTATTTAAAAGCCTATTGTGTTGAATATTCTTTTTTTAATTTTTTTTTGATGTTAAGCTATTGTTGTGGTAACCTACATCGTTTGCGTAACTTTTATTAGCCCGTTTTTTTAATTATTTAAAGAAAAAACGTCATAGTTCAGCTTATTTTCATTTAAAAAATGATTCTTCTAATTTTACATCAATTTTTTTTCACTTAATTTAAAATAAGTTATACTATTTTATTCAATTATCAATTCATAAAAAAAAGCACAACTAGCAAGTTGTGCTTTTTTTTAACTACCTAATTATTTTTTACTGCTTCATTAATTTTTTGGTAACCATTGTTTCGCCTATTTTAAAATTCAAAATATACATACCCGTTTCCAAGCCTGACACATCCATTTGCTGTGTTGCGGCATCAATTGGTAAACTTGAAATTTGTTGCCCTAGCGTATTGTAAATCGTTACCGATTCAATGCTATCAGCCGATTCAACTGTTACAAAGTTACTACACGGATTTGGGTAAACAGAAACAGCATTAAATTTATTGTCAGCAACCGACATAGTCGTATTCAATCGAATATCATCAAAATAATAATTCTCACCAATGCCCGATACACCAAAATTGCAAAAAACAACCACACGTTTGTAGTTATTTGCGTTTACAATACCCGGAAACACAAACGTTAACTCCTCCCAAGCATTGGCTACAGTGTTAGTAGCATTCACTTCAATATTAAATGCAGCATTAGTCAAGTTTTCTAATTTTATTCTAAAAACCTTACCAGCAAAGGGTGAAAAAACCTTCATTTTCAAGCTATTAACAGTCGAAAAATCAATTGAACTACCTAATTCAATAAAAGAACCCGCCCAATTTTCACCTGGGTTTTTTCGCATTCTTGCCACCGTATTACTTGTGTTAATCCCAGTAGGGTAGGGGTTTGTTACTTTAGTCGTTATGGTGTTCTGAAAATTTGAAAACGAATAATAAGCTGTACTCGACTCAAAATCTAACGGCAAAACCGGTCTTTCTAAATCTTGGCTAAAACTAATATTGTCAATATAACACACATTATCACTTGATCTACCCGATTGAAAATCAGGATAAATCACAATTTGATCATTCGTTTGACCAATTCTACTCGAAAAATCAAATACCAATTCCTCCCATTGATCCACCAAAGTATTCGCCTTTTTTATCTCACCCGTTGATCCATTGGTAGCATTTACAAACTTAATTCCAACATCACTAATCACCGATTTGTACACCATAATTTTTACCGTACAATTACTTGCTGTAACCACATAATTCCCCAATGCAGGCGCACCTGAAGGGTTGGACAATTGATGAATACTCTCAACCCCAGCAAAAGGCGCCGAGTTAGTCAAAACCGTAATTTTCCCCACCGTAGCCGAACTATTAATGCCCGATGTATCAGGATTTGCCACCATTTGCAGTGCCGCATTTGCACCATTCTCAAACGTAATCCATGTCCAGTTAGCTCCAATTCCAGGTGTTTCAAAATTTATTGGTCCGTTTTGCCCAAAACCAGCAGCACAACTCAATAAACACAGTAAAATAATTTTTTTCATAATAATATCGTTTATAATTTTATCAAATTTAAACGTAAATCAACTACAACCCACCAAAAATTGTGATACAAAAACTATACAACCCCCTTTTTTTCCTTTTTTAAGGAGCACATCATCCCGTTTCAACAGCCATTTTGTCCCGCCATCGCCTTTATCTCCCTTGCCCTTCGGGACTTCGGGAGGATATCGGCTCCATCGGGGCTAGACATCACGTTTTTTTTTCAGAAGAAAAATAGTCATAAAGTTATAAAGTCATAAAGTCGAAAGTTTCAAGTTTCAGGTTTCAGGTTTCAAGTTTCAGGTTTCAAAGTTTCAAAGTTTCAAAGTTTCAAAGTTTCAAAGTTTCAAAGTTTCAAAGTTTCAAAGTTTCAAAGTTTCAAAGTTTTCAAATCTGTGAAATCTGTGAAATCTGTGTAATCTGTGGCAAAAAAAATTAAAGATTTAAAGATTTAAAATTTGTGTGAATTTGTGAAAATTTGTGGTTAACAAAATTGATTTTTGAAATTGAAATTGAAATTGATTTTTGAAATTGAAATTGATTTTTGTAATTGCATTTATTTTTTTAATTTTGAAAAAGGATTACAAAAACAATCCACCCGAAAAGCCGAAAACGGGAAATTAAGTAGGCACTATTTAAACCATTTATCGTATGTCAAATTTATCAGAGAACAAAATCAATGTGGTACTTGCAGCGGCAGATATCACGGCTATCAACACAAGCATAGCCACCATTTTATCAAAAATTCCAGCCAACACAACACTTACCGATGAGCAACGACTGAGTTACAACGCCATTAACGTGTCCAACAAAGTGTTTGCCGAAGACTGCCTTAGCGAGGCGCAACTCAACGGAGCAGGCATTTTGCCAGGTTTTGTAAACCTTGCCCACATGCAAAACGACCTAACGGTTTTTAACCAATTGGATCAAATTGAAAGCGCGCTCAACAACGCATTGCAACGTGTAGCCGATGCCAAACGCATAGCAGGACACGAAGGTTACGGACAAGCCAACGT
>JBILQQ010000072.1:0-2538 GCA_044373115.1 Flavobacterium sp.
AAGAATACAATCTTTAGCCACTTCAATATGTAAATGAGCAGGCAACATGGAAACCACAATATCTGCCTTAGCAATTTCGGATTGCCTTTGTGTTGCGTTAAAAATATCAATTTGAATTGCAGATGCGTTTGGGTGCTTGTTTGTTTTTTGTAAAGCTAAATCCAAAGACAAATCAGCTATAGTAAGATGTAAATTTTCATCAGAAGATTTTTGTAATAAATACTGAATCAATGATGATGCAGAACGACCAGCTCCAAGAATTAATATAGATCTCATTTAAAATTATTTTGAAAGGCAAATGTAACAATTTGAACTAATTTGGAAACAATTTTTATGAAAATCATAATTTTAAACCCCTATTTGTTTTCGTTTTCAATAAATTCAATTAATTTTGAACAGTGATTAAAAACAGCTTTAATGGAAAATAAAATAAATATAACAGGTGCAATACTAGGGTTAACCGCAATACTTTTGGGAGCATTTGGCGCCCACGCGTTAAAAGATGTATTGAATTTACAACAACTTACAACTTTTGAAACAGGAGTAAAATACCAAATGTATCACGCCTTATTTCTATTGTTTTTGGGTCTAAATAACAGAATTTCAGACAAATCAAAAAAAATGATGTATTACTTTATTTCATTTGGAACCTTATTTTTTTCAGGATCAATTTATTTATTGGCGACTTCAAATGTAAGTGGTATAAATTTTAAACCAATAGGAATAATTACACCCATTGGTGGATTACTTTTAATAATGGGTTGGGGAATATTTGCAAAAGAATTTTTATATAAACGTTCAGAAAATTCAAATTAATTACAACGTTGTAGTTAATTATTTTTACCTTTGTAAAAAATTTACAATTAGACAATTTATTTTTTATGGACAACTTCACACAAACCACGAAAACGATTTCGTTAGAGAAATACGGAATAAAAAATCCCTCAGAAATAATTTACAACCCATCCTTTGAAACTTTATATAACGAAGAGTTAGATTCTAATTTAGAAGGATACGAAAAAGGTCAAATTTCAGAGCTTGGAGCCATCAACGTAATGACCGGAGAATTTACAGGAAGATCACCTAAAGACAAATACATAGTTGAAGATGCCATCACAAAAAACAGTATATGGTGGAATTCCGATAAAGCACCAAACGACAACAAACCAATTTCTCAAACAACTTGGAATGCCCTAAAAGAAACATCCGTAACCCAATTATCGGGAAAACGATTATTTGTAATAGATGCATTTTGTGGAGCAAACGAAAACACCCGATTAAAAGTACGTTTCATTATGGAAGTTGCTTGGCAAGCCCATTTTGTAAAAAATATGTTCATTCGTCCAACAGAGTCTGAACTCGATAACTTTGGCGAACCCGACTTTATCGTTATCAATGCATCAAAAACCAATTTTAAAGATTTTGAAGCACACCAAATGAACTCCGACGTTTATGTAGCGTTTAATCTAACCGAAAAAATGCAACTTATTGGTGGTACTTGGTACGGCGGCGAAATGAAAAAAGGAATGTTTTCAATGATGAATTACTATTTGCCTTTACAAGGAATCGCTTCCATGCACTGCTCCGCAAACAAAGGAAAGGATGGAGATGTAGCTGTGTTTTTTGGGCTTTCAGGAACAGGAAAAACAACATTGTCAACCGACCCAAAAAGAGAATTGATTGGTGACGATGAACACGGATGGGACAACGAAGGTGTATTTAATTTTGAAGGCGGATGTTATGCCAAAACCATCGATTTAAGTGCAGCAAACGAACCCGATATTTATGCCGCAATTAAAAAAGATGCTTTGCTAGAAAACGTAACTTTAGATGCAAACGGAAAGATTGATTTTAAAGACGGATCGACAACCCAAAACACGCGCGTTTCGTACCCAATAGACCATATTCAAAACATTGTAAAACCAGTTTCTAAAGCTGGACCTGCAACTAAAGTAATATTTTTAACCGCCGACGCATTTGGTGTAATGCCACCTGTTTCAAAATTAACCCCTGAACAAACAAAATACTACTTCCTTTCCGGTTTTACAGCCAAATTGGCAGGAACAGAAAGAGGTGTAACCGAACCTCAACCCACTTTTTCAGCTTGTTTTGGAAAAGCATTTTTATCACTTCATCCCACAAAATATGGTGAAGAATTAGTTAAAAAAATGGAAGCTAACAACGCAACTGCCTACATGGTAAATACCGGCTGGAACGGAACTGGCAAACGAATTTCCATAAAAGATACCCGCGCCATTATTGACGCCATTCTTGACGGATCTATTGAAAAAGCCGAAACAAAAACAATTCCTGTTTTCAACTTTGTTGTCCCAACAGCATTGCACGATGTGGACAACACCATTTTGGACCCCCGATCAACCTACAGCAACATAAATGAATGGGAAGAAAAGGCCAAAAATTTAGCCCAATTATTCATAAATAACTTTACACAATATACAGACAACGAAGAAGGAAAAAAACTAGTTGAAGCAGGACCAAAATTAAACTAATAATAAGGAGCAACACAATCCCGTTTCA
>JBILQQ010000050.1:0-11116 GCA_044373115.1 Flavobacterium sp.
AAACAAGGCTGGAATCCCGAAGAAATTGTGCATACTATATGTGCATTTGCTAACGATATAAACAATTGGGGCGGTGGCTATATTATTGTAGGCATTGCCGAAAACCAAGGAAGACCTATACTTCCGCCTGCTGGTTTAACTCCAGAGAGTTTAGATCGAATTCAAGGCAAAGTTTTAACCCTTGCTTATCAATTACTCCCTAATTATTTCCCTTTAATACAGCCTTATGTACTGCAAGGACAGCACATATTAGTATTGTGGTGCCCTGCTGGTGATAACCGCCCTTATACGGCACCAATTACCCAAGGAAAAGGAGCTTTACGCCAACCTTACATTCGATACGGTTCTCGCAGTATCATTGCAAAAGATGATAATTTAAGAAGACTACAAGAATTAACGGCACGAATTCCTTTTGACGATAGGATAAACGGCAAAGCAACCATTGATGATTTAGATTTAGGATTAATACAAGCCTTTCTTCAAGAAGTAAAAAGCGATTTGTATGAAGAAAGCAAACAAATCCCTTTTGCCGATTTATGCCTCAACATGAAAATAGCTAGTGGGCCAAAAGAAGCCTTGCGACCATTAAATGTGGGACTATTATTTTTTTCCAGAGATCCCGAAAAATTCCTAGAACGTTCTTGGATAGAACTTATAATTCACAAAGATACTACAGGGAAAAACTTCACTGAAAAGTATTTCAAAGGTCCAATTCACATGCAATTAAGAGCTATTTTAGACTATTTCAAAAATAATGTAATTGAAGAAGTAGTCGAGAAAGTGGCACATAAAGCAGAAGCCAACCGCCATTTTAATTTTCCCTATATAGCCATAGAAGAAGCGTTATCCAATGCCGTTTACCATAAAAGCTACGAAATGAACAAACCTATCGAAGTGCAAATTTGGCCAAACAGAATTGAAATGCTAAGTTTCCCTGGACCAGTTCCGCCAGTAGATGCTCAAATCTTAAAACAAAACAAACGTATTGTGGCTCGTGATTACCGCAACCGCAGAATTGGCGATTTACTCAAAGAGTTGCACCTTACCGAAGGTCGTGGCACGGGTTTCCCTACCATAAGAAATGCCATGAAGGAAAACAATTCTCCAGAACCTATTTTCGAAACAGACGATCAAAGCACCTATTTCCTAACGCTTTTATTAGCAAATGAAGAAAGAAACAGTTTCAAAAATAGTGTACCTTTTGCCAATTTAGAGGAGCTTAGTTCCTTTTTAAATGAACTAAGTAACCAAGCTACTAACCAAGCTAGCACCAATGAAATCAAGGAAAATGTGATTTTTAAAAACATTACTAACCAAGCTACTAACCAAGCTAACGACCAAGCTAATGTCGTAGTCAATGCCAAAGCTGGTAAACTAGCTATTGAAATCATAGAAAACAATCTTAACGGCAAGGTTTTAGCTATTCTTAATTTCCTGACCGAAGCAAAAAGAAGAGTAGAAATATTGGAACATATTGGACTCACAAATCAAAGTTTTAACCGAGAGAAGTATTTAGACCCCCTAGTAAAATTAGGTTGGATAGAATTGACTATCCCTGAAAAACCAACACATCAAAATCAAAAATACAAACTCACTAAAGAGGGAGGAATACTATACAAGCTAATCACACAATAAGTTTCAAAATAATATACTATTTTAGTCGAACCAATACAACACCATGCAAAGCAACTTTACCTTTCTACAACAAGAATACCCAGAAATATACCGTGAGATTACGGAAGCAGAAAAACATACTTTCACAGCACCACGTTATGCCGCATTATTGTGTAGAAGTACTTTAGAAAAAGCCATTTTTTGGTTGTATCAAAACGATGAAGATTTAGAATTGCCTTATGATACCAAATTAGGTGCCTTGTTACACAATGATTGTTTCAAAGCCATACTCAAACCCAGTATGTTAGTAGAACTTGATGTGATTCGTTTGTATGGTAATAATGCAGCTCATGGTAAAAACATTAGAGCTTTAGAGGCACTTCAAAGTCTAAAAAATACATTTCGTTTTCTTTCGTGGCTAAGCAAATATTACAGTGAAATCAATCCTGATATCGCTCCTTTTGACGAACGATTTATTCCGTATGGTGATAATAACGATAAAAATGCAAAACAATTACAAGAGCTCGCAGCTACTATCGAAAAAGAACGAGATGAGGCTAAAAAAATAGAAAAACAACAACAACTTCTTGCCGAAGAAAACGAACTACTCAAAAAACAATTAGACGAACAAAAACAGCTCATAACCGAACGAAAAGAAACTAGAAGCCTAGAATTTACTGTGGAACAAGCAGTTCCTGAATTAACTTCTGAACATGAAACTAGATTAGTTTTAATAGATTTAATGCTCAAAGAAGCGGGCTGGAACCATTTTAGAAAAGGAAAAGAAATTGAATATGAAGTAGTTGGAATGCCAATTGTAACCAATCCATCAGGCAAAGGTTTGGTTGATTATGTTTTATGGGATGATAATGGTAAACCTCTAGCCGTTGTAGAAGCAAAAAGCACGCTGCACGATGCTAGAAAAGGAAAACATCAAGCTACTTTATATGCAGATTGCTTGGAAAAAATGACAGGACAGCGACCAATAATTTTTTATACCAATGGTTTTGAAACACACCTTTGGGACGATCAATTTTATCCCGACAGAACAGTACAAGGATTTTATACCAAAGAAGAATTACAAGTACTTATTAGAAGAAGACACGAGCGACAAGACATCAGAAATTTTTCAGTAAACACAAATATAATCAATAGAGATTATCAACTAGAAGCTGTAAAACGTGTTGCCGAAACTTTAG
Source organism: Flavobacterium sp. (assembly GCA_044373115.1). Taxonomy (GTDB): domain Bacteria; phylum Bacteroidota; class Bacteroidia; order Flavobacteriales; family Flavobacteriaceae; genus Flavobacterium. The sequence goes on from JBILQQ010000050.1 coordinate 2,814, forward strand.
TAACTTCTCAAAACAATCAATTAAGAGGAAAAAACAGAAAAGCATTATTAGTAATGGCAACAGGTAGCGGAAAAACCAGAACTGCAGCTGCCATTGTGGATATGTTTACCAAATGCAATTGGGCAAAAAGAATACTTTTTCTAGCCGATAGAAATGCACTAGTAACGCAAGCAAAAAATGCTTTTAAAGAACATTTACCTAATCTTTCAGCAATAGATTTAACCAAAGAGAAAGAAGATGTAGGCACACGAATTGTATTTTCCACGTATCCAACCATTTTAAATAAAATAGATGCGTTAAAAAATGAAGACGAGCGCTTTTACGGAATTGGTCATTTTGATGTAATTATCATTGACGAAGCCCATCGTTCTGTTTACCAAAAATACCAAGCTATTTTCAATTATTTTGATGCCATTTTGGTAGGACTTACAGCAACTCCCAAAAAAGATATTGATAAAAACACCTATAACCTTTTTGAAATTGAAGACGATGTACCCACTTTTGCTTATGAATTAGATAGAGCTGTGGCAGAAAATCATTTGAAACCACCAAAATCATTTATAGTTCCAGTAAAATTTCCTCGAAAAGGAGTTAAATATTCAGAATTAAGTGAAAAAGACAAACAACGATACGAAGAATTATTTGGAGTTCCAGGCGATGAAAAAGATACTGGTATTCCTGAAATCACAAAATCACAGGTTAATTCTTTTTTGTTTAATAACAATACAGTAGATATAGTTTTAGACCATTTAATGCAATTTGGACTTCGAGTTGAAAACGGAGATAAACTAGGTAAAACTATCATTTTTGCTAAAAATCATGCACATGCCATTTTTATAGAAGAACGTTTTAATAAAAATTATCCCGAATTTGGCGGAACATTTCTAAGAGTAATAGATAATTATGAAGACAAAGCTCAAGATTTATTAGAAAAATTTTGTTTTTTTAAAGGTGACGAAATTGAACCACAAATTGCAGTTTCAGTAGATATGATGGATACGGGTGTAGATGCACCAAGGGTTTTAAATTTGATTTTTTTCAAAGAAGTAAAATCCTATTCAAAATACTGGCAAATGATAGGACGAGGAACTAGAAAATCGCCCGATATTTTTGGACCAGGATTAGACAAAGAATTCTTTTTAATTTTTGACATCTGTGGCAACTTTGAGTTTTTTGAAGAATTTCCAGATGGTTATGAAGGAAAAACGTCGAAGCCTTTAAGTCAACAGTTATTTGAAGCACAACTGGAAATCATTATTACAATTCAAAATAGTCAAGAAGTTGATGCATCAGATGAATTAGTTGCAAAAGAATATACAGACGCTTTACATAAAAAGATAACCGAATTAGACCAAAATAGATTTGAAGTAAAAAAACATTTAGAGTTTGTATTCAAATATGGTAAAAGAGAAAACTGGAACAGCTTAAACCAATCAGATGTTTTAGATATTCAAACCCATCTTTCACATTTAATTGCTTACACAGATGACAAAGATGAATTTGCAAAGCAATTAGATCGGCTAGTTTATCAATTGCAATTAGCTGTAATTAAACAGTCTAAAAAACAGCTTACATTGATTCAAAATTTTATGAATATTGGAAATTTATTATTTGTAAAAAGAAACATTCCAGCAGTTAGTCAAAAAATAGATACTATCAATAAGATAAAAAATTCAGAATTTTGGACAACTATAACCTTAGAAAAATTAGAACTAATTAGAAAAGAGATAAGAGGATTAATACAATTTTTAAAAGACGATAACAAAGTAAATCCCGTTTATACCGATTTTGATGATGAATTAAATTTAGATAATGTCAAAGAAACAGATATAATAGGAAGTTATAAAAAACTACAAAGTTATAAAGACCGAGTAGAATCATTTATTAGAAAAAACAGAACCCATTTAGTAATTGACAAACTGTATAAAAACATACCAATAACGCCAGCTGAACTAGAATTATTAGAACAATTTTTAATGCAAGAAGCCGAAAGTAAAGATCGTTTATTTAGCGAATACGAAGAACAGCCATTAGGAATGTTTGTTAGAAAAATACTTGGTTTAGATATCGAAGCAGCCCGAGAACATTTTGCAAAATTTATCAAGGAGGAAAATTTAAACGGAAATCAAATTACATTCGTGCGAACTATAATCGATTATCTTAATAAAAATGGGGTTCTAGATACTAAAATGCTCACGCAAAGTCCATTTAACAACCAAAATGATAATGGAATCATTGGAATTTTTCAAGATGAAGATGACAAAATTTACAAAATAACACATTTAATTAAAGTAATAAATCAAAATGCTTTGATTGGGTAAATAAAATTTAATAATATATTTGTTACTACACAACTACAATGATTTATCAATTGTAATATAAACTGACACATTAAAAATGACAAAATTAAAAAACATTAATGCAGCACTTTTTGGTGTAGCAGTCGGTGACGCATTAGGTGTTCCAGTTGAATTTAAAAGCAGAGAATCGATAAGTAATAATCCTGTTACAGATATGATTGGTTATGGTACTTATAATTTGCCAGCGGGAACTTGGTCTGATGATAGTTCGCTAACTTTTTGTCTTGCCGAAGCATTGATACATAATTTTAGCCTAAATACAATTGGTCAAAACTTTGTAAAATGGTATCACGAAAATTATTGGACACCACACGGAAATGTTTTTGACATCGGTATTGCAACACGGCAAGCAATTTCAAGACTTGCCAAAGGAGAAAACCCTGAATTAGCGGGCGGTTTTGACGAAAGCGAAAATGGTAACGGTTCGCTCATGCGAATTTTACCATTACTTTTTTATATAATGGACAAACCAATCAACGAACGCTACCTAATTACAAAATCAGTTTCGTCAATTACTCACGGACATATTCGCTCTATTATTGCTTGCTTTTATTACCTTGAATTTGCAAAACAAATTTTGGAAGGAAAAGACAAATTTGAAATTTACAGAAACTTGCAAACCAAAATTTTAAATTACTTAAATAATCTTTCTATCAATCCAAGTGAGCTTGCATTATTTGATAGATTACTAAATGGCAATATTCAAAATCTTGATGAAGACCAAATTCAAAGTAGTGGCTATGTTTTACATACTCTTGAATCAAGTATTTGGTGTTTGTTGACAACTAATAATTATAAAGAAGCTGTTTTGAAAGCTGTTAATTTAGGAAGCGACACCGATACAACAGCTGCAGTTACTGGTGGTCTTGCAGGACTGCTTTATGGGTTTGAAAACATACCTAAAGAATGGATTATACAAATCGCTAAACAAAAAGATATTGAAAATTTAGCAGAACGACTAAATGAAAAATTAATAATGTACTAACCGTTTTTTCAAAATAGCAGTTATTTAATTTGTTATTGAAAAGAGGAAACAAATGAATTAGAATATTTTCCATATTTATACTTTAAAAAAATAAAAAAATATGATCCTTAATAAAATACCAAAAATCAAAAAGAAGCAATTTTAAATGCATTTGACACTCAATTATTTATAGAAGAAGTGGAAGAAATTAGTCTTAAAACGGATTTTATGGGTCTAATTGAAGTTATAAATAAATTTCAGCTAAAAAACTATAAGCAAGAAGATTACAATGATTTTATTACTGTTGCCAAAGAAGAACATCATTTTTGGTTCGAGAATCCTTTAGAAATAAAAATAAAGTCAGTAGAAACCTTCGAATCAAAATGTATTGCCTGTTCTTTTGGAAAAACAGTTAAAGCATATAATCTAACTTTCTTAAAAATGAAAGACGAAAATTTGCTAAGTCGTCTATTTTATCAAAGAAGTTTTGCCTTTAATTTTGAAATAATTAATAGTGAATTAGTTGATTTTGGTTGGTGTCATGCCTTTTTAGAAAAAAAAGAGATGGTAGAAATAAAATAAACATTAGTTGAACTTAAAACTTAAGTGAAAATTTATCATAATACCAACAATTTTTTAATTAAAATAATATGGAAAAAAAATATCAAAATATGAAAAAAGAACAAGTTTTAGTGAACAAAAATAAATTATCAAATCATCAAATAAATATGGAAGTAATGCAATTTCCAAACTATTACCGATCATTAGCAAAAACAATGTTGTTAAGAGGAGAATCTTTAGATGCAGTTCAAAAAGAAATAGATAAATACAGTCACATGTATTAAATATTTGATGTAAAATTATCAATATTATGACAAACTTCAAATCATACTATATCTTAAAATTTAGAGAAGATATTAACTCATTCATTTCTTCAATTCCAGATGAAAGTAAATACCATGAAGATATAGAAAACAGACAATTTTTTTCAATCCAACATGAAAGGTTAACGCCAAAATTTAATCATTTAGATTTTTTGGAAAAGGAAAATAAAGAATATTTTGCTGTAGCCTTATTTTTTACAATTTTGACAGATATGGTTTGTTATACGCATTATAGAAGTGATTATATCAAATTTAATAATTTGACAAAATATCCTAAACTAATTGGAAATTGCCTAAGTTGGTGTAGATTTCATTTACATCCAAGAGATATTTTCATTGCAATGAATTATGGAAGAAATTCTAGTGAAGAACATTTAATATTTATAAATAAATTTTTAGAAGCAATAGATCCCATGAAAGAAGAAATTATAGATTTTTTTGACAAACATTTAATTGAGATAAATGGTAATGAATTTTGGAATAAATGCAAAACAGAATTTCCATATTGATCATGATTATTGATTATTTATTTAAAAAAACATAAAAAAAATGCTTCATTCAGTTGCACAAAAATTGCTCCTAGTCCAAAATTACCTAGCATCAATCATATTTTTCTTCATTTTGCTAATTACTTAAACAATAACGAAAATATCTTTTATTTTCGGTAGTAAACAGGTAATTTTACATTTCAGTTGCCCACACTTTGCCAACGCTCAAAAAAAATTACTGTCATGGTTTTTGTTCCCTCCCGCACCAAGCACTTTGGCCGATGGCTACAACGTTTTTCGTTAAATGAAAATTTACAATAAGCCATCAGCCAAAGAGCTTGCCCAGCGCTCAAACAAAAACACGTACGCTTCGCAACTCATGCCAGACCTGCCCACGGCAACGGCGAACTCCTTAAAAAAAACAAACAAATACGCCGTGAGCAAATTTTTTTTCCCAAAGCTTCTTTACATAATGTGGCATTATAGTGCATTATGAACTTCCCTCCTACTATTGTAAATCTCGGATGCACTATAATAACATTATGTAAAAAAGCCGCTTCTCCCCACGCGCTTGCCAGTGGCTCCAGGACAGCTTTTTCATTGCTTCCTCGCACCAGCCGGCAATAAAAAAAACTGTCCTTCACCACTGGCTTTTACACAACCTCTTTTTCAGTTGATGCGTTTCGCACTTCATCTATTTTCAAGATTATTTACGTTCACTGTTTTTATAAACAAACTGCTCAAATCGGTAGTGTTTTCATTGCTTTTGTAAATTAAAAAATGGCTTTATCGTACTAGTTAACTGCCTTTGGGTAAAGCCATTTTTTTAATATACAAAAGCAAAAAAGCCAGTATGAGTATCATTTTTTATTTGTCAGAACGTTTTGTAGTTATTGCTTTCACAATAGCTGATGCCATTTCGTTTCATAACACAATCCTTTAAAACTTTCGACTTTCTGACTTTCAACTTTCGACTTATTTTGGCACCAGCTAGTAGTAAAAGCAATTAGTAAGCCCTCGTTAAGCAAATAAAAAAATGATACCCATACTTGCGCTACTGCCCCATCGCACTCGGTATGTGTTTGCATTGTTTTTTGAAGATGCCATCAATTTTCAAAAGATAGTTTTCTTAAACCAAAAACTGAACTTTACGACTGACTTTCAGGCATCCTCAAAATAACAAATCAAAGAAAGAGTGTAACAATTTTTGGGCGGATGAAAAGCTTTTTCATCTAATTGGTTTTTTCATCCGCCCCAAAAATTGTTACACCCTTTCAAGAACTACCGCATTCCAAAACAGACTTTTTTTTCATCTGATTAAAATAGAGATTTTACTAATTGAATATAGGTGCATTTTTCATTTGATGATTGTTTTCATTTGAATATTTATATTTGTAAAAAAAAGATAAAAATTGAAAATAGCAGTTATTAATATTGATTGGTTAAAAAAATCAAATAGCATAAAAAAAGAAATACATTCTGAAATTAATAAACTAGATTTAGATTTTTTGATAGTTAATGAAAATATTGAAAGTTTTTCTTTTGATAATAATTACTTTTCCTATCATTCTGCTTCAATTCCAATTGAAGAGGAATTTCAATATTTAAACTATGGCACTTATTTAAATGGTCAAATTCCAATTAGAACATCTATATATTCTAAACATAAATCGATTGATGAAATAGCTACAAATGATAGTTATACTTCAATTTGTCGAAAATTCGATATAGACAATAAACAAATTTGCATATACGGCTCAATTATTGGAACTTGGGGTATAAAATATCAAAAAGAAATAGCAAAATCTGAACTTCAAAATTTCAAAGATGATGTTAAAAATATTCTTTTAAATAATGAGAATGTAATAATTGCTGGCGATTTTAACACCTCATTTTTTGAGGACGAAAAAAGACAATTATCAACAATTAATAGCAGAAATGAATTATTGAATTTTACTAATAATCTGAATATTCATAGAACAACCGAAAATATAAAAAACTGTATTGATCATATCTTTATTTCAAATAATCTATTAGGGTATTCAACTTTAAAAATTAGCACTTTTTTAGATAATGAAATCCTAAAAGACAATCCACACAAAGGATTTTTATTGGAATTGTCTTAAACTTTATAGCTCTTAGTTTGCTAATTATATAAAACATAAAAGCAATATTAATACTCCCTTTCAATAAAATATAAAAACTCACTCGGTATGTGTTTGCATTGTTTTTTGAAGATGCCATCAATTTTCATATGATAGATTTCTTAAACCAAAAACTGAACTTTTCGACTGACTTTCAGGCATCCTCAAAAAAACAAATCAAAGAAAGAGTGTAACAATTTTTGGGCGGATGAAAAGCTTTTTTATCTAATTGGTTTTTTCATCCGCCCCAAAAAATTGTTACACCCTTTCATGAAAACTCCGTTACGATTCAAAATTAATAACCTCTAGTATTGATCTAATAAATAGAAAACCAGTTTTAATTCAAAACAAAAAAATAAAAAAAAAGACAGCAAAGTTAAGTTCCAGGTTTACAAAAAAGCAAGTTCAAGCCCTTCGGGTTTCAGAAAAAATCTCCACCCTTACATTTTCAGATGAATACCTTCAATTAAAAACCTGACTTCCTTTTCAATCAAATCTGGGGTAGTATTTTTTCTGAAAAACTTGCTTTTTTGAAACCTTCCACTTGTCGTATGGCTTTCTTTTTTTTTCTTTTTTTTCTTTTGAAAAATTTATGTGTGCGAAGCGTAGCGAAGCACTCCCGCATTTCAGAAGAAAATTTGCGAAAAATTGAAAAATTAATCAATTTTAAAAGTCAATCGTATGCTAAATTTTATCATTAGAACACACCGTGTTGGAACAATTTACGCTAAACCGCATCTTTTTATCCTAAACAAAGGAATGAACAGCGGAAAGCCTCAAAAAGAGCCGTTTACAAACAGCTTTGTAATCCTCTTTGAAAATGAATCTGATTCTGAAACCATCTATTTAACGGCTTTTGCCCTTTGGAAAACCAAATTCTGGTACTCTTTTTTAGTAGGTTCGGTTATTCCATTTTTGACCCTAAACGATGTTAGAAAAGAGTTTTCTAAAAAAGTGAACCAGGAGATTAAAGACCATGAGGAACACCTCAAAAATGTGCAAACTTTAAAGCTTTTGGAGCAAAGTGAAAAACAATTTCATGAAAATCTAAAACTCATAAACGATATGCGCAGAGTAATTCTGTATCGCTACTGCAACCGATAACAACTAATTAATTTTTTAAACTATTTTCTTATGACATTATTCATTTTATACCAAACCGACCTTTGGAAAAGTAAAAATTCAAGGGTTTTCTTCGGAATTTTCGACTGCCGAAAAAAAGCTGCTGATTTTGCCAAATACCACGGTCTTTCTTCCAATCAGGATAAGGTTTTAATTGTTGAGGTGGCATTAAATCAATTTGGGGAAGTTTAGAAATCAAAAAAGCCTAATCTCTCGACTAGGCTTTCTTTTTGTTTAACCAAAAGTCACCACAACAAAGGCTAAACGTATTATTTGTGCTTCTTATTCAGGCTTTTAAGCAGCAACGAAATCATAAAACTGACAATCGCTCCAACGGTTGC
>JBILQQ010000051.1:0-11056 GCA_044373115.1 Flavobacterium sp.
TATTTGGCAAGTAACTTTATATATATTTTCCAAAAATAAACAAAATAATGAATTACAGCGCGTATTGTTTTAGTTTTTTTAACCAATAAAATCATTTCAATATCATTTTCATTTTTTTGTCTCGAATTTTCTAATAACCCCATTTTCTAATTATCCAATTGACAATTTTTTCATTTCCTTGTAAATCAGTTCAATTTTATTACCTTTGATTTTTAATTATAAAAAATGAAAATTTACACCAAAACTGGCGATGCCGGTACAACAGCACTTTTTGGAGGAACACGTGTACCTAAAGACCACGCCCGAATTGATAGCTATGGTACAGTTGATGAACTCAATTCGCACATCGGACTCATCCGTGATCAAGATATTGACGCTCATTATAAAACCGTTTTAATTGAAATTCAAGACCGATTATTCACAATAGGTGCCATTTTAGCAACTCCTCCCGATAAAGAAGTACTCAAAAATGGTGAACTCCGACTTCAAAAACTCGGAATCGTCGAATCGGATATCGAATTTCTTGAAAACGAAATGGACAAAATGGACCTGCAACTTCCACCAATGACACATTTTGTGCTGCCTGGCGGACATACAACCGTGTCATATTGTCATATAGCACGTTGCGTTTGCCGCAGAGCCGAACGCTTAGCAGTACATTTAAGTCACAACGAACCCGTTCCTGAAATAGCAATCATCTATTTAAACCGACTTTCTGACTATCTTTTTGTATTGGCACGAAAGTTGTCCATGGACTTAAACGCTTTGGAAGAAAAATGGATTCCTAGAAAATAGAATTTTTTTATTTCTGAAGCACAACAATTATTACTGCTTAACAACTATAAAAACGGACTTAAGCACAAAAAAATGACAAAAAAAATTACGTTCTTAAACTTTAACAAAAATTAATTCATTTTTTACTTGATTTTTTCAGTAATAAATTTATTTTTGCACAAACTAAAACCTGACAGAAGATGTATTGGACATTAGAATTAGCATCTTATTTAAGTGATGCACCGTGGCCTGCAACCAAAGACGAACTTATTGACTACGCTATTAGAGCTGGCGCTCCGCTAGAAGTGGTTGAAAACCTACAATCTATTGAAGACGAAGGTGAAATATATGAATCAATGGAAGAAATTTGGCCTGATTATCCTACAGACGAAGATTATCTTTGGAATGAGGATGAATATTAAAAAAAATAAAATTACAAGCGAAAAAAAGTCTCAGTGAGGCTTTTTTTTTGTTTAATTTTGCGTACCATTATTAAAAATATAAATTCATAATTATATGAGTATCATAAATAGCATACTTAAAGCATTTGTTGGTGATAAATCCCAAAAAGATATCAAATTAATCCAACCTATTATTGCAAAAACTAGAACATTTGAAAATGCTCTTGGAGCTTTATCTCATGATCAATTGAGAGCCAAAACAACCGAGTTCAAAAAACGAATAAGTGAGGCTAGAGCCAACAAAGATCAACTCATAGCTGATAAAAAAGCTGAAGCTGAAAATACTACGGATATTGATGCTCGTGAAGATATTTACAACGCTATTGATGCACTTGAAAAAGAAGCTTACGAACTATCTGAAAAAGTATTAATGGAAATTCTTCCTGAAGCTTTTGCAGTAGTCAAAGAAACTGCAAAACGTTTCAAAGAAAATTCAACCATTACGGTGACTACCACCGAAAAAGATCGCGAATTATCAGCTATAAAACCTTATATAACGCTAGTTGGTGACCAAACCAATTGGGCAAATTCATGGAATGCAGCAGGTAAAGAAATTACTTGGGACATGATTCATTACGATGTTCAATTAATTGGTGGAGTAGTTTTACACCAAGGAAAAATTTCTGAAATGCAAACAGGGGAGGGAAAAACGTTGGTTGCAACGCTTCCGTTGTATCTTAATGCGCTTACCGGAAACGGTGTACATTTAGTAACTGTAAATGATTACTTAGCTAAACGTGATAGTTCTTGGAAAGCACCTTTATTTGAATTTCACGGAATGACCGTTGATTGTATTGACAATCACCAACCCAACTCGGATGCTCGAAGAAAAGCATACGAAGCCGATATAACCTACGGAACAAACAACGAATTCGGATTTGATTACCTAAGAGACAATATGGCAAACTCTCCTGAAGAGTTGGTTCAAAGAAAACATAATTTTGCCATTGTTGATGAGGTCGATTCAGTTTTGATTGACGATGCTAGAACACCTTTAATTATTTCGGGACCAGTTCCTGATGGTGATCGACATGAATTCAATGAATTGAAACCAAAAATTGAAAATTTAGTTAATCTTCAACGTCAATTGGCAAACGGATTTTTAGCTGAAGCCAAAAAATTAATCAAAGAAGGTAATACCAAAGACGGAGGATTCCAATTGTTGAGAGCTTACCGTTCATTACCAAAAAATAAAGCATTAATTAAGTTTTTAAGTGAAGAAGGTATCAAACAATTGCTTCAAAAAACTGAAAACCAATACATGCAAGACAACAATCGCGAAATGCCGAAAGTGGATGAAGCTTTGTATTTTGTAATTGAAGAAAAAAATAACCAAGTTGAGCTGACTGACAACGGAATCAAATACTTATCGCAAGATACTGACGAAATGTTTTTTGTGCTTCCAGACATTGGAACCGAAATTGCATTAATTGAAAAACAAAACTTGGATAAAGATGCCGAAGCCGAAGCAAAAGAAAGATTATTTCAGGATTTTGGTATAAAAAGTGAACGTATTCATACGCTTACTCAACTTTTAAAAGCCTATTCTCTTTTTGAAAAAGATGTTGAATATGTAATCATGGACAACAAAATCATGATTGTAGATGAGCAAACGGGTCGTATCATGGATGGTCGTCGTTATTCTGACGGGTTGCACCAAGCAATTGAAGCCAAAGAAAATGTAAAAATTGAAGCGGCAACGCAAACTTTTGCAACTATTACCCTTCAAAATTACTTCAGAATGTACAGCAAACTTGCCGGAATGACAGGTACAGCAACTACAGAAGCTGGTGAGTTTTGGGAAATATACAAATTAGACGTAGTAGAGATACCAACAAACAGAGGCATTTCTCGTCAAGATAAAGAAGATTTAATTTACCGTTCAGTTCGTGAAAAATTTAATGCGGTAATTGAAGATGTAACGCAATTATCTGCTGCAGGAAGACCAGTATTGATTGGGACAACATCGGTAGAAATTTCAGAATTATTGAGTAGAATGTTGAAAATGCGAGGTGTAAATCACAACGTATTGAATGCCAAAATGCACAAACAAGAAGCTCAAATTGTAGAAGAAGCTGGTAAACCAGGAGTTGTAACTATTGCTACAAACATGGCTGGTCGTGGTACAGATATCAAACTAACACCAGAAGTTAAAGCAGCGGGTGGACTTGCAATTGTGGGTACCGAACGACACGATTCAAGACGTGTTGACCGTCAGCTTAGAGGTCGTGCTGGTCGTCAAGGTGATCCAGGAAGTTCACAATTTTATGTATCGTTAGAAGATAATTTGATGCGTTTATTTGGTTCTGATAGAGTTGCCAAAGTTATGGACCGAATGGGACTTAAAGAAGGCGAAGTGATTCAGCATTCAATGATGACTAAGTCTATAGAAAGAGCGCAGAAAAAAGTAGAAGAAAACAACTTTGGTACACGTAAACGTTTACTTGAGTATGATGATGTGATGAATGCGCAAAGAGAAGTTGTGTACAAACGTCGTCGTCATGCGTTGCACGGTGAGCGATTAAAACTTGATATTGCCAATATGATGTACGACACTTGCGAGTTAATTGTTGGTGAAAACAAAGGCATGAACGATTTCAAAAACTTTGAGTTTGAACTCATTCGTTACTTTTCAATAACATCTCCTTTCACCGAAAATGAGTTTACCAAACTTTCTGAAAACGAATTAACAGGCAAAATATACAAAGCCGTTTCAGACTATTATACCGAAAAAACAGCGCGCAGTGCTCGTGAAGCTTTTCCAATAATTCAAAATGTTTTTGAAAACCAAAACAACCAATTTGAGCGTATTATTGTACCATTTTCTGACGGAATAAAATCACTAAATGTAGTAACCAATTTAAAAAAGGCTTACGATACAAATGGCGCACAACTTGTTGCCGATTTTGAAAAAAATATCACGCTAGCAATAGTTGACGAAGCTTGGAAAAAACATTTACGCAAAATGGACGAGTTAAAACAATCCGTTCAGCTTGCCGTTCACGAACAAAAAGACCCGTTACTAATTTACAAATTAGAAGCCTTCAAATTGTTCAGAAAAATGCTTGATGGTGTAAATAAAGAAGTTATTTCGTTTTTGTTTAAAGGCGATTTACCCCAACAAAACACCATACAAGAAGCTAAAGAAGTGCGTACAAAAGAAAACTATACCACCTCAAAAGATGAGTACCCAAACACCGATGAACTTTCTGCTCAAAACAACGAAGCTGGCCAAACACAGCCACGTCAAGTAACAGAAACCATTGTTAGGGATGCGCCAAAAATTAATAGAAACGACACCGTTACCATCAAAAATGTAGCTAACGGCACCACCGAAACCATGAAATACAAAAAAGCCGAAAGCCTTATTGCAGCTGGCACATGGGTTTTAGTAAACTAATAACAACCAACAAAAACTGCCTAATTACACATTAGGCAGTTTTTTTTTAATTCTATTTTTATGAAAAAATCATCAAAAGCATTTTTGTTTCAACTACTTAGTTTTGCACTTTTTTTTATAGTAGCCCGCTTTTTAATTACAAGCTACACAGGATTAACAGGTTTTTGGATTCCCATAACAGCCTTTGTTGTAGGAACCATTTTAGCACCCCAATTTCAAGCCGTTAAAACCAATGAAGGCGAAAAACTGTTCATGAAATGGTTATTCATGAAAGGTGTAAAAGAAATTAAATAACACCCTTTTTTCTTTTTTTTTTCAGAAGCACGTAACATCGTTTCAATAGGTATTTTGTCCCGCCTTCGCCTTTATCTCCCTTGCCCTTCGGGACTGCGGGAGGATATCGGCTCTGTCGGGGCTAGACTTGCCATTTTGTTTTTCAGAAGCTATTTTTGTTGAAAGGCGAAAGTCATAAAGTTATAAAGTCATAAAGTCGAAAGTCATAAAGCCATTAAGACTTTCCCCGAAGGATTAAATAAGTTTACACAATCTAATGACTACTCCCTTGAATATTGCGGATGCGTTGTTGAAAGTTACCTATACGTTGTTGAAGATTAACGATGCGTTGTTGAAGATTAACGATGCGTTGTTGAAAGTTAACGATGCGTTGTTGAAAGTTAACGATGCGTTGTTGAAGATTAACGATGCGTTGTTGAAAGTTAACGATGCGTTGTTGAAGATTAACGATGCGTTGTTGAAGATTAACGATGCGTTGTTGAAGATTACCGATGCGTTGTTGAAGATTAACGATGCGTTGTTGAAAGTTAACGATGCGTTGTTGAAGATTACCGATTCGTTGTTGAAAGTTAACGATTCGTTGTTGAAGATTAACGATGCGTTGTTGAAGGTTGCGGATGCGTTGTTTCGGATTGCGTATATATTATTTATTTTTCATTATGGTTTTATTATTTAAATGATAAAGTAAAAAAAAAGGGCTATTGCCCTTTTTAGTATCTTATTTTTAGTTTCTGAATTTTAGTCTAACAACTGCATTATAATAAGGTTTTCCTCCGTCACCTAAAGATTTTAAATAGGCTTTAACATCTTTCATTAGTTGTAATACATTAATTTCATTGTTGTACAAAATCTCATTTCTGTTTTTTCTAGCAGTAATGAGTGAGTTACCTGCCGCGTTAACGGTTTGACTTAGTGACACTAGCTTTGAATGTAGTGCTTGAAAAGTTTGGATTTGTATTTCTTGTTCGTTGGGATCGTATTGAGGATGTGACGCTAATTGATTAATATAGCTATCAAAGTTGGCAATACGACTGTCATAACTTAATTGAGAGGTTGAAATACTTTCTGATTCAGAGGTGTCTGGGTTTACTTTTTTAGGTTTTTGGTCGCCCCGAATTTTTTTAGCTTGGTTGACAATGTTTTCTTTGTCTGGTGCTGAAATGTTTAATGATTTTGCAAAATTTGTTGATTTTGTCATTAATTTTGACAGTGGTGCAATAGCTACTTCACGAGCTGCTACTGCATTTTTGTACAATGGTTTTTTGTTGTTAAACTCAGCGATTACCGATTGCAACGATACGCTAATTGGGTTTAAGTTTTCTAACTTAATGTTTGCATTTGATGGGTTATAGAGCGAACCCATTTCTTTTAAAATTTGATACGCTGTACTAAAATTCGCCACATTTTTATTGTGACCCGTTTCTGAAGTTGATGCCATGATTTTTATGGTTTATAATTAATAACAATCCAAAATTAACAAAAAAAGATTTTGGTACTACGCTTGATTTCTTAAAAAAAAGATAAATTTTACTATATTTAACATCTTTAGAGCAAAACAACTAATGTCAGACGAATTAAAGAAACTTTTAGCGTCCCTAAGCTCCCAAACGGATCCCTTTGTGTGGTTCTAAAAAATCAATGTTGTCCGATAAAAATATTGAATTAAACTTTGTGCCTTTTTTTGCCTCAGATTTTATCAATTGCGCTATTTCAAAAGATACCGCCGTCATCCCAAATGCGAGTTTACGGGAAATTATAAAATTGTTTTTAAAAGTAGTATTTCTAAACTTTTTTATTATATATTTGAAATTGTTAAACCAACTAGAAATAGATATATGCCAGAAAAGAACACATCGATTTTGCAAAACTCCCTAACAAAATATATTGATAATTGCTACAATGTCCTTTTAATGGATTGTGTAGAAAAATAAAGCGAAACAAAGTTGCGCCAAAACGAGCAATTTTTGAAGTAAATACGAAATTAAATGGCTAATATATAAGTTAGAGTTGTCAATTGGATTAAACAAACGAATCAAGAACATAATAAAAAAGAAAAACAACGTTTTACTAAAAACCACAAAAATGAAAAATCAAGAAATCAACAACCAAACAACATTATTTCGTTTTGTAAGCCTTCGAAGCGCAGAGCTTACTAAAAAAGAAAATCAAAACAAACGTTTTATTTTTCATCCCGACAATCAAACTGGTGCATTTTTCAATGCAGTTCTTAAAAAAGACACCAACACAACCAAATGGGATGCTATGCGTACTGCATCTGAAAACTTTTCTGCTTTTCAAAATGAAAAGGAGATTGAAAACATGAATTCCGATTATTTTAAATTAGCCGATTGGATTTCAAGAAACAAAAGTACTCTAGACCCAAAAGAACTAGCAGAAAAAATTATCGGACTTGATCTTTTAGACCCAACATTCGAACTCAATCTTTGGGATAATTTATTTTTTCAAGTACTAACACAAAAAAGTTTTTATGTAAAAGAAGCTATTATCCAACTGCTTGTGTTGAATAATATTCTTAAAAACAAATCATCTTTTATAGGTAAAGAATTTGATGCAGTAATAGCTAAACAGTTGCTTTTGGCAAAAGTGGTAATACCAGTAGAATTATTTGAAGAAAATACAATTTCTACTAACAATAACTCCACTAATCAAAAAGCTGTTGAAAGAGAAAAAGAGTTAGCAGGATTTATTCCGCAGGAAATGTTGGAAGCTAAAGATGTAGCCGAAGCTAAAAATTCTGCTCAAAACGTAGAATTTTTATTATCTGAACTTCGAAATATAGAACAATCACATTACGAAACCTACCAGAAAGAATACAATAGCGAATTAAAAGCATACCAAGAGAAAATAAAGCCAACACTAGTTGAATATCAAAAAAAATATAAAGAAGAACAAAGAAGACTTTGCGAAAAACCAAAAGATGAAAATTACAATCCTGATGATATTTGCAATCAGCCAAATGTAGAATATCCTGAAATACCAGAGTTTGTCTTTAATTTTTCACAAGAACCTGAAATTAAATCATTGCAAGAACATCTTTCAAAAGATAGCTTTTTAGAACTTTCTAACCAAGTAGATTTGAAAAGAGTTAAATCATTTACAGAACTTAAACAAACATTAGAAAATAACTTAAAAGTCGATCATCAGAAAATTGTAGAAAAGACAAAAGTTTCAGAGCAAGTACTGGCTTTTGGAGATACAGCCATTTCTATAAAAGGCAATACAATACAATCAAATGATTTTACTTTCCAAATATGTACAACTTGGTTAGCTAATGGTTATGTAAGTCCATATATGGTTATCCAATTACCCAATTCAAGCTATACTATTCAGCAGTTTATTTATCATTTGCATTACGATAATGGTGGAAACAACACAAATGGTTACTTTAACCAATCACTCAACGGAAATGTATTGACATTAAGTAATATGTATAATAACATACTACCTCTTTCAGTAAATGAGAATGTACAGGGTATTTCAGGGTACATTGTTTTTACTAATGGACAAACCTATACTTTTGATGTAGAAGGTTTTAGTTTACAACCAATTTGTTTCAGAGGTAAATTAGTTATCAAAGGAGGAACTGACACAAGCGGAAACAACAAATCAGATGATAACTCATTTATTCCAAATGCTTTTGGGTATAGACAATTAGGCATTGCAGATTATAAAAAAGTGGTTTCAAAAATATGTAAATATGAAGTAGGTGAAGTAGCTCATATTGAAAATGTAATGGCTCGTGAGTTGAGAGAAAAAAGTACTACTAAATTTCATCAAACTCAAGTAATTGAAACTGAAAGCAACGAAATAGAAACTGAAAAAGTAAACGATACTACTACTACAGAACGTTTTGAAATGCAGACCGAAGTTGCAAAGTTGATGCAAGAGCAAAAACAATTTTCAGCTCAAGTAAATGTAAACTCATCTTGGGGTAATACAACCATAGATGCAGGAGCGAGTTATGCTTCTAATGTGTCAAAAGAAGAAAGCAATAGACAAGCGGTAAACCAAGCCAAAGAAATTACACAGCGAGCAATGGAACGTATTGTTTCAAGGGTAAAAAATGAAAAAACAGTTAAAACTACCGATGAATTTACAGAGGTTAATACACATGTTTTTGACAATACCGAAAGTGGTGAACACGTTTCGGGTGTTTTCAGATTCATAAATGCTATTTACAAAAATCAAATTTACAACTATGGTAAACGATTGATGTATGAATTTATGATACCTGAACCTAGCAAATTGCATCGATTGGGGATGGAAGTAAGTAAAAGTGGTTCTAAAACAACTGCTATTGACAAACCGATTGACCCAAGAACCGCAGGATATGCAGATTTTACATCAATTAACGAAAGTAATTATCAGTTATTGGCATCTAAATATAATGCTGATGTAGAAATTTGCCCAGAAACATTCATAAACTTATCTCAATCCTTTTTAAAAGAAGATTGGAGTAATGATGGAAGATTGCACAAATCAGGAGAATTTGCTATTAAAATCCCTGAAAAATATGCAGTTGATACTGTAAAAGGATTTTTTGACCCAATGAATGGTGCTCATTCTGCTACTTGGAACAATATGGGCGGAGTAATTTATATTGGTACAAAAAGAATAGGAATACCAAGTAAAACCTCTGAAATGCCGATTTTTGCTTCAAATTTTGATACTGAAATTAAAAATGAAGTAAAAATAACCATGACTACTTGGGACATTGCAACTTATAACTTCAATTTAATAATAAAATGTAAACTTACTGAAGGAGCAAAAGTGGAATGGCGAAAGAAAACTTTTGAAGCTATACTAAAAGGGTATTTCAATCAATTAGCGGAATACAACCAATCTATTGCCGAAGCTAAAGCAACAGGCATACAAATTCTAGATAGTAATCCATTATTCTACCGTCAAATTGAACAAAATGTGTTACGTCAAAATTGTATTTCTTATTTGTTAGACCATTCTACAAATGCTAATAACTATAAACAATTTGGTTTATCAATGTATGACACCAATGCTATATTTACCAACTTTCAAGTAAATTTGGATAAAAAAATGGACGACTATGGAAGTTTTGCCAAATTTATGGAACAAGCGTTTGAGTGGAATTTAATTAGTTACAATTTCTATCCTTACTATTGGGCAAACAAAGACGAATGGAAAGATTTGTACCAATTTGAAAGCAATGATGCTATTTTCCGTAGCTTTATGCAATCTGGTATGGCTCGTGTAATTGTAACTGTAAAACCTGGTTTTGAAGATGCCGTAATGCATTATATGGCATTTGGTCAAATTTGGAACGGCGGACAAATGCCTGTTCTCGGAAATCCTTTGTACCTTTCTATTGTAGATGAACTGAAAGAGCAAGAGTACACCGTAGAAGAAACTTGGACTACTACACTACCAACAAATCTTATTGCCTTGCAAAAAAGTGGTGTTGCAGTAGATGCATCTGGTTTGCCAACACTCGATACTTGCGAAACACAAGCTGTTAAAAAACTAGTAGCAAACGAGGCTAAATTAGGTATAGGAACAGCTGAAGGCGACACTAAACTTGCCGACAGAGTAACCAAGTTAGAAAGCCGTATGATTGAAAACATCGATATCAACGATGGCAAAATATCGCTAACTACAAAAGGTAAAAACCGTCAAGTAGTAGCTCAAATTACTACAGAAGATTTAAAAAGAGAATTGAAATAAGTATTAATTTGACAAAGTGTATGAACTGGTTTTCAGTTCATACACTTTTCTAAATATCAGAAGAATATGACCAGCGAAAAATTAGCGGAATTTAGAGACAAAGGTATGCTACTAGACCCAAAGTTTGATAGGTTGGCGGTTATTGGGGATAAGATGAAGGAAAAAGAAGGTGAAAATGCAAGGATTACGAACATTCAAGTAAAATCAGACACTCAAAAAGAGGATAACAATAAATATTTTATTGTTAGAGTATCATTGAGCACTAACTATTATGTTGGAAAAGTAGAAGTCGAAATTGATGGCAAAACTTTTCAAGCATTTCAAAAAAGTAATGTTTTTGAACTATCAGTATTTTATGCAAACGTCTATATTGACTTTTCTTCCATTGTAAGATTTGAAGATAATTTTA
>JBILQQ010000052.1:0-11050 GCA_044373115.1 Flavobacterium sp.
TTTGGTTACAATTTACCAAAATCGGTATTAGAAAAATTGAAAATTGAATCGGTACGTTTCTTTGTTCAAGCTCAAAACATGTTTATTATCACTGATTACAAAGGTTTAAATCCAGAAATGGAAACGTTTGGTGTTGATTTGAATGGTACACCACGTTCTAAAATTTTATCATTAGGTATTAACGTAAACTTATAAGCAAACTATGAATAATTATTTTAAAATTTTAACAATAGGATTACTTGCATTCGGGATGAATTCATGTAATAACGATGAAATATTAAATTTGTCACCAGTTAACAGTATTACTGTTGAAGCAGCCTATTCTACACCTTCATTGATCGAGAGTTCAATTAACGGAATGTACAATGCTGCGCAAGTTGGACAGTTTAATACAACTAACCCAAATGGAGGTAGAGGTTATGTGTGGGGTGCTGCATTTGTGCAACAAGGCGATAATAGAGGTGAAGACGTTGTAAATTTAGCAACATTTTACCAGCTTACTTATACAGCTACTTATGACGGTGGTACAGCTAATAATGTGTATTATTGGATTGACGGTTACCGCCTTATTAACAGATGTAATTTAGTGATAGAAGGAGTTGAAGGCGCAGTTGCAAAAGGGATTATAACTCAAGCTGTTGCCGATAATTATATTGGACAAGCAAAATTTTTAAGAGCAATAACTCATTTTGAATTACTTACTCATTTTGCCAGACCATATCAATTTACAACAGCCGCTTCACACGATGGAATTCCTTACAGAGAGGTAGGCGTTGATACTCAAGCAGAAATTGATTCAGAGTTACTTAAAGGAAGAAATACAGTGGCTGATTGTTATTCAAAAGTAATCGCTGATTTAGACTCTGCAGAAGCTTTAATTACCAATACAATTAAAACTAAAGCTACTAAAAATGCAGCAATAGCTTTCAAAACTAGAGTTTATTTACATAAAAGAGATTGGGATAAAGTGATTACAGAAGGTAATAAAATAGCTTCTGCATTTACTTTGACAGCTTCACCTAATGGCCCTTTTGCATCTAACTACAGTAATTCAGAATCTATTTTCTCTATCTTACAAGCTGCAACTTTAAATCCTGGAGTTAATGCTGCCCTAGCATCTCAGTACAAAACAAGAAGATTAGTGTCAATAAGCCCAATTATTTGGAGAGATCCAAGTTGGTTAGCAGATGATAAACGAAGAGAAGAAGGCGTTATGGTAGAAACTGTATCTGGTACAAAATATACTAACAAGTATAAGGACGGTACAACTTATACTGATGCGGCACCAGTAATTCGTTTCGCAGAGGTAGTTTTGAATATGGCTGAAGCACACGCTAGAAAGACATCACCAGATTTAGCAACTGCTTTAACATTGCTTAATAGTGTTAGAGACAGAGCGTTAGCTACTCCTGCAACTCAGTCTTATACATCAGCAATTTTGTCATCTCAATCATTGATGGTAGGCGCAATTCTTAAAGAAAGAAGAATTGAGTTTTTGATGGAAGGTCGTCGTTGGTCTGATATTCACAGATTACAAGGTGATAATTTACACCCAATCGATGGTATTCCTGCAAAAATTGGTAATGGTGGATTGGGAGCTGCTAGCTTTACCCTTGGCACACCTTACACTGGTGCTTTAGCAGTTCCAGCTATACCTGGTTCTGATAAAAGATTTTTATGGCCAATACCATTGGAAGAGACAAACAATAACCCAACATTGAAAGCACAACAAAATCCTGGTTGGGAATAGATTTAAGTAATTTTTACTTTAATTTTTTACAATAACTTAAACCCATGATGAAAATCATGGGTTTTTTTATTATTTTAACTTAAAGTAGAAGTAATGTAGTATTTAAAACTCTAGTTCTAATTGTTTTGGCAATAATTGAAAACTAGTTCGGTGGTACTTAGTAATTCCGTATTTTTTGATGGCTTCTCTATGTTCTTTAGTTGGGTAGCCTTTGTTTTTTTTCCAATTATACATTGGGAATTCCTCGTGAATTAAATCCATATACTCATCGCGGTATGTTTTTGCTAAAACTGATGCCGCAGCAATGCTTAGGTATTTTGAGTCTCCTTTAACGATGCTAGTGAAGGGAATAGCATTGAAAGTGTTTGTGTTAACTGCAGAAAAACGTTTTATAGATGTATTTTTCACATCATTGTTTTCGTGTAACGAGCTATTTCCATCCACAATAATGTATAAGGGTTGTGGGTCAAGTTTTACAATACTCATTTGCATAGCTTTTATTGATGCAAATAAAATAGTAGTTGCATCAATAAATTGTGCATCCAAATGGGTTACCGAAAAACAAATTGCTTGCTCTTCAATAATAGTTCGCAAAAGTTTTCTGTTTTTTTCAGATAATTGTTTGGAGTCATTTAATACAATCGAGCTGAAGTTTTCAGGAAGTACAACTGCAGCAGCCGTTACAGGTCCTGCCAAACAACCTCTTCCGGCCTCATCAGTGCCGCATTCCAAATCAAATGATGAGTAGTTTAAGTGAAGCATAGTTTACTTATGGTTTTGTATTTCTTAAAAGTTAGGTAAAATTACACTTTTCAAATTCTTTTCAGTTTTTTTATGACTAAAATAAAATTTTTTATTTCATTTTTTTTGCTAGATTATCAAAGTTTTCATAAAACAGGTGCTAAATTATTCTCAAAATCATTTTTTTTCTCGAGTTTTAAAATAAATAGTGCTGTTTTTAATAATAATAACTTTTAATTAACACCTATTTATAAAGAATAAATCGCTGAATATTAAAATTTAACGTTTGTGAAACGCATTATTCTTTGTTAATATTTGGTTAATTAAGAAATTATTAAGAAGTTTGCGGAATAACTAACTCAAATAAAATTAATATGAGATCGAAGTTCAAATGGATTTTTACGCTTTTAGTAGCGTTAACAATGCAGTTTTCGTTTGCACAAGAGAAAACTGTAAGTGGTGTTGTGTCTGATAATGTTGGACCTATCCCTGGTGCTAATGTTGTTGTTAAAGGAACAACACGTAGTACACAAACTGATATGGACGGAAAATATTCTGTCAAAGCTAAGCAAGGAGAAACGTTAGTATTCTCTTTCCTTGGATTAGCAACTCAAGAAGTTAAAGTTGGCGCTTCTAACACAGTTAGTGTTAAGTTGGCTGCTGGCGAAACACAATTAAAAGAAGTTCAAGTATTGTCTGTTGGTTATGGTAAAACAACCAAAGAGGCTTATACAGGAACTGCAACTATTGTTAAGAAAGAGAATATTGAGGCTAAAACAGTTTCTAATATTTCTCAAGCCTTAAAAGGTGAAGTTGCTGGGGTAAATGTAATTACAACTTCTGGTCAACCAGGTTCTGATGCTACAATTAGAATTAGAGGATTTGGTTCTGTAAACGGTAACAGAGCTCCACTTTATGTTGTGGATGGTGTACCTTACGTAAGTGATATCAGCGCACTTAATCCTGCCGATATTGAAAACATGACTATCTTGAAAGATGCTGCTGCAACTTCAGTGTATGGAACAAGAGGAGCTAATGGAGTAATTTTAATTACTACTAAAACTGGTAAAGTTGGAAAATCTAGTGTTACTGTAGATTTTAGAACAAGTGTTAATTCAATGTTTTTACCTGCTTATGATGTAATTCAATCTCCAGAGGAGTATATTGAGCTTTCTTGGGAAGCAGTTAAAAATAGAGGTGTATTAAATGCTGCTACTGTAGCTAATCCTGTAAATTTTGCAAACGCCAATTTATTTGGCGGTAATGGTATTGATCCACATTATAATATTTGGAATGTTCCTGGGGCAAATTTAATTAACCCTGCAACAGGTAAATTTAATACAGGTGTTACTAGAAGATATACGCCAGAAGATTGGAAAGACTATGCTTTCAGAACAGGTTACAGACAAGAAGCTAATGTACAGTTTTCAGGTGCTAGTGACAAAACTAATTATTCTACAAGCTTTGGTTTTGTAGATGATGAAGGTTTTGGTATTAATTCTGATTATTCAAGATATTCAGCTAGAGTAAACGTAAACCACAAACCAGCCGATTGGTTAAGTATTGGTGCTAACATGTCCTATGCAGGGTCAAGTTATACAAGAAATGGTCAAAGTTCTGACACAGGAAGTATTTTCTTAATGGCGAACAACTCTCCTAAAATTTATTCTATATTTTTAAGAGATGCCAATGGTAATAAAGTGGAAGATCCATATTTTGGAGGGTACCAATACGATTATGGAGTTGAAAATGCAAGACGTTTTTCTCCATTGACAAATGGTATCGCTGATGCGATGTATGACTTAAACAGAGACTATGTGAATACTGTTACTGGAAACTTTTCAGTTGACATTAGATTGGCTAAAGGTTTAAAACTTGAAACGCGTTACGGTGCCCAGTACGAAAACACAGATGCAAATGCAAGAAACAATCCTTTCTATGGGGCTGGAGCGTCAACATTTGGTTCGTTGTACAAAACATTATCTACAACATTTAATCAAAACTTTTTACAGTTATTGCGCTATAATAAAGTATATGGCGGTCATAGCATAGAAGCTTTTGCAGCTCATGAAACTACAGAGTGGGAAGGTAAGTATTTAAGTGCTGCTAAATCAAATGCGATTTTATTTAATACATTAGATTTGGCTCAATATACTCAGGCTATTGGTAAAGCTACGTCATATTCTCAAAGATATGCGTTAGAAAGTTATTTTGGACAAGTGAATTATAATTACAATCAAAAATATTTCTTTACAGGTTCTGTTAGACGTGATGGATCATCAAGATTTAAAAATAATAAATGGGGAACATTTGGATCTGTAGGTGCGGGTTGGTTACTATCAAAAGAAGACTTTATGTCTAAATTTGATTTCCTTAATTTCTTTAAATTAAAAGCAAGTTATGGTGTAATTGGTGATCAAGGTACTAGAATTCGTTACGGATGGCAGATTTTTAGTATTGATGAAACTGATGAGTATTCATTTACTTTAAGCAGTGAGCAAGCTAATCCTAATTTAACTTGGGAGACTTCTAAAATTGCGCAAGTTGGATTTGAGAGTTCTTGGTTCAATAACTCATTAGACGTGAATGTAGATTATTATGTAAAAAATACTGAAAATTTGTATTTTACTCAACAACTTCCTGGTTCAATAGGTTTCAACAGTATTTTCATCAATGATGGTCAATTAAGAAACTCTGGTTTGGAATTTGATATTAATGCTCACTTATTTAAAGGGAAAACACCTGAAGACTTTAGTTTGTCTTTAGGAATCAATGGTGAGTTCTTGACTAATAAAATTACTCAAATGCCAGTTGATATAATGACAGGCGAGAAAAAAATCATTGATGGTAATCTTTCAGAAGGACATTCAATTTATGATTTTTACATGCGTGAATGGGCTGGAGTTGATCCTGCTAATGGAGCAGGTTTGTGGAATCTTTATTATGATGATGTTAATTCTGATGGTATATTTAATTCTGGGGATATTCCAATTCGAAGTATGGAAATATATAAGGCTACTAATGCTTCTCCAAATGTTCAACAAACGACTACAGCTGACTATAGTAAAGCCACTTTGAATTATGTTGGTAAATCATCTATCCCTACCGTTAGAGGTGCATTCCGTTTGAACGCTGCATATAAAAATTTCGATTTAACTGCTCAATTTGGATACAGTATAGGTGGTTATGCGTATGATAATTTTTATTCTTGGTTAATGGATAATGACCAAATTGGTCAAAATAATTACCATACAGATGTTCGTAACAGATGGCAAAAACCGGGCGATGTAACTAACGTACCTAGATTGTCTGATAACTTTACTACTGATGTTAACTTTGCTGCTACTTCAACAAGATTTTTAACTAAAGCGGATTATCTTGCCTTGAATAACTTAAAATTAGGGTATAATTTCCCAATAAGAACTTTGCAAGACATGAATATTAGTAAACTTAGCATTTTTGTTACGGGTGACAATTTAATGATGTTATCACAAAGAAATGGGTTTAATCCTTCTACTTCAGAAAGCGGAAGTTCTAATATTTACAGATACAATCCTTTGACTTCATTCAGTATGGGTGTTAAAGTTGAATTTTAATAATAAAATAATATATAAATAATATGAAAAAAAGTTTAATTTATTCGGTATTGGTTGCCTCTTTATTCGCTGTGAGCTGTAGTGAAGAGTTTTTAAATCCAGTTAGAAATACTCAATCACTTACTGACGAGGATTTTACCAACAATGTAGATGTGAATCCTGCATTAGTGGAAGGTTCATTGAGTGGTATTTATAGTTTTATGATCACTCCAGGGGGATCTACAAGTTTGACTTCACCTAGACATTACGATATTGGACACAAAGGTATTGATATTTGGTCGGATATGGTATGTGGTGATATGGCTTTGTCTGCTAACGCTTACAATTGGTATGGGGCTACCGCTAATTTAGTTTGTACTGTTGATTACACAAGAGAAGAGAATAGAATTATTTGGAATTATTTTTACAAAATAATTAACTCTGCTAATGCTGTTATTAACGCAACTGGTGGTAATGATGCTGTTCCTACTACTGCTGAAGCAAAAGCTATCTTAGGACAAGCAAAAGCTTTACGTGCTTATGCTTATTTTTATCTTACACAATTGTTCCAAAGATCATACGATCCAAGTCAACAAATTTTACCATTGTATAATGGAGAGCCTTCATCTAATTTTGGTAAAGTAGCTGCCTCTGAGATTTATGATTTGATTGTTGATGATTTATCTGATGCTATTGTTTTTTTAGATGGATTTCAAAGAACTCAAAAACATCAAATTAACAAATCTGTTGCACAAGGTTTATTAGCTTATACGTATGCTGCAATGGGTAACTACGCTCAGGTAAAAGTTTTATCTGAAGATATCATTAACACTGGTGGTTATACCTTAACTACAACAGGTCAACTTGCTTTCCCTGGTTCAGGTTCAGGTTTCAATAATGTAGCTACACCTTCTTGGATGTGGGGTTACGATTTGAACACTGGTCTTGGTTTTGGTTTGGTTTCTTGGTGGGGTCAGGTAGATTATTTTTCGTATAGCTATGCTGCTGCAGGAGATAAAAAAGCAATGGATAGATCTTTGTATGATCAAATTCCTGCTAATGATGCTAGAAAAGCTCAGTTTTCTACTGCTGCTGCTACTTTATTAATGCCTACAAATAAGTTTTTTGATCAAGATAGAGTTGCTTTTTCACAAAACCCTATGGATACCGATTATATTTACATGAGAATTGAAGAGTTTTATCTTTTGAGTGCTGAGGCTTCTGCTAAAACTGGAGATGATGCGGGTGCTAAAGCTAGGTTATCTCAACTTTTACAAAACAGATTAGGTGGTGCTGCAAACACTTCGGCTTATGTTAATCCATTGGCTGGTAATGATTTGAAAAAAGCAATTTATCTTCAAACTAGAATTGAACTTTGGGGAGAAGGGAAAAGCTATTTAGCAATGAAACGTAATCAGGCGACTGCTACAAGAGGGTCTAATCACGTGTTTTTATCGGGTTCATCAGTTCCTTACGATGATGACCGTCTTTCTTTTCAAATACCTCAGAGTGAGTTAGATAATAACCTAGCTATTACAACTCAAAACTAAGGTTTAATAGTTAATAAATTTATATTATGAAAACAAATAAAATATTTCTATTTGCATTTATTGCAACTTTATTCTCCTTTATTGGTTGTTCTGATGATTCAGCCAAAGAAGGAAATGCATTAAAGAACTATGTTGGTT
This sequence comes from Flavobacterium sp., assembly GCA_044373115.1. Lineage (GTDB taxonomy): Bacteria > Bacteroidota > Bacteroidia > Flavobacteriales > Flavobacteriaceae > Flavobacterium. The sequence continues at coordinate 7,755 of JBILQQ010000052.1, forward strand.
TTGAAGCTGACAAATATGTTGGTGTAGTTTTAACTGAAACAGTTAATGTGGAAGCTAAAATTGTTGCCTCTGAAGTTTCAAACGTGGAGCGAACTTATCCTTTAGTAGTTGATGCAGCTACCACACATAGTGCTGCTAACTATACCGTACCTACTTCTGTTACTATACCTGCAGGTTCTACTATTGGTACTTTTGTAGTTAATATTAAAGGTAATAATTTGGGTATTGCAGGTAAAACACTTGTTGTAGCAATTCCACCTCAAGCGGGATTAAATCAAAATGTTTCTTATAGTGATCCTACTCAGACTAATCCACTTTATACTATTAAAAATAATAAAATGATTTTTAACATTAAAGAAGTTTGTGCAGTAGGTAAAACTCCTGTAACTATTTCTATTAAATTTGATGATTATCCAGATGAAACTGCTTGGGAATTGTATAATTCTTCAAATCAATTAATTGCTTCTGCTGGTTTTAATGCTGCAGGTACTGCTATTACTGGATTTGCTGCATTAGGTTTTGCTGCTAAAAGTACTTTTAGTGCAAACCAATGTTTATCTCCAGGAACTTATACATTTGTTATTTATGACAAATATGGTGACGGTTTGTACACAAGCGCTACTGTAACAGGTAATTATTCATTAAAATTAGCTGACGGAACTGTTTTAGCTTCTGGTGGTGGTAATTTTGGACAATTTGAAGATAAAACGTTTACAATCAATTAACTTTTATTTTTTATATTAAAAAGGTGAAATATTTTATTTCACCTTTTTTTTTATTTAAAAATTTCCTACATTTGTTAAAAATATTAATTATGAGAAAATTTAAATACCTATTTTTAATTTTACCTTCTCTTTGTTTTTCACAAAATGCTGAACAAATTAAGCAAATTAAAAATTCATACAATTCCAATGATATTGCTAATTTAGAAACACAAATTTCCGATTTTAATTCTTCGAGAAATGCGCGTGTTAATCAGTATTTGTTACTAAATAACCTGTCTTCTCCTAGTTTTACAGTGGAGGGTATTAAATATACTATCAGAGATATTGTTGACGGTAAACCGTTACTTATTTCTACTGACAATAGAGCCAGCGCAATTGCGGTTAGAACAACTGCCTTGCACCCAGGTACTGGAACTGGTAATTTGGGTCTTAATTTAACAGGAAACGGCATGAGTATTGGTGTTTGGGACGGTGGCTGGGCACTCAAATCACACGTTGAGTTTCTTAATGGTTCAGTTTCAAGAGTTACAACTCCGGATGGTTTTGATGGTGATGTTCAGTCTGATTTTCATGCTACGCACGTATCAGGTACAGCAGGTGCTAAAGGTGTAGTTTCTAACGCTAGAGGGATGGCTTACGAATCAAGTATTAAATCGTATGATTGGAATAGTGATAACGCGGAAGTTATTTCTGAAGCAACTAACGAAGGATTACTTATTTCTAATCATTCCTATGGAATTCCAATATTTAATTCAAATGGCCAACAAAACGCCCCTGATTGGATGATGGGTTGTTATAACTCTGAAGCGCAATCATGGGATCAAATGATGTATGATATGCCGTATTATTTGCAAGTTACTTCTGCGGGTAATTCAGGAACTGATAATTATTCAAATGGTCTTTTCCCTGGTTTAGATAAATTAACAGGCGAAAAAAATGCTAAAAATAATTTAGTTATTGCAAATGCTAATCCAACCGTTCATCCTATTACAGGAAATATAACAAGTTTAATTATTAATAGTTCAAGTAGTCAAGGTCCAACTGATGATGGACGTATCAAGCCGGATATTGCTGCGGATGGAACTAATGTTAATTCTACTTCCAACGTATCTACCACATCTTATGATACTGCTTCGGGTACCTCAATGGCTTCACCAAGTTCAGCTGGATCAATTTTGTTATTACAACAACATTTTTCAAATCTGAACAATGCTACTTTTATGAAAGCAGCTACTTTAAAAGCTTTAGTTTGTCATACAGCCTTGGATGATACTAATTTAGTTGGTCCTGATCCCTATTTTGGTTGGGGTTTATTGGATGTTAGAGAGTCAGCAATAGTTATTAATAAATCAATTGCTCCTACACCAACATCTTTAATTAAAGAACTTACATTGCCATCTGGTCAGACTCAATCGTTCACTGTGTCGGTTTCTAATCCACAAAAATTAGTAGCAACTATCAGTTGGACGGATCGACCTGGATCTGCACAAAATAATGCTTTAAATTCAGCAACTCGTGCATTAAAAAATGACTTTGATTTAAGAATTAAAAAAGGTACAGAAGTAAATTTTCCTTGGAAATTACAATTATCTGATTTATCTGCTCCTGCAATAAAAGGAGACAACAATGTTGATACAGTTGAAAAAATTGAAGTTGATAATGCTTCTGGAACTTATACTATTGAAATATCTCACAAAGGTAACTTCTTCCTTGGAATACCTCAAAACTATAGTTTAATTGTAAGTGGATTTGATCAAAATTTATCTACTAGTGATTTTTCGCCAAACTTTGTTTCGGTTTACCCAAATCCTTCAACAGGAATTTTTACAATTACAAATTCTGAGGAATTAATTAATGAATTGACAATATACGATTTGCAAGGCAGAATGATTATTAATAAATCTGTTAATAATTTGGAATCAACTGTTGATTTGTCGTCTTATAATTCAGGAGTTTATATTCTTGAGGTTGTAAGTCAATATGGTAAGTCTAAGCATAAACTTATTAAAAATTAATATTTTTTTATATTTTATTAATTAAAAATCTCATTATATTTGCCATTTAAGATATGATGAGATTTTTTTTATTTTTTTTATTTTTTAATATTTCGTATTCGCAGTTTCGTACTGAAAGTGGAGGTATTGTTAGACCTAAGTTTACTAAACAAAAGGATACTTCTAACGTTTTTTCAGACGTTAGTACTTCAGACACCCTAAAAACTGCAAAAATCAATCAATACGCTCTAATTACCCTTGATAAAGATTCTTCTTTTGTGGACACTTCTTTGTCGATGAAAAGCGACTACATTCAAAATTACCTCCGAAAAGACAGATTTGGTTTTTTGCCTTTTTCAAATGATGGTAGCTATTCTTCTATTTTAAATTTTGGCGCAACTAAAGTTAATTCATTACCATCAATGGGTTTCAGTGCCAAACATCAAAATTACGTTCAAATTGAGGATGTCAATTATTATTCAATGGCAACGCCTTTTACCGATTTGTTTTTCAAAACCACGCAGCAACAAGGGCAAAATACCAATGTTTTGATTTCGGTTAATACTTCACCAAAATT
>JBILQQ010000053.1:0-11038 GCA_044373115.1 Flavobacterium sp.
ACTCCTTCCAGTTTTTTCTGAATAGCCGGAACCAAAATCTTCTTTACCAATGTGCTTTTTCCACTTCCCGAAACGCCTGTTATAACAGTTAAACATTCCAAAGGAAATCGAACATCAATATTTTGCAAATTATGTTCTCTTGCTCCAATTATATCAACATAAGCCGACCATTTTCTTCGAGATGTTGGAACCTTTATTTGTTGTGTTCCGTTTAAATAATAAGCTGTCAAAGAGTCTGATGCTAGTATTTCGTCAAATGTTCCTTGAGCCACAAGATTTCCGCCATGCGTTCCTGCCTCTGGACCAATATCAATAATCATATCTGCTTGTTTCATGATGTCTTCATCATGTTCAACCACAATTACTGTATTACCCAAATCACGCAAATTTTTCAATACATCAATCAACAGTTCGGTGTCTTTGGGGTGCAATCCAATGCTTGGCTCATCAAGAATATACATAGACCCCACCAAACTACTCCCTAGTGAGGTTGCCAAATTTATTCGTTGCGATTCGCCACCAGATAGCGTAGCCGAATTTCTATTAAGCGAAAGATAATTCAATCCTACATTTGACAAAAAACCCAACCTGTTTTTGATTTCTACCAACAACCTTTTAGCAATAACCGCATCATATTCAGATAGTTCTAAATTATCAAAAAAAGGTATTAATCGTTTTATTGGCAAATCTACAAGATCAGAAATCGTTTTGCCTCCAACTTGCACATAACTTGCTTCTTCTCGCAATCGCTTACCTTTACAAACGTTACATTTTGTTTTTCCACGATAACGAGAAAGCATCACACGATTTTGGATTTTATAATTTTTTTCTTCTAATTCTCTAAAAAATTCATGCAATCCTTGGAAATAAGCATTTCCATTCCAAACCAACTCTTTTTGTGTATCACTTAGTTGAAAATAAGGTTTGTGTATAGGAAAATCAAACTTATAGGCATTGTTCACTAACTCGTCACGATACCACCCCATACTTTCGCCACGCCAAGGATAAATAGCATTTTCAAATACAGATAATGCCGAGTTTGGAATCACTAAATCTTCATCAATACCAATAATATTTCCGTAACCTTCGCATGCAGGGCAAGCTCCATAGGGGTTATTAAAACTAAACAAATGTACGTTAGGCTCCAAAAAAGTAATGCCATCCAGTTCAAAATTAGAACTAAACTGAAACTTATTTTCAGTGTCCACTTGTTGCAAAAAACAAGTTCCTTTCCCTTCAAAAAAAGCGGTTTGCACCGAATCTGAAAGGCGGTTATAAAATTCATCTTCGTCTTTTACAACAATTCTATCGATGATAAGTAGGGTGTTTTTTGCTGTCAATTTGGTTTTAAATTCAGCCAAATTATCCAACCTAACCATTTCTCTATCAACCAAAACTCGTGCAAAACCTTGCTGTAAAAGGGCTAATAATTTATCATCAAACTTTCGTCCTTTTTCCAAATGAATTGGTGCCAAAAGCAACCATTTTGTATCTAAATCAAAACTTTTAACCTTGGTAACCACATCTGTAACCGTGTCTTTTTTTACAACCAACCCTGATTTTGGCGAATTCGTTTGACCAATCCGAGCAAAAAGCAACTTGATATAATCGTAAATCTCTGTTGATGTGCCCACTGTGGACCTTGCATTGGTAGTATTCACCTTTTGTTCAATAGCAATTGCAGGCGCAATACCTTTTATATAATCCACTTTTGGTTTGTCTAACCTGCCCAAAAACTGCCTTGCATAAGACGACAAACTTTCCACATACCGGCGCTGCCCTTCGGCATAGAGCGTGTCAAAAGCCAAACTCGACTTTCCAGAACCTGATAGTCCCGTAATTACGACTAATTTGTTTCTAGGAATTGCAACATCAATATTTTTTAGGTTATGAATTTGCGCTCCTTTAATGAGAATATTTTTTTTAGGATCGAGTACCGATATGTCTTTTGGAATCATTTGGGATTTTTAATAAAACACAAAGGTAAATAATAAAAATGGAGCGTTCAATATATTTGAGTTTTAAAACCCGCAAAATCAAATTTTATACTCCCATTTTCCAATAGATTAATCCTTAGAGTTAGTAATATAACTTTGAAAACAAAGTAAATACACCATCTGTTAAATCCCTATTGATTTCACAGTAGCAGCCAAGGAGGTGAAATTGGATAATAAAATAAAGATTTTTTTCATAGTATAATTTTAAAATATTTATTTTTAATTTTAGTGTTACTAGTAAAAGTACTAATCTTTTGTACAACGAACTGAAAATCCATCTCCTCTGGATATACCACCAATTAAACTCCTTTGATTTTGATCATTAATCAAAACAACTAAACCAAGATTACTTATCCAATAATATCCTCTAGTATAAGTATTAATAAAAGTAGCAGTATTCGCAGCTCGATTACCGCCAAGAGGAAATTTAAGTGGTGAGGCAAAAGTACCATCAGTTACAGCCCAAATCTCTGAAAAAGTTGGCAATCTATATCCAGAAGGACATGGATTGTTTACCCCGTTCACTCCTTGCCACAAATTATCATTTTGTGGATTACGCCAATCGTATGGAGTGGCTGTTGCTTTAATAAAATTACTATTTCCGGGTACATCGGAAGTTGACAGCGTTGTAGTAGTTCCGCTCGTTCTCAATTGGTGCCCGTCAGCACCTCTTCCCCATTGAAATAAATCTCCAAAAGAATTAACATCAGTTGAACTTGTGGCTACTTGAGTAGCTCCTAAATTTCGGTCTAACCAACATCTATAGTCTGCACTTACAACCACACCATAGGTAACTAGAGCGCCATTATATGTAAACGTAACAGTTGATGAACCGCAAAGAGATTGAATAGTATAGGGCATTATTGAATTAGAAGTACCTGCCACTCCTTGTCCATATGAATTGATTGCTTTGACTGTAAACGAATACATAGAACCGTTAGTAAGTCCAGTAATAACAAAAGGACTAGTAGTTGTTGTAACTGAAATTCCAGCGGGATTTGAGGTAATGGCGTACCCAGTAATTGTGCTACCATTTCCTGATGGGTAATTAAATGATATTGTTGACTTTGAATCCTCTCCATTAGTGGCAACTATATTAGTGGGAGCATCAGCTGGAGTGTATGGAGTGTTGGAATAGTCACTAAAAAGACTGGTACCAGAAGCATTAGTAGCTGTAACTCTATAATTGTATGAGGTGTATGAATTTAATCCAGTTACTATAATAGGACTCGAAGTACCTGATTTATATAATCCTTCCGGATTTGAGAATACGGTGTAACTTGTAATAGCGCTACCTCCATTATTTACTGGTGGAGTAAACGCTACTGTTGCTTGATAAAGTTCTCTTGTAGCTGTTCCTATAGTAGGTGGGTTAGGAACTGAACTTACGGTACTCCAAGTGGGCATATTACTGGTATATTTTAAAACTTGTCCATCACTTCCTGGATTAATATTCACCCAATTAGAACCATCCCAATATTGCATTTGTCCCGTGGCTGTTCCATCAGGATTGTTTTTGCAAGATACCCAACCTGATGCGGTGTTACATTCGAGGGTATTGGTGGTGGTATTGAATATTACTAAACCCAAAGCAGCAGTAGGTGCAAGTACATCTCGTTGGGTAGTTGTCATACGCGGGGGTAAAAACCCTTTTGAGGTTGAGCTCACATCCAAAATTGCAGATGCATCAGGAGTACTGCCATCTGTATTAATTCCTACAGATTGCGCAGTAGCAGCCATGGAGGTGAAAATTGCGAATAAAACAAGTAGTTTTTTCATGATAAAATATATTAAATAATACTAATTAATTTTGTTTAATTTGACCAAGTAGGAATACCATTTGCAAGTTGAAGCGATTGACCTTCAGTACCTGTAGTAATTAAAACCCATTTAGTCCCGTTCCAATAACGCATTTGTCCTTGTGTAGTTCCTTGGGTAACGCCTACTTTTGTCCACGAACTACCCTCATAAACTTGTAATTCGCCGTTATCGCCACAATTTGTACAAAATATCATTAATCCTGTCGCTGGTGAAGTTATCATATTACGTTGAGCCGTGGTCATCCTTGGAGGTAAAAAGCCTTTTGTGGTTGAACTTACATCCAACATAGCAGAAGGTTCAGCAGTACTACCATCAGTGTTAATTCCTACGGATTGTGCGCTACCCAAAAATGTGGATAGAAAAACAATTAAAACGATTAGATTTTTCATAATTGTGGGGTTTCTATTTTTAGTATGTCGTTTAATTATGTGTTTTTCATCTGAAATTGAGTGTTTTAAAAAATAGTAGGCTAAAAATATTCCTATTAAAACGAATACAACTTGATTATAATCAATTGAAACCGTATCAGGGGTGTCGTCAAAAAATTCATCCTGAGCCACCGAAATAAGTGGAAATAAGAAAAAACTAATTGCAATAATAAATTTTGAAATAGGTAAGGTACTTTTTGATTTCATAGTTATTGAATAGTTATTTTTTTAATACAACTTTTTCCCTGGTTTGTTAACGCTACAAAATATAACCCTTGTGATAATGATTTTTTTGGTATAATGGTAATTGTGTTTTGCGCTTCAGTTTTCGTTTGATAAACTATTTGTCCAATGGCATTGATCAACTTTACAGTAACTTCTCCTGTGACGTAGCTTGGCAATGCAATGTTAATTTGGTTGTTAGTTACAGGATTTGGATAAACAACTACATTTTCTGCATTAAAATTTTGATTGTTTAATGCGTTATTTTGGAACACAATCTTAAAACGATTCAATCCATAAGAGGCTACGTCAGATGTAGTCACAAAAACAATGTTTGTCGGTGCATCATTTGCCAAAGGGATATAATGATTGAGATAAGTATCTACTAAAAAAGGTGTGGTAAAAGGATCAAAATTGGTAAATAACGTTCTGAAGGTATAACTTTTGTTAGCTTGAAATTGTTGAAGTTGCAATTGTAACTCATCAGTAGTGGCTACTTGAGGTCTTGCATCAATTGCTAATACCATGTTGTTGTTTACAAATGAAATATTTTCAACACCACTGCTTAACTTGGCTACATCACCATTTTCAAATGTGTTTGAAAATTGACTATTAAAAACGGATACACATGCATCAATTGGAAAACCATCTAAAGCCAAATCACTAGTTTGAAAAACTTGTAGTTCTAATTTAGATTGATCAGAAGTAGTTGTTCTTAATACGTTATGAATATTGGTTCCTAATTTATCTGATTCATTAAAAGTGATTGATCCCGCAGTTCCTAATACAGTATTTTTAACAAAAAAAGCTTGACCTGGCTGAATGTATTGATCTACACCTGATGCGCTATTGCTTGATCCAGTTGAGGTGCTAAATACAACATAACGGCCTCTTTGTGAGGTTGTACCCATATTGGCATCCCAAACATAATAGGCATCCGATAAACCCGACTTAGTTAATGTATTCCAATTAATTGTATTTACATAAGGATTACCAACTAAACTATAACCATTTGTTGTGGTATTTGTTGTACTATTAACTGCAATTGATGAGTTACTATTAAAAAATATTGTGCCAGTAGCAACTGTACCAGTAGCTGTTAGTGTAACAGGGACGTTCATGTTTGCTTGAGTGGCTTGAGTTAATAAAGTGCTCGTTCTGTCGCCACGCAATAACAATCTGTACCCTTGCATAACATTAAGATTTGTTGCATTAGTATTTGAAATTGCAACCCATCCAGTGCCTGAGACTTGCTGATTTGCATAGGTAAACATTGAGGCGCCTCCACTTGATGTAGCATCAAATCCGTTAGCACCAGTGGTTGAGCCAGTAATATGTGTACTTAATTGCCAGTTATTATTGATAAATTCATCTGTTGTTACGCTTGGTGTTACAAAACGAAAAGCTCGTTTGCCTAAAGGTATGTAACGTTGTACAGTAACCTTTCCATTTATACTGCTTCCTGTTGCCACTGGAGCAATTACAGCCGACCCTTCGGCATTTGAAACTAAAGTTAAATTATTGTTTGCATTTAAAATTCCGCCAGAAATGGTTAATGAACCTGTAACGCTAATTCTATTATTTAATAAACTAGTACCATTATGATTTACTGTTAAGTTTTTTGTAGATGTGGTTCCTGTACCTGAAAAAGTAACAGGATTAGAAAAAATGAGAGTTCCTTCGGTATTAATTAAAGTACCAAAATTTGCAAAATTTCCTCCATTTAAATTAATTGATATTTCACCATCGGTAACTAATTTAGCACCATCACTAATTAGAATATTTTGCGAAAAAGAAACGCATGTTGTTATAAACAACAAAAATAGTTTAAAAATAGTTTGTTTTTTTTTCATAGTAGGGCTGTAAAATAAAAAATTAATTAAAAATTGGTGACTAGTTAGAAAACTAAAATCAGATTATATTTTTTCTGAATTTGAGTGAAATAAATCAGATGTAAAGAAAATATATAGTTTGACATTAAAAAAGCAAAAAAAATTAATTTCAAACTAATGACAATAATTTTCAATGTTTTTACGACTAGTATTTTGAATTATTTTAATTTTATTTGCTTTTGAATACTAACAAAAATTATGTTGGTTAAAAAAATATTTTTTTTTAAATGATACTCAAGAAATTAATAAATTAAAAATGGTGAGCAATAATAAGGTATATGACTAATAACCAGTCTAATAATAAAATTGATCTTTTACATAAAACGCATCATATTTTAAATCTGATTTAATATTAAATTGAAGTATTTCATCATTACTTGTTTCGATTATTAAAAAATATTTTGATTTATTTTTAATTACAAATTCTTTGATAGTAATAAAAAACGTAAGTATAATAAATATATTTACAAGAAATATATTATTCAAAAGGAAATAATTAGCAAATAAAAAGAAAGCTGAAATGGAAGAAATTAGTGTTATGTTAATTATAAAATCTGATTCTTTATTAATGTAAATTTTTTTCACAGAACTCAACATCAATTTATATTCTGTATTACACGCAAAAAATTGAATCTCATTCTTATCGATTGTGATGCTTCTAACCTGAAGAGGAAGTTTTTTTTTCATAGATTATATAAGTATTAAATTCATAAAAAACAGAAGACCTATTTTTATTTAAAAAAATATACTATTTATAAAAATTACACTATAAATAGGCAAGTTGATTGATAGAAAAAACACGCTAAATACTTATTAATTAGCACGTTTTAAACATTAAATAAAATTTTATATTATAAAATCTGAAAATTCATAATTAGTTAAGTAATTATTAATTTATAAGTCAAAACAAATAAAAGACCTAATTTATAATAAAAAAAACGGAATTAAAAAATTTCAAACAATTGACAATAACTTTCAAATTATTTACAATTGATAATAAAAAAGAAAGTAATTAAGTGTATAAACCATTTTGCTAACCCTATTTTAACTCTAAATTTGAATTGCTCAAAGGTATTTTCAATGAAATGACAACCCATTTCAATAATTTAGTAATTATTATAAAATAATTAAATACTTATAAAAATTACTTTTGTAATGTAGTAATTAATAAAAAAATCAAATACTAATGATTGAAAATATAATTAATATAACAACTGCAATATTGGGATTCATTGTAGTATTTTTAATTGGTTTTGGGTATAAAACAAATAGAAATACAAATTTTTATTTAATGCTAATATTTACATTAAGTTCGGTACGTTTTCTATTGCATAGTACAACCTTTTCTGTTCTATCTAGTTCGAATTTAATCCAGTATGATTTTATTTTTTATAGTAGTGCAGCACCGTTAACTTATTTGTATTTTATAAATCTTGCAAGAAATAATTCGACCTTTAAAAGGAATGATTTAATTCATTACATTTCTCCAATAATTTTATTTATTTTAAAATATTATGCAAATTCAAATAATTATTTCGTAGGACAAAAAATCGGATTTGTTTTTTTAATAATTTTCAATATCGCATACACTCTTGCCTCCTACATGTATTTAAGAAAGAAAGTTTGGAATAGAGAGAGTACAATTTTATTAATTAATCAACAGAACAATAATATTAAAAATTGGACTAAATTATTATTTAGTTTTTATATTCTTATTTTGATTCGATTTTTAATCAATTTATCATTTATTGATAGTATTTATTGGCATCTTAACAAAAATGATTTATTATGGATTGGTGGAATTATTTGGATAATTATGTATATCAAAATTATTTATTCACCAGAGTTTCTATATGGATATGAAGTATTTCAAAACAAAATAAAAGAATATAAAAAACATACTATTATTTTTGATAATATTTGGATTATGAATAATACTAAAGAAGTTACAAATATCCAAGATTCAATTTTAAAAATAAAAATTGAAAATAATTTGGAAAACTATATTCATGAAATTGAAAATCAAGCATTAAACTCAACACTATTTTTTTCTGAAACCTTCTCACTAATCGATATAGCCAATAAATTAAACATACCCAAAAGTCATTTGTTATACCTGTTCAAATATCATTCTGCTATCAGTTTTTCTGATTTTAAAAAAATAATTAGAATTCAAAAATCAATTGAGTTATTAAACAATGGCTACTTAAAAAACAGCACTTTCGATTCATTAGCTAACGAAACTGGATTTTCGTCTTATAGTTCTTTTTATAAAAGTTTTAAAAATAATATAGGTAAATCACCTCAAGAATACTTTTTAAATAGTATTTCAAAATAAATCATTATTTTAGTTCAAAAAAAATAGCTTAAATTGTTTCCAATATCCCAAAAAAAGGTTCTCGTATTTAACGAAAACCTTTTTATGTTAATAGTATAAAAAATTATTTTACCAAATTACAACACGCAACGAATCCGGTTGGTACATTGGACTTCCTGGTTTAATATTAAATGCCTTATGGAACTCTTTTAAGTTAGCTAGTGGACCATTAATTCGGAACTTTGCAGGTGAATGAACATCAGTCATTATTTGCTGAGACAACGCTTCTTTATTGGTGTTAACCATCCACGCATAAGCATAACTCAAAAAATATCTTTTATCTGGATTCAATCCACTTATAGTTTCTTTATTTTTGTATTGTTTTGTTTTTTTAAATGCTTCATATCCCATAACTACACCACCCAAATCAGCAATGTTTTCACCTTGTGTGGCATCACCATTCACATTTTTATCTCCAACTTTAAATTTGTTATATTGTGAAACAATCAAATTTGTTTTTGCTCTAAATTTCTTTAAATCCTCAGCAGTCCACCAATTATTAAGATTCCCTTTTTCATCATATTGACTTCCTTGATCATCAAAACCATGAGTTATTTCATGACCAAATGTTGAACCTCCAATAATTCCATAAAGTACCGCATCATCAGGCATTCTTCCTTCAAAACCAGGTACCAAAATATTACACGCAGGCACACAAATTTCATTATTACTTGGGCTATAGTAAGCATTATACGTTTGCGGATACATCCCCCACTCAGATCTATCAACAGGTTTACCAAATTTTGCAACCATTTGTTTATAGCTCCATTTATTTACTGAAATAACATTACCACAATACGATTTTCTGTTAATTTCAACACTACTTAGGTCTTTCCATTTATCAGGATAACCAACTTTCATCACAATTTTACTCAATTTATTTAATGCTTTCACTTTTGTAGCTTCGCTCATCCAATCCAATTTTTTAATATGATCGGCATAAACATCCCTAATTGTATTTCCTATTTCCAATAATTTTTCCTTGGAACCCTTTGGTAAATATTCAGCAACATAAACTTGTCCTATCAACTCTCCAAGCGAACTATCTGTTTGCTCAACAACTCTTTTCCAACGTGGTTTTTGGACTTTAACACCACTCAACACCGTACCAAAAAATTTAAAATTTTGTTTTTCAATATCCTTATTTAAATAGGAAGCATACGTGTTTACAACATCCCATTTCAAATAGGCTTGCCAAACGTTAATAGGGTATTTTTGCAAAAGCGCATCAAAATTCTTAAAAAACTCAGGCTGACCAACCAAAACAGTATCAGCCTTGGAAACACCCAAATCTGTCAAAGTTTGAACCCAATTAATAGTTGGGGTAAGCTTATTAAACTGGGAAATGGTCATTTTATTATAATTTTTTAAAGGATCCCTCAATGATTCCAACTTTCTAGAATAATTAGCTAAATCCGTCTCTAAACGCATTATATCCTTGGCACTTTTACTGGCATCGGAAGCATTAAAACCAATCAATTGTAACATTTTTGATACATGCTTTACATACTCCAATCTAATAGTAACGGTTTCTGAATCGGTATTAAAATAATAATCCCTATCACCCAAACCTAAACCGCCCTGCATAAACTGCAACGCATTTTTTGAGCTATTTTTATCATCCTGCGATACATAAAATGTAAATCCCGAACCACATCCCATCGTGTGCAAATAACCGATAGTTTTCATTATTCCAGAAACATCTTTTACTCCGTCCACACTTGAAAATAGATCTTTCAATGCAGTAACCCCCGACTTGTTAATTGCCACTGAATCCATTCCTGAAGCATAAAAATCACCAATTTTTTGCTTATTACTTCCCAACTCCGACTTTTCATTTGCAGACTTCAAACATATAGATTTTATCTGATTATTAATCGTATCCTGAATCATTCTAAATATCCCATTACTTCGTTCCGACGACGGAATCGGATGCTTCTTAAACCAACCACCATTTGCATAATTAAAAAAATCAGTACCCGCAGCTACAGTAGTATCCATGTTAGACAACAAAGGATCAACAAAATCAACCTCCTTCTTTGAACAACTATAAATACTAAAAATCACCAAACCAACTAAAACAAATTTTTCAAAAATTCTCATTTTACAATATAATTAAATTACAAATAACCAATCAAACATTTTTACAAAAGCTAAAATAAACAATTTTAGTAAATAAACATTGAATCAATAAAAAAAGTTATACAATCATCACATTTGCAATAATTAGTAGCACCAAACCCGTTTCCAAATGCCATCCTGTCCCGCCTTCGCCTTTATCTCCCTTGCCCTTCGGGACTG
>JBILQQ010000020.1:0-42609 GCA_044373115.1 Flavobacterium sp.
ATAACAGCAGTTTGGCAATATGGCGGGTTTTGGCTTTTTTAGAAAGTTCGCTGTTTAATCAAAGTTTGGTTTATATTTGTGAAGTTTGGTGCTGAAAGTCCGCCACATCGCCAAGCTGCAAAACGTTATATGCTATGTTACCACAACAGAACTTAATAGATGAATTGGATAATTAAAAATACGAGTAAAATTGATTTTCATACTAATCTGAAAGAAATTCTAAAACCAATTTCAAAGGATTTAGATAACTATAATTGGTTTTTATGTGACTTGGACTTTATTACTGAAAAAACTTTACCAATAAATTTTGACGAAAATTATTTTATATTAAATAATGAAGATTTTCAAAAAATTGTCAATTCTCAAACTCAAATAATTTGGGGTGTAATATCTGCTGTTCCAAAAAATATAAATATAGAAATTAATGAAAATGATTTACCATTCGTTGAGGGAAATGATTTGGTTTGGGAAAATGGAAATCTTCAAGTAAATAATTCAGAAATAGAAATAATTGCTTTTGATAGTTCCTATACTATCGTTAAATTTAAAAGCCAAACTTTGTCTGAAAAATTTGAAAAATACTTTGACGAAGCAATAGAATTGGAAAAATTTAAATAAACACAGCATATAACAGCTAGAGTTTCGTTGCGGCTGAAAGCCGAGCAATGAAACTCCGGTTGAACGGAACCGATTACTTTCACACCCCTTATGGGTTTATCGAAAAGATTATGTTAGCATTTCAAGAGGATTTAGTTTCTTTTATTTGAACAAATAAATTTTAATGCACCTTAATTTCTCAATTGTTAAAACAAACACTTTTTTTACCAATATCTTTTGATATTTTTGTAGGAATGATGGTGAATTTTAAACAATGTTGATGACAATTTTAAAAAACTATTCCGCCACGAAAAAACAAAAACCAAATGCCATTTACATTTTCACATCCAGCAATAGTTTTGACTTTAACATTTTTGCCTCGACGTTGGTTTTCGTTGACTGGACTTGTAATTGGCAGTTTAACTCCAGACTTTGAATATTTTTTGAGAATGAGAATTGTAAGCAATTACAGTCATACTATGTACGGACTTTTTTGGTTCGACTTGCCTCTCGGACTTTTACTTGCTTTTTTATTTCATAATATAGTGCGAAACAGTTTATTTGAAAACTTTCCGATGTTTTTAAAATCAAGGATCTTCTCCTTTAAACAGTTTGATTGGAACATACATTTTAAAAGAAACTGGATTATAGTGATTATATCAATTTTTATTGGATCTGCTTCACACATTTTTTGGGACAGTTTTACTCACGACCAAGGTTATTTTGTTCAAACAATTCCAGCTTTACAAAATTCGGTGCAATTTTTAGGCAAACAAATTCCAGTTTTAAAAATACTACAACATTCTTCATCTTTAGTCGGCGCACTCGTAATTGCTTTTGCTGTTTATCAATTGCCGAAAAACAAAATTGAAAATGAAAAAATAAACTTGAAGTATTGGACAATTTTCATAATCTTGACCTTAACGATTATTATAGTAAGACTTTTAAACGGACTTGAGTTTAAACAATATGGAAACGTAATCGTGACAGCTATTTCTGGTGTGCTAATTTCATTAACATTGACACCTTGGCTGATAAGTACGAAAGAAAAGTAGCAACCCCAATCTCATCATTTCATCCGTCAACAATTCTTTGTATTAATACTTTAAAAAATAGCATCAACTATTTTTTGATTGTATGAGGTTATTTCTGTGCTAAAATAGCTTTTGAAATTTAGTTGTCTTTTTTACCCAATTTGTCTTTCTGCCCCCGATTGAAGCGGCAGCCCCGAAGGAAAAAAGGCAATTTTTTTCTTGAAGTGCCAAAGCGACCTTGGGAGCTCTTGGCACTTTTAGAAAAAAAAGCCTTTTGACTGAGGGCTATAGCGTAAAGCGGGAATTGGCCCAAAAAAAAACCTGTATTGCTACAGGTTTTTCAGGGTGTTAGTTATAGTAAAACGGCAATGGGTAGTGTAAATTGGGTGCGTACTGCTTGCCCGTTTTTGATGCCTGGCGTCCACTTTTTCCTTAGGGATTTGAGCACTCGGATGGCTTCGTTGGCAATGATGGTATTGGTTTTTTCCTTTACTTGTATGTTGGTCATGGTGCCGTCGGTTTCAATTACAAACGATACGTTTACTCGGATGGTTTCACCTTCGTCAAGGTTTTCTCGGTCAAAATTATTGGCTACATATTGATAAAAGTTTTTTATCCCGCCCGGAAAATTGGGTTGACGGTCGAGTTCACTTGCTTTTACAGGTCCGGTTGAGGCTGGAGTGGTGGTTGATGGTGCCGATCCAGCTGTGTTGGTGCCTGTTGATGGCGCTGTGCCTGTTGGACTACCCGTTGTGGTTGGTGCTGCGGCAGCTTGTGCATTGGTAGGTACTTCTGGCTGAGCAAGCGGTGTTGCAACTACAACTGGTGGTGCGTTGGTAATAGGTGCTGTTTCTGTTGGGTTTTTTGGTGCTTTTGGTGCTTTGGATTCGGGTTGTTTTGGTTTGTCAATTGGAATTTCGGTGATTGTATTAATGTGTGTTACTACAATTGGTTCTGAAATAATTACTGGTTCTGTTCTTTCTGAGAATGAACTCATGATAAAAAAGATACCACCAACTAAAGCTACCCCACAAACAAAGGCTTTACCTGTTGTTTGAGCGCTTTCTTGACGCAATTGATACGCGCCATAGGCTTTGTTTTTACCTTCAAATACAAGGTCAAGCCATTTTTGTCCATAAATACTAACGTTTCGCATAATAAAAGAATTAAAAGGTTAATGTATTGATGTTTCATAGTCTTGGTTTTTGTGTTTGCAGTTTTGATAATTGCAAGCCTTATTTGTTTTAATAACGATAAACCGCAGGGTAATATTGTGTAGTATATTTAAAAAATTAAGTATTTAATTCTAAATCTCGAATGTAATCTTCGTATTCGGTAAAAAAATCTTCGAAAAGTGCCATTTGTGTTGAGAAAAATTCAAATATTGTTGCCCATGTATTTTTGTTATTGAGGCTCACGCCTAACATTTCAACCCAAATTCGACTGATAATTTTTCCGTTTTGAAGGTAAAAAGTGCGTTCGAGCACCACTTCGGGAATGTATTCCTCTCGAAGTATGGTTTGTAATGATTCGATTTTTTCGTAATAAATTTTACGAAGTTCGTCGCTATTGCATTCAATATCAAGTAAAACTTGGGCCTTTTTGTTGTCAATATAAAATTTGAATGTAAAATCTTTTATTTTGGTATCATATAATATCCATTTGCGCGGATTGCTAGCTGCAAATTGTGTCCAAAAATCTTTTTTTATAAATAAAGTTTCTTCTTTGCTGTACATTTGTAAGGGTTTACTTTTTTTTGTAAATTTATAAAATAAATTAAAGAACATGCTGTTTAAAGATTTTTTAAATTTGGTTTCGGATATTTTGCCTATAGAATTGCCAAAGGATGTTTCGCATTTAAAAATGGCGCCAAAAGAGCGTACCCGCTTGATGGAAGAGGCGCAACAACGTGGTGTTGATCCTCGCTATGCTGCGGTTATGATGTTGGTGTATCCAAAAAATGAGGTTTCGCATTTGGCATTAATTCTCAGAAATTCGTACCCAGGAGTGCATTCGTCTCAGGTTGCGTTTCCTGGGGGTAAAGTAGAGTTGGAGGATGCACATTTGGAAATGACCGCTTTGAGAGAAACACATGAAGAAATTGGCATTCATCCAGATTTAATTACGGTAGTCCGTTCATTTTCAGAAGTATATATTCCGCCAAGTAATTTTGTGGTACAACCATTTTTGGGGTATTCAAACTCAGAATTAACATTTATTGAACAACCCGAAGAGGTTGCCGGAATTATTGAAATGCCTTTGGAAACTTTATTAAATGAGGCAACAATAGTTTCACATCAATTATCAACGTCGTATGCTACAAATATTGAAGTTCCTGCTTTTAAGGTTACTAATCATATCGTTTGGGGTGCAACCGCAATGATGTTGAGCGAACTAAAAGACGTTTTGAAGTTGTCTATGAAGTGATTGTTTTGTATGTTTGCCATTCAAAAAAAATAAAATCATGGGATTATTGAAAAGAAATCCTTTCGGACATATACTTTTTATAAAAAAATGGCTCATCAGAATTTTTGGAGCTATTACACACAAACGATATCGAGGTTTTAATGATCTTCAAATTGAAGGATCAGAAATAATTCGTTCTTTGCCTGATACAAATGTTTTGTTTATTTCCAATCATCAAACTTATTTTGCTGACGTGGTCGCTATGTTTCATGTTTTTAATGCAAGTTTATCGGGCAGAGAAGACAATATAAAAAACATTGGCTATTTGTGGCAACCCAAAATGAATGTGTATTATGTTGCAGCAAGCGAAACGATGAAATCAGGTTTGTTACCTCGTATATTGGCTTATGTAGGCGCTATTACAGTTGAACGTACTTGGCGTAGTGGCGGAAAAGATGTAACTGAAAAACGGGAAGTGAATCCAAATGATACTGAAAATATTAAAATAGCACTTGAAGATGGTTGGGTTATTACTTTTCCGCAAGGAACAACCAAATCATTTAAACCCGTTCGAAAAGGAACGGCACACATTATTAAACAACATAAACCAATTGTAGTACCAATTGTAATTGATGGTTTTCGTCGTTCGTTTGACAAAAAAGGGTTACGATTAAAAAAGAAAAACATCCTTCAATCGTTTACCATCAAGGAACCTTTACAAATTGATTATGAAAACGAAACCATTGAACAAATAGTTGAAAAAGTAGAATACGCCATAGAGCAGCATCCTTCATTTTTGAAAGTAATTCCGCAAGAAGAACTTGAAGAACAAGAACGACTTAACGAATTGCGAAAATGGGAATGTTAAGCCTATTACTCTTCAATTTTCTTTAATTCGTTATAATTAGATTTTAGTTTATTAAGCAATAAGCCATATAAAAGGTGATAAAAAATTAATATTACACCTATTAAAAGTACCATTGCTACTCCAAAGATGACATAAAATTTAGTTGAAGTTATCAAGATTTTTGAATTTACATTATTAAACGCTTTTGTAAATCCATCAATTAATCCATACGCAGCAAAAATGGTACTTACCAACACGTTCCAATAGATATAGAAATTCACAACACGTTTTGTATTTAGAATGTCTTTTATCAATTTTTTAGATGAGTCTAAAATACTGATAGTTTTATAGTTTTTATAAAAAAGATAAATAAAACCTATGATTACTAGGTAGTTTAGTTTTTCAAAAATAGCTAAGTAAGGATGGACTATTAAAAACGAATTGTACTCCTCATTGTTTACTAAAAAACTGATGCCATTTAAAATAAAAAACTCTAAAATGCTAATAATCAATATCCATTTTACAATAGAAGACGATTTTTTGTGAATCATTTTATAAATGTCACTTTCAGTAACCTGCTCAAAATTGGTTTTCTTTTTCCAATCTTTTTTCAATAAATCCAATTCATTTATCATACGCTTACGGATTTAATATTTTTTTTAATTTGTTTTTAATTCGGTTCATTTTTACACGAGCATTTACTTCTGAAATACCTAAAGTTTCTGAAATTTCAGTATAATCTTTGTCCTCTAAGTACATAAAAATCAATGCTTTTTCAATATCATTTAATTGATGAACTGCTTTGTACATTAACTTTAATTGTTCTTCTTCTTCAGGATTATAATCTTCTTGCGAAATGAAATAACTGTGTTTTTCATAATCACTTGTTTGAATACTTTTGGTACTTTTTCTGTAAAGTGTGATTGCGGTATTCAAAGCAACCCGATAGGCCCATGTTGAAAATTTGGAATCGCCTCTAAATTTAGGAAAGGCTTTCCATAATTGAATGGTAATTTCTTGAAACAAATCTTTGTGCGAATCACTATCAGTAGTATATAATCTACAAATTTTGTGGATAATATTCTGATTGTCTCGCAATTGTACCACAAAAGATTGTTCCAATTGATTTATCATATTTTTTATTTGTGTATGATTTTTTTGTATTGTTACAAAAATAGCGAAAATTAATTCAAATTTATCTCAAATTTGGCACTATCATTGTTATGTATTTTGTCGATATATACCAAAACTATGAACATTCCATTAACAGCAAGCCCGAGGATAGTAATTATTGGAGCTGGATTTGCAGGCATTTCTTTAGCAAAAAAGCTCAATCATTTAGATGTACAAATTGTTTTATTGGACAAACTGAATTACCATAATTTTCAACCATTGATGTATCAAGTTGCAACTGGCGGCTTGGATGCAGGATCAATTGCTTATCCTATTCGAAAAATTTTTCAATCGTATGATGATTTTTATTTCAGGATGTCAGCTGTTCAATCCATTGATACGCATAGTCAAAAAATTCATAGCGATATTGGTGAACTTTTTTATGATTATTTAATCATTGCCACAGGTTCTAAAACTAATTTTTTTGGAAACAAAGAAATGGAGCGAAATGCCATGTCCATGAAAACGATTCCACAAACGTTAAACATCAGAAGTTTGATTTTGGAAAATTTTGAACAAGCAGTTTTGGCTCATTCAGAATCAGATCAAAAGAGTTTAATGAATTTTGTTTTGGTAGGAGCAGGTCCTACAGGTGTTGAACTTGCTGGGGCTTTGGCTGAAATGAAAAAAGCAATTTTACAAAAAGATTACCCTGATTTGGATATTTCAAAAATGAAAATAAATCTAATTCAAAGTGGTGATCGAATATTAAATACAATGTCTGAAAAATCATCAGCAGATGCCGAAGATTTTTTAAAAAAATTAGGAGTTACCATTTGGAAAAACCTTCGAGTTACCAATTATGATGGGCGAATAGTTACAACCAATTCAGAAACTACTTTTGATGCAGCTACTTTAATTTGGACCGCAGGAGTTCAGGGTTCACCTATAAATGGTTTAAAAGCCTCAGCATACATTGAAAACGTGGAGCGAATTAAAGTAAATGAATTCAATCAAGTTGAAGGCTATGAAAATATTTTTGCAATTGGCGATATTGCCTCTATGGTGAGTCAAAATTATCCGCAAGGTCATCCAATGATGGCTCAACCGGCTATACAACAAGGAGCGTTGTTATCCAAAAATCTAACTAATTTAATTATTGGAAAACCTTTAATTCCTTTTGTTTACAAAGATAAAGGCTCCATGGCAACAATTGGCAGAAACTTGGCAGTTGTGGATTTGCCAAAATACCAGTTTAGCGGCATATTCGCTTGGTTTTTATGGGTTTTTGTACACCTTTTTTCTATTATTGGTTTTAAAAACAGAATCGTAATTTTATTCAATTGGGTGTATAGTTACATTCGTTTAGATAAAGAAACCCGACTGATAATCAGACCATTTAAAAAGAAATTTTCGACTTTTACAAGCGATGAATTATAGATTTTTATTTTGATAATAGTTAATCATCAAATCAATATATTTACTGTAACTGGCTATACCGTCATTTTGCTGATTAATTTTTAAATAGTTATCGTAAAACGCATGAAAACCTTTGTCAATGATGCTTTCATACGAATTCCAAAACCGTTCGTTTTCTTTAAAATCAAGTACAATTCCTGTATTTATTTTTGTTTTTAAAAGTTTAAATTGCGCTTGGTCTTCCATTGCAATTAAAGCTAAACAATACCGTAACGCATTTGCGTAAGCTGAATATTGAATAAATAAATCATCATTATGAACGGCTGCTAAAAAACCAATAAAATTACATTCGCTTTCGCTTGCATAACCTATTTGATGCGCCATTTCATGACAAATAACCATTGGTTTACTTGTTTTGGGCACCATGTAATTGACCTGCATTTCATTGGTAAACGGATTCAAATATCCGCTAAAACCCATGTAAGTCAATGGTTTACTAAATGATGATTCTTTTTGACTGGGTTGGATATAATTGAAATCAGGATATGTTTCGGCTAGTTTTTTATACCCATTTTGTGAAACGGTAAAAAGAGTTGAATTTTTAGATAAATTAGTTACTCGTTTGTTTTTATTTTCTGTAATTTTAAATTGAATTTGATTTGTTTTTTCAATTAATCGGTTTGTAAATTGAATCAATTCAGCATTAGAATATTCTTTTTTAATATCCATTTTTTCGAATAATGGAATTCTGTAATAATTAAAACCCCACATCAGATGAAAAACAAAATAAATTATTGATATTTTGTTACTAGTTTTTAAAAAATAGTTTGTCCACGAAGTTGGTTTTTTCTTTATAATTTTAATCAATTGCAACAAAAGATAAATCAAACCCAAAAAGTAAATAATATCCCCAATTGAAAACGGAATCCATCCAAATAATTTTCGTTCCAATTTTGATAAAACAGGAAAAAAACCATTGCTATACCATTTTTCAACCCAATTTGGAAACTGCGAAATTAATTGTAAAAAAAGGATTTGAACAACCAAAAAAACCGATAAAATATATTTTTTGTGTATCATTTCAAGTTAAAAATGTAAATATAATTAGTTTTCAATTCTTAAAGAAATTAATCTTTGTAACTTTGCTTTTCAAACTACAAACAATATTAGAATGAGTACAGAAGTTAGAAATCTAGAACCAAAATCACTTTGGAACAAATTTGCCGATTTGAATGCGGTGCCTCGCCCTTCCAAAAAAGAAGAAAGAGTTATTCAATTCATGAAAGATTTTGGGAATAACCTTGGTTTAGAAACATTTGAAGACGAAATAAGAAACGTAATCATCAGAAAACCAGCTACAAAAGGAATGGAAAACCGCAAAGCAATTGTTTTGCAAGGTCATCTAGACATGGTGCATCAAAAAAATAACGATACCACATTTGACTTTGATACACAGGGTATTGACATGTTTGTT
The DNA here is from genome assembly GCA_044373115.1 of Flavobacterium sp. Taxonomy (GTDB): domain Bacteria; phylum Bacteroidota; class Bacteroidia; order Flavobacteriales; family Flavobacteriaceae; genus Flavobacterium. The sequence continues at coordinate 8,891 of JBILQQ010000020.1, forward strand.
GATGGCGATTGGGTTCGTGCTAAAGGTACTACACTTGGTGCAGATAATGGGCTAGGAGTTGCCGCAATTATGGCAATTTTAGAAAGTAAAGAAATTGCACATCCAGCTATTGAAGCCTTGTTTACCATTGATGAAGAAACCGGAATGACAGGTGCGTTGAACCTAAAAGGTGGTATTTTGCAAGGTGAAATTTTGTTGAATTTGGATACAGAAGAAGACGATGAAATTGATATTGGTTGCGCTGGAGGTATAGACGTAACTGCCAAAAGAAACTACAATCTTGAAGAAACACCAGAAGGATCAGTGGGTTATACCATTACCGTTAAAGGACTTAATGGCGGACATTCAGGAATGGATATTCACAAAGGGTTGGGGAATGCCAACAAAATTATGAACCGTTTATTGTTTGATAGTTTCGAAAATTTTGGACTTCAAATTGCTGAAATAAACGGAGGAAGCTTGCGCAATGCCATTCCGCGTGAGAGTGTTGCAAAAGTGATTGTTGCCGAAATGTACAATGACGTTTTTGCTTTTGAAATGCAAGAAATTATTGAAGATATTAAAACAGAATATAAATCAACAGAGCCTAATTTAACCATAGAAATAACTCCTTCAGATTTACCACAAAACGTAATGGATTTGGGCGTTCAAGAAGGGTTGCTTAGAGGTCTGTATGCTGCTCATAATGGCGTTTACAGAATGTCAGCCGATATGGATGACCTTGTTGAAACCTCAAACAATGTAGCACGAGTAATTGTAAAAGACGGGCAAATTGCCATTCAATGTTTAACCCGTTCCTCGGTAGAAACCTCCAAATTTGACCTAGCAAACGGACTTCGTTCTGCCTTCGAATTATTTGGTTGCGAGGTAGATTTTGCAGGTAGTTATCCAGGTTGGACACCCAATGTAAACTCTCCAATTTTAAAAGTTTTGGAAACCATTTACGAAAAACAAAACCAACAAAAACCAAAAGTTGTAGCTTGCCATGCAGGACTAGAATGCGGTATTCTTGGCACCAATTATCCCGACATGGACATGATTTCTTTCGGACCAACCATCCACGGTGCGCATAGTCCCGATGAGCGAGCTTCGATTTCATCATCACAAAAATTCTGGAAGTTTTTATTAGAAATTTTAGAGAATATTCCCGAAAAAAATAATTAAAAAAATCAAAAACCTCGTTTAGAAATAAATGAGGTTTTTTTGTGTGTTCCAAATTTTTTGGGCGTGCCCTGCCAAATGAAAATTCAACTTTCAACAATGACAAGTACGTAATTGGCAGGTCGGGCTATCCGTTTCAAGTCCTCGCAGCCCTCCGCTTTGGGGCTGCGGGCTGCTGTGGGCTTTCCACTTCTATCCCTCACGCAGTCCGCGTTTCAATGAAGTAATTCTAAACAAATAGTAACACCAACAACGGAATAACCAAACCTGCTGCGGCAAGTTTCCAACCACGTTTGCTGAAGGTGTTTTTACCTACGGTAATCATCAGCATGCCAGATATAGCGATGGTTATCAACGAAAGTCCGAAAATATCCGAATAGTAAATCCACCAGTTGGACGTGCTTTTGTGCAACCTCATGGTTTGACTGATAATAGGTGTTTTTTGGAATGTTTCTATTTCGCCTTTGCCTGTTTTTAAGTCAATTTCGACATCATTTTTTTCAAAGGATATTTTTAATTTGTTTTCTTTAACCTTATGACGGCGTATTTTATCATCAATGCCCAATTGTTTGCCTAGTTCTTCGGCATATTTTTCGGTTATTTCTTGGTTTTTTGGGATGTTTATTTTTACTGCTTTTGTGGCTACAGTATATTTTTCGGGATGCCACATATCTCTGTGGTTCATCAAGATTCCAGAAAAAGCAAACGAAATGATGAGTCCTACGTAAAAGTAGCCTAAATCTCGGTGAATGTTTCGTGCGGTTAGTTTTGCCATAGTGTTTAGTCTTTTTTATGTGTTTTTTTTTGAAAATGTCTTTTGAAATCTACTCGTCATGTCTAGCCCCGATAGAGCCGGTATCCTCCCGAAGTCCCGATAGGGCAAGGGAGATAAAGGCGATAGCGGGACAAAATTTCTTTTGAAACGGAATTGTCTGCTTCTAAAATTTATATTTTAAACTCGTCATAATTTGGCGAGGCGCAATTGGATTTATGCTGTAATTTTCGTGAACGGTATAGTTTAACTCGTTGGTAATGTTGGAAATTTTGCACAAAACGCTACATTTTTTGAAGGTATAACCTGCTGATATATCTAGAGTTGTATAGCCATTTATTGGGAAATCTCGGTCGTTGATGGTAACTGCGCCAGTGGTTGCGTTTACTACATATTGATCGTTCCAACCGCCAAGACGGTCGCCAATGTAATTGCCAATGGCACCAACAGACAGCCCTTTTAATTTACCTGATTGAAGGGTGTAAAAGAAGCTCACATTGGCAGTATTTGCAGGGGTTCTTACCAGTCGGTCGCCTTCTATAAAGCCGCCATTTACTTGTTTGGTTTTGGTGTAGCGGCTGTCGTTGTAGCTGTATCCTGCGGTAATGTTAAGTCCGTCAATTGGTTTTGCGGTGATATCAATTTCGATTCCTTTGCTTATGGTTTCGCCATTCAAAACCTTGATATTGGTGTCGGTGTTCGGGGTAACGCCATCGGCTTTGAACTCGGCGGTTTGTGCCAAATTACTATTGGTTATTTGGTAAACGGTAATGTTGGTGCTTAAAATTCCGTTCCAAAAATCTTTTTTCACACCCACTTCATATTGGTCAATTATTGATGCTTCGATAGGTTTAAGGTCAACAGTTGTACCGGTATTTGGGGTGAATGAATTGGAATAACTGGCAAAAACGCTTGAATTTTTGTCAGGTTGGTAAATGAAACCAATTTTTGGTGTAAAGGCTTCATCTTTTAGTTTTGCTCCTGTAGTGGTGGTGTTTGCAGTCACTAATTGTGTTGCTACTTGTGCTTCTTGCCAAGACCAACGAATACCCGCCAGCATTTTGAATTTTTCGGTAAACGAAATTAAATCTTGAGCATAGATTCCGAAACGGTTGGTTGTGGTAACTGCACGTTGGGTATTTACTGCATTAGGTTCGAGTGTTGTTTGATTGTTTGGATCAAATGTAAAGACGTTTATCGTATCGTAGGTGGTTGGTGAAAACACGAAAGTATTAGCCGTTGCAACCGAATTTTCATAATCAATACCCGAAAAAGTTTGGTGTTTAATTTCACCTGTTTTGAAACACCCTTGTAAGCTAACTTGATTGCCCAAAATTTCTTCTAGGTTTTTGTATTGTCCCAACGGGCGATTCCAAGTACCGTTTGGATTAGTAATTTGAATACGCTCGGTGCCTTTCCATTCTCGGTCATAATTTTGGTACGACGAGTTGAAGTTTAGCTTCCAATTTTTATTAAAAGAATGATTCAATAGGGCAGAGGCACTCGCCGTTTTTGTGTTCCCGTTGGACCATAAAGCACCGTAATAATTGCCTCTAGGCACGTCAAAAATTTGTTTTCCAATAAGGATAGTTCCAAAATCGGGCGTCCAATCATCGTTCATAAAATCACCTTGTAGGGTAAGCTGTGTTTTTGAACTTATATTAAATAAAAACGACGGATTAAAATAATAACGTTCTCTTTTTACAACATCCCGAAAACTTTCAGAATTTTCATAAGACCCCGTAAATCTATAGGCAATTGATTTGTTCAATGGACCATAAAAATCGACAGACGGTTTGTAAAAAGCATAACTTCCTGTTTGCATAGCAATTTCGCCACCTTTTTTGAAAGATGGGGTTTTGGTTACTAAATTTAAAATGCCGCCTGGGGCAACATTACCATATAATAATGCCGAACCTCCTTTTAAAAATTCAACTTTTTCTAGTGATGAAACCTCAGGAATAGAACCCGAATTGTAGCGAAATCCATTCTTAAACATATTGTTTGCCGACATATCATACCCTCTAGAAAAAAACGATTCCTGCGCACCACCACGTGCCGAACTTACATAAACCCCGTTTGTATTTTTAACTACCTCGCTCAAGCGGATGGCTTGTTGCTGCGCAATAATTTCATTATCAATGGTTTGCATACTTTGCGGAACATCCAAAGGCTTTAACCCCGATCGCACAGCGCTTACTTTTCGTTTATTCGGACTTTCTTTGATAACGATTACAATCTCTCTCAACGTTTCCATTTGTTCCTCTAACGTAAAGGTAACTTTGGTAGTTTCGTTGGCAATTACTTTAATATCTTGGGTTTGTTTTTTTAACCCCTCAGCTTCAATAGTAATGGTATGCAAACCCACAGGGAAATTTGTAAAATAAAACAAACCATTTGCATCGGTTTTGGCGACAGATGTTTTCTGCCCCAATTTGATAGAAACCCCCGAAAGCGGAAATCCGTCTTTAGAAATAATTTTGCCTTCAATAGCGCCTGTCTCTTGCGCAAAGCCTATATAACATGAAATTAAAGTAAAAAATATGATACTAATTTGCCTTTTCATAATCGTTTATTTAGAATAAGTTAAAATAACGATGCAAATATAAAACCAACATTTTGATTGCGCAAACTTTATTTAGAATAATTAAAAATAAAAAACACAATTATTTTTAAAACTCAGATTACCAGATAGTTTATTGATTTATTTTTACAATAAAATTATTTATTTGGGCGTTTCCCTTCGGGTCGGGCTATCCGTTTCAATCTTTTAATGGGCATTAGTGGTTAAAAAAAACCACCAATGCCCATTAAAAGGATTTCCACTACTATCCCTAACGCGGGTTTTAGTTTCAGTAGAAAAATTAGATATATAAACGAATCTATTTTTTCAAGATAGTATTCAATACTAAATCTTTATCTAATTTTTTAGTACAGAAAAACCAATCTTTACAATCTAACGTGTCATCTTCTTCCATTCTTTCTTTGGCAACACCACAAGATCCAGCAGTAGGTACTATTACATCATCTCCTGGTCTCCAGTCAGCAGGACAAGCAACCTCAAAGGCATCTGCAGTTTGCAATGCAATTAAAGCTCTATAAATTTCGTCAAAGTTTCTTCCAATACTTAACGGATAGTATAAAATTGTTCTAATAGTTCCTTTAGGATCTACAAAGAAAACAGCTCTTACTGCTTTTGTATTGCTTTCGCCTTCCATGATCATACCATATTTTTTAGAAACTTCCATGGTAATGTCTTCTATTAAAGGAAAAGTAACTTCTACATTTTTCATTCCTTTGTACTCAATTTTTTCCTTTATGGTTCGCAACCATGCAATATGACTGTATAAACCATCAACTGATAATCCTAGCAAGTCACAGTTAGCTTCTTTAAACTGATTTTGCATGCTAGCAAATGTCATAAACTCTGAGGTACACACAGGTGTAAAATCGGCTGGGTGACTAAAAAAGATAACCCATTTCCCTTCATAATCCTTCGGGAAGTTGATTGTTCCTTGAGTTGTTATTGCTGTAAATTCTGGTGCTTGTTCGCCAATTCTTGGCATAAATACTTGATTTTCCATTTTTGTTTATTTTTAAATGATTATTATTATTTGATGATGCAAAGTTGCGTTGGTTTTTTACTTGCTAATGTAACAATTGTAACAAAGTATAAATTAAAATTATATTATTTATTAATCTAATAGACTTTATTTATTTTAAAATAAAAAATACTTATATTGTAACTAAAGTCACATGTTACAATTCTAGATGGTATTACTTTTGAAAAAAAATTAATCGTACTTGATAAATACTAATTTTTTATCGAGTTGTATGGTTTATTTCAACAAGTTGTTACTATAATTTAAAAGGAATAAAAACTACAGATAAAGAAGTTATTTCTGATAATGACCAAGCCTAACATTTCGATTTGGTAATTGGTTATTCTGAAAATGAAGTTAAAGGAAAATGAAGTATTATATTTAATAAAAAATAATAAAATAAAAAATGAAATCAAAAATTATAATTGTACTACTTACATTAGTAGCAACAGGATGTCAATTTGAACATTCAAAAAAAACACAAAGTGAAACCTCAATTGAAAAATTATTGAACGGTAATAAAAGATTTGTTGAAGGTAACTCACTCAATATTCATCATGATCTAGAAGCAGTAAAAAATAATAGTAAAAAGCAACACCCTTTTGCGGTTGTCCTTACATGTTCCGATAGTAGGGTTGATCCAGATATAATTTTTGACCAAGGTATTGGTGATTTATTTATTGTAAAAAATGCGGGTAATGTTATTTCTGATATTGATTTTGGATCAATTGAATATGCGGTAGAACATTTAAACGTAAAACTTATTGTTGTAATGGGGCACACAGATTGTGGCGCTGTCAAAGCTTTTGTGGGAGATAAAAAGAAAGATTTCAAACACCATCATTCACATATTGATGATATTTTAGATTCTATAGATCATGAAAAAGAAATCAAAGAAATTCCAAAAATGAACGATGATTATTTAAATAGTTGTATTAAAGCTAACACTTTACACTCTGCTAATTCATTGCTTAATGATGATTTAATTAAAAAACACAAGGTACAAGTGGTTCAATTGTTGTATGATGTGAAATCAGGTAAGGTTTCAAAACTCAAATAACTAATCATTTTGAAAAAATCAGTTATTATTTTATTTTAAAACACTCTATGAAGAGCGTCAATTAACATTGAAATTTCCAAATTATTATTTATACAAAGTTAAAGTTGGCAGATTTTTCCCAAAATTATAATCCTTCATACGCTGATTTTTGTATTTTAATCAAAATTGTCTCTTTAAAATTATACTAATTTTTTCCAGACAACGATGTATTTTTTATACCATAGTTTAGGTATAAAAAGCTACATTATTATAAAAACTTATTGCAAAATACTTTAGCTATAGTTTATAGTTATATCGTTATAGTTATTATCATTGATAAAAATGTATTTTGAGCTGTATATTTCACCAAATTTGTAATATCTAATTCTAAATTATTACATTATGAAAAAAGTATTCCTATTTACAAGCTTGCTTGTTGCCTCAATTGGAATGGCACAAGAGCCTGCTAAGTGCCCCGTAACGGGTATGACTGCAACAGCTCCAGGTGAGGGCGGTGGTCATGACAGTCATGGTACAACTACAACACAAGCTGCAAGTGCACCATCTATAAATGGAACTGCAACTACTGACAAAAACAAAGAATGGTGGCCTAATCAATTGAATTTGGATGTATTGCGTCAAAATTCAAGCTTGTCAAACCCAATGGGTGCAGAGTTTGATTATGCTAAAGCGTTTCAGTCATTAGATTATGCTGCTTTGAAAAAAGATTTACAAGCTTTAATGACACAATCAAATGATTTGTGGCCAGCCGATTTCGGAAATTACGGACCATTATTTATCAGAATGGCTTGGCACAGTGCAGGAACTTACCGTTCGGGTGACGGTCGTGGCGGGTCTAGAGCTGGTCAACAACGTTTTGCACCATTAAACAGTTGGCCAGATAACGTAAACTTAGACAAGGCTAGAAGATTATTATGGCCAATCAAACAAAAATACGGAAGTAAAATTTCATGGGCGGATTTAATGATCTTAACTGGAAACGTTGCTTTGGAATCTATGGGATTCCCAACCTTTGGTTTTGCTGGAGGTAGAGTTGATGTTTGGGAACCAGAATCTAATGTATATTGGGGATCAGAAACAAAATTTTTAGATGAAAAAAGATATTCGGAAGGACGTAAATTAGAAAATCCATTGGCAGCTGTTCAAATGGGATTGATTTATGTAAATCCAGAAGGACCTGCAGGAAATCCAGATCCGCTTTTAGCTGCTAAAGACATCAGAGAAACCTTCGGTAGAATGGGAATGAATGATGAAGAAACTACCGCTTTAAATGCAGGTGGACATACTTTTGGTAAAACACACGGTAAAGGTCCAGCTAGTAATGTAGGCGCAGACCCTGAAGCTGCCGGAATTGAAGAACAAGGTTTAGGATGGAAAAGTTCGTATAAATCAGGTAAAGGTACAGATGCTATTTCGTCTGGATTAGAAGTTACTTGGACTGCTATGCCAACTCAATGGAACTTCGGTTTTTTCAAAATTTTATATGATAATGAATGGGAATTAACCAAAAGCCCAGCTGGCGCTCACCAATGGGTTGCCAAAAACGGAAAAGCTATTATTCCGGATGCGTTTGATAAATCACAAAAACATCTTCCAACCATGCTAACAACGGATTTATCGTTCCGATTTGATCCTGAATATGCTAAAATATCAAAACGTTTTTATGACAATCCGAAAGAGTTTGAAACAGCATTTGCAAAGGCTTGGTTCAAATTGACACACCGTGATATGGGACCTAAAACTACTTACCTAGGACCAGAAGCTCCAAAAGAAGATTTGATTTGGCAAGACCCAATTCCTGCATTAAATCATGAAGTGGTAAACACTAATGACATCAAAGCTTTGAAAGCAGAAATAGCAAAATCAGGTTTAACAGTTAGCGAAATGGTTGCAACAGCTTGGTCATCAGCATCAACTTACCGTGGGTCTGACAGAAGAGGTGGCGCCAATGGAGCAAGAATCCGTTTAGAGCCACAAGTAAACTGGGCTGCAAACAACCCAAAACAACTTGCAAAAGTATTGGCAAGTCTTGAAAAAATTCAGAAAAATTTTAATGCAAAAAGTGCTACTAAAAAAGTTTCTATGGCAGATATGATTGTATTAGCTGGAGTTTACGGAGTTGAAACAGCTGCTAAAAATGCAGGTTATACTGTTAATGTGCCTTTTACAGCAGGAAGAATGGACGCCACACAAGAGCAAACTGACGTACAAGGTATGGCCGTTTTGGAGCCAACAGCTGATGGTTTCCGTAACTATTTGAAAACAAAATATACCGTTGCAACCGAAGTATTATTGGTTGATAAAGCACAATTATTAACTTTAACTGCGCCAGAAATGACAGTTTTAGTAGGTGGTTTACGTGCAATGAACGCTAATTTTGATGGTTCTAAGCATGGTGTTTTCACTAAAGAAAAAGATAAATTAACCAATGATTTCTTTGCTAATTTATTGGATATCAATACCACTTGGACTGCTATTGATGACTCAAAAGAGATTTTTGAAGGAAAAGACAGAACAACTGGTGCTCCGAAATGGACTGCTACTCGTGCCGACTTAATTTTTGGTTCAAACTCTGAGTTACGTGCTTTGGCTGAAGTTTACGGAAGCAATGATGCAAAAGCAAAATTTGTAACCGATTTCGTTGCAGCATGGAACAAAGTAATGATGCTTGATTTTTTTACTGCAAAAAAATAAAAAAATCCCATTCAATACCAAAAGCCGTCTCAGTTTTGAGGCGGCTTTTTTCATATACAAAGAAATCAAATTAAATTTTTGGGCGTGCCCCCGTTTAGTTCGTTTATCTAAACAAAGTCATTCAACTACAAACGGGGTCGGGCTATCCGCTACAAGTCCTCGCAACCCTCCGCTGGGGCTTCGGGTTGCTGTGGGCTTTTCGCTTCTATCCCTCACGCGGGTACTTGTAAAATAGGTTGTTTTCCAAATAAAATCAATACCCACTCGAAATTTATGGAACTCCATTTTGTTTACCAAACCATTGTTGATTGGCTTAGCCCAGATAGAAATGGAAAGCCGTGCGAACACAAAAGTTATTTTTTTCTTGGTAAAAAACAGCGACGCCAGGAGCTCGTTTGTTGCCAAAGAAAAAAAACTTTTGTGGAGTAAGCTTGGAATGGATAGCTGGATTGGCTTCTGAAAAAAAATCAATTTACTTTCGACATTGTATAATTATCGGTTTTTGATTTTCCGAATTGAATGCCTGATACCGTTGCTTTTAACGTGTTGTTTTTTTGTAATTTGTACGTGATTTTTTGAGGAAAATCGTGTTTTGGGTTTTCAAAAACCAAGAGTGAATCATCAGCTTCGGTCAGCTGAAATGAGGTAGGTTGGTTGTTGTTTTCGCCTTTAACCGTTGCAGTATAAAAAAGGTTTTTGTTGTTTTCTACCAGTTCAATTTGCTCTGAGTGAAGGGTGTCTTTTTTGTTTTGAACAAAATAAGATGTTCCCAAATAGGTGCTGTCGTTTTCTGTTTTCCAGGTTTCTTCAAGGGTTCCCGTGCTGTCAATTTTTTGCCAATTTCCAATTAAAAAACTGGCTTTTTCAAGTTCGTCGTAGTCTTTAATTAGGTTTCCGTTTGCATCGTATTTGTTGCAAGAGCTGATCAAAAGTAGGGCAAAACCCAAAATAATTGTTGTGTATTTGGTGTACATAGGTTTATTATTTTTTGTAAAATTACTAAAAAATGTCAGTATTTTTATACCTTTTTTTTGATAAAAAAGAGATAAAAATAATTTGTTTAAAATTATGAAAAACGAATTTAGTTTTATGCAATCTTTTTACTAATTTTGCACTCCAAATAAGATGAGTTATGTTAGAAAGACTTCAATATGTAAAACAGCGTTTCGATGAGATATCGGATTTGATTATTCAGCCTGATGTAATTTCGGATCAAAAGCGCTATGTACAACTAAATCAGGAGTATAAAGGCTTGAAAGACCTTATGGAAAAGCGTGAAGAGTTGATTACAGTGACGGGTAATATAGAGGAAGCCAACGAAATAATTTCGGACGGGAGCGATGCTGAAATGGTTGAAATGGCAAAAATGCAGTTGGACGAAGCTAAAGAACGTTTACCGTTGTTAGAAGAAGAGATTAAATTTTTATTGATACCTAAAGATCCTGAAGATGCCAAAAACGTAATGGTTGAGGTGCGTGCGGGTACGGGTGGCGATGAAGCGAGTATTTTTGCTGGCGATTTGTTTAGAATGTACACCAAATATTGCGAAAGCAAGGGATGGCGAACTTCTGTTGTGGATATGAATGAAGGAACATCTGGCGGATTTAAAGAGGTGATTTTTGAGGTAACTGGCGAAGATGTGTATGGTACTTTGAAGTTTGAAGCAGGTGTACACCGCGTGCAACGTGTGCCTCAAACAGAAACGCAAGGTCGAGTGCATACCTCTGCTGCAACCGTAATGGTTTTGCCAGAAGCAGAAGAGTTTGATGTTCAGATAGATATGAATGAAGTTCGTGTGGATTTCTTTTGTTCGTCGGGTCCTGGAGGTCAATCAGTAAATACAACCAAATCAGCAGTACGATTAACGCATATTCCAACAGGATTAGTGGCTCAATGCCAAGATCAAAAATCGCAACACAAAAATAAAGATAAAGCGTTGACAGTATTGCGTTCGCGTTTGTATGAAATGGAGTTGGCAAAAAAACAAATTGAAGATGCAACTAAACGTTCATCTCAGGTAAGTTCTGGCGACCGTTCGGCAAAAATTAGAACCTATAATTATTCGCAAGGACGTGTAACCGATCATCGAATTGGATTAGACGTTTTTGATATGGATGGGGTGATGAATGGAAAAATTCAGAAATTTGTTGATGAGTTACAACTTGTAAACAATATGGAGAAATTAAAAGAAAGTGAAGTTTTTTAATTTACTTTTGAAATATAAATTTGAATGCCATCCTAAAAATGAATTAGTTTGGCATTTTTTTTAAAATAAAACAATGACAACACAACAACTTATTGAACAGATTAGAAGTAAAAAATCATTTCTTTGTATTGGATTGGATGTAGATTTAGATAAAATACCAAGCCATCTTTTGGAGCTTGAAGATCCCATTTTTGAATTTAATAAAGCTATTATTGATGCTACGCATGATTTGTGCGTTGCTTATAAACCCAACACCGCTTTTTATGAAGCTTATGGGATTAAAGGTTGGCAATCGCTTCAAAAAACAATTGATTATCTAAACCAAAATCATCCTGAAATTTTCACTATTGCAGATGCAAAAAGAGGTGATATTGGCAATACGTCAACAATGTATGCCAAAGCTTTTTTTGATGATTTAGAGTTTGATTCGGTTACCGTTGCGCCGTATATGGGAAAAGATTCTGTAGAGCCATTTTTAGCATTTGAAAACAAACATACCATCATGTTGGCATTAACATCAAATGAAGGTGCATTCGATTTTCAGACTAAAGATTGCAGCGGAAATGAACTTTACAAAACCGTATTGGAGACATCAAAAGGGTGGAAAAATGCACAGAATTTAATGTATGTTGTAGGCGCTACCAAAGCGGAGTATTTTACCGAAATTAGAAAAATAGTTCCTGATAATTTTTTATTAGTACCAGGCGTAGGAGCTCAGGGTGGAAGCCTTTCGGAAGTATGTAAATACGGAATGAATGCAAATGTAGGATTATTAATAAATTCTTCGCGCGGAATTATTTATGCTTCTAATGATATTGATTTTGATCAAAAAGCAAGAGCTGAAGCATTACTAATGCAAATAGAAATGCATCAAATAATGTGTTAAACAGTTTTTTATTTTGTATTTTTACAAAAAACAAATCCCTTGATAAATTACACAATTCACACAAATACAAATAGTAATCAATGGGTGACTTTTGTTCACGGAGCAGGAGGGAGTTCTTCTATTTGGTTCAAACAAATTCGTGATTTTCAAAAAGAATATAACGTTTTGTTATTGGATTTAAGAGGACATGGTGCCTCACAAAATACAATTAAACAAGTTAGAAAAAAATACACTTTTTCAGGATTAGCTTCTGATATTGTTGAGGTTTTAAATTATCTTAAAATTGAAAAATCTCATTTTGTAGGTATTTCTTTGGGAACTATTTTGATTCGTCAATTGGCTGAAATGTATCCGAATAGAGTACAAAGTATGATTATGGGTGGAGCCATTTTAAAAATGAATTTTCGATCGCAAATTTTAATGCTTTTTGGAAATATTTTTAAGTATGTGCTTCCGTATTTACTATTATATCGATTGTTTGCCTTTGTAATAATGCCCAATAAAAATCATAAACAATCCCGAATTTTATTCATCACCGAAGCCAAAAAATTATACCAAAAAGAATTTATAAAATGGTTCAAATTAACCGCAGAAATTAATCCGGTTTTGCGTTGGTTTCGTCAAGTTGAATTGAATATTCCAACTTTGTATATTATGGGAGCCGAAGATTACATGTTTTTACCAGCTGTAAAAAAAGTAGTTGCAAGTCACTTTAAAAGTTCAACGCTTTTTGTGGTTAAAAATTCTGGTCACGTAGTAAACGTTGAACAAGCCACAATTTTTAATGAAATGGTTTTGAATTTTCTTAAAAATAAAACATAAAAAAAATGTCAAATTATTCCAAACCTGACATTTCTTAAACTAACCAACAAAAATTATTTTTATAACTAACTAATTACAGTGCAAATTTCGTAATTAGTTTTTTATTTTTTGTTAAGATAATGTTATACTTATGTTATTGATTTCTAAATAATTGAATTTAATTTTTGTAAAATTTTCTTTTTCCGATTAACCAAATTACTACAGGTGCGCCAATAATTGAAGTTACAGCATTTATTGGAAGTGTAAAATTGGCTCCAGGCATTTGAGAAATTAAATCGCAAATCAGCATGGTTATAGCCCCAATTAATAGTGTTGAAATAAATAAAATTTTATGATTGCTTGTTTGTAAAATTAGTTTTGCAATATGCGGAACTGCTAATCCTACAAAAGCAATAGGTCCTGCAAATGCTGTAATACTTCCTGAAAAAATAGCAGTTGCAATAATGATTAACAACCTCGTTTTTGGAATAGTGATACCAATACTTTTTGCATAATTTTCTCCTAAAAGCAATGCGTCAAGTGATTTTATAGAATATAAACTTATCAATACACCAAGTAGGACGCAAAAAGTTAAAATAATTATCTGATTGGTGGTCATATTGCCTATACTTCCCATACTCCAAAAGGTGTATTTTTGAAGTTGGTCAGCATTGCTAAAATAACTTAAAACATTGATGATAGCTCCAGAAAAACTACTAAACATTAATCCAACTATTAATACCATTGAGGTATCTTTAAGTTTTTTTATAGCAATCACTATTAGCCCTAAAACAAGTAAACTACCAAAACATGAAGCTAAAACAATGCTATAGTTAGATAAAATAATCCCATTAAAACTTACTGGCAAAAAGGCAGCACCCATTACAACGAAGGCTACCCCTAAGCTTGATCCAGAACTTAGACCCAAAACATAAGGTCCTGCAAGTGGATTTCTGAAAAGGGTTTGCATCAATAATCCGCTAATTGAAAGACCAATACCAACCAATATTGCTGCTATAGCCTTGGGTATTCTGAAATTTAAAATGATATAATTCCATGTTTCATTTTTAGATTCGCCAAAAAACACACTTAAAAAAACATCTTTAAATGGTATGGATACTTGCCCAAGCGAAACGTTTAATACAAACGAAATCAACAGTAACAAGCAAAGAAATGTAATGATTAGTTGGTTTTTATTTTTCAATTGTACCATTATTTTAATTGTTCAAAAAAGTAAGGTTTGTAGTTTTTCAATAAATCAGGATGCAAAATTTTCACCATATCTTTCAATACAATATCGGGTCTATTTGGAGCTAATTCATAATACAAAACACCACCTTTTTCGCCTTTTTTGCGGTTAAATGAATATACTTTTTTATTTTTAAATGACTGAAATTGAGTGTAATGAGGGTTTGCTTTTTTCATTTGGTCTAATGTTGAAAACTGTCCAGATGTAATCCAAATATCTGCATTTTTGGCTTTTTCAAAAACGGTTTCAAAAGACAATGCCAAACTACCCGTACCCTTTGTATGACTCCATAAATAATTTCCTTTGGCATCTTTAATAAATTGTGATCCCCAACTTGAGCCTTGCGGTAAATACCATTTATCTTCAAAAATATCGCCTGCCAAAACCGTTGGTTTCTGAGTACTATTTTTAACCAAATTTAATGTTTTCTTATAGTCGGTTTCAATTTTCAAGAAGATTTTTTCAGCTTCATCCAATTTGTTGTACAAAGCACCAAAAAATTTAATCCATTCAGCTTTTCCTAGCGGACTTTGTTCGTTCCAATCACCATTAAACAATATTTTTAAACCGCTTTTTTCCAAATTGTAAAGAACCGGGTTGTCACTATCTAAGCCATAACCAATTAATACATCGGGTTGCAAATTTAGTACTTGTTCGATGTTTAATGATTGATTATTTCCCAATTCTGCAATTTTATTTTTATCAATCAAAGTCCTTACTTTGGGTGACGATATATAATCTAATTTTGGAAATCCAACCAATGTTTTTTCTTCATTTAGCAAAACCAACGATGGAATGTGAGTTGTTGACGTAACAATAATTCTTTTGATAGGAATAGTAATTACAATACCTTGTTTTTCAATTGAATCGGGTAAAATTGTAGCTCTTTTTTTTAATATATAAGTAAACGTTTTTGAAGCATTTGGCCATGGATTACTAACTTTTAATACACTATACTTAGCATGCTTTTCAATTGAAAATCCAGAGGCATACTGTATTGAATTTAGCGATACAGGTAATGATTTTACTTTTGTTTCATGTTTACATTGAATACTAATAAAACCTAGAATTACGAAAAATAGTTTATAATATAACTTCACTTTTTTTTTACAAAAGTATCATTTTGTTTTAATTTTGACTTATTTATTTTGAAACAAAAATTATATAACTACATTTGCAAAGTATTTGGTTGCCTATTATTTTTTTATAATTGGCATTAAAAGGGAATCAGGTTTAAAACCTGAGCTGTACCCGCAACTGTAAGCTAATCAGCTTGTTGTTATCTACATACCATTGTTCGTCAAGGCGGATGAGAAGGTCAACAACAAGACGCAAGCCAGGAGACCTGCCGTTTACATTGAGTAACAAACTTTCGGGAAAAAAAGGTTTGGGTATGGGTATTTCTATGCTTTTCTCCCTTTATTAAAAACATTTTTTAAAATTAAAAATGAACAAAAAAATTACAATTGTAAGCGCATTATTTGTGCTTAGCTCTTCATTTTTGTGTGCGCAAAGCATTCAAAATGATTCTATTAACTCGTTGAAAGAGGTTATTGTTTCCGACACAAAATTTGCGCAAAGCAAAGAAAAATCGGGTAAAGTAATTACTAAAATTTCTGCTTCCGAACTTGAAAAAAAATCGGGTCAATCGCTTCCAATGATTTTAAACAGCATTGCGGGTATAGAAATTAACGGAAGCCAATCGGCAAACGGTAAAAATCTTGGTTATTACATTCGTGGCGGAAAAAATCAGCAAGTTTTAATCTTAATTGACGGTACTCCAGTGACAGATGCTTCAGGGATTAGTATTGAATTTGATTTACGTTTGCTGGCTATTGATCAAATTGAAAGTATTGAAATCATGAAAGGCGCTTCAAGTACACTTTATGGCACGGGAGCTGCAACGGCAGTGATCAATATTACGTTAAAGAAGGCTTCAAAAAAATCGTTAAAAGGAGTTATAAATATGTCAATTGGGTCCAATGCAACTGCGGTTGATAACAAATTGAAAGGACACGATTTTAACCAATCGGTTGCTGTAGATGGACGAAGTGGTGCGGTTGATTATTTAGCTTCAATAAGTAGTGTTGAAACCACAGGAATGTCACAAATTGCTCCGTTAGCCAATCAAAAAAATGAGTGGGATTCATTTTCAAAAATCAATTTAAGAGGTAAATTTGGAATTAAATTTAGTCCAAAATTAACATCTAGTTTTTTTGGAACCTTTGACCAGATAAAAAATGATTACGATGCTCCTTTTGACAATACAGGGTTTAATGATACAGCTTTAAACTTTAGTTCAACAACGCAAGTTAAAGTAGGAAACGTTTCAAAATTCAACTATTCAAATGGCGAAACGCTATTCAATGCTAGTTTTTCCAACACTAAACGCGACTATTCTGAATTTAATTCTTGGACAAATGCAATCGATAATTCAAGTTATGCTTCAAGAAATGCACATCTTGATTTGGTAAATAAATTTCAAATCACCAAAAATTTTCAATTTATTTCGGGTGTAAATTATCAATTTTTTGATATGAAAAGTGAAACGCCTTACGGAACAATTTTTGAAAATAGCACAAAATTTAATTTGCTCGATTTTTATGCAACTACCGTTTGGAACTCCAATTTTGGATTACACATAAATTCTGGATTTCGTTTAAATACGCACAGTCAGTATGGTTTAAAAACCATTTACAACATCAATCCTTCATATCATTTTGGAGCTCAAAAACAGCATAAAATTATTACTTCTGTAAGCACCGCATTTGTAACACCAAGTTTGTATCAATTGTTTTCAGAGTACGGATATGATGCATTAACTCCAGAACAAAACCAAACAATCGAACTCGGTTTTGAGTCCAATTTATTTAAAAACAAATTGCATTTCAATGCAGTATCATTTTATAGAACTCAAAATAATAGCTTTGGTTTTTATACCAATCCACAAACTTTTCAGTCCAATTATGTAAATATAGAAGGCGAAAATAGTTCAAAAGGGATCGAAACCGAATTAAAATATTCATTTACCACAACTATAAAATACCATTTCAATTATACATTTACAGAAGTTGACGAGGCATTAAACAGATTGATTCCAAAACATAAAATAAATGCTTCTATGGATTATACTGCTACCCAAAAATTATTTTTAAATTTGAGTTATCAATACACATCTGCCCGACAAGATGTTTATTTTGACGGCACTACTTTTCAATCAAATTTTACACAACTTAAAGATTATCAGTTGATTAATTTTACTTCAACTTATGATTGGATTCCAAATAGATTATCATTATTTTTAAATATTCAGAATATTTTTAATGTTGATTTTGTTGAAAATAGTGGTTATTCAACCAGAGGAAGAAATTTTAAATTGGGTTTGAATTTTAAATTTTAATTGAAATTCAAAATATGAAACGAGTACATTTATTTTTTTTATTTTCGATAAATGATGATTGACTTAAGATTATTGGCAATATTTTTGCTATTATTGTAGTATTATAAATAATAAATATCATGAAACATTTTTTTATAGTTATAGCTTTATTTTTTGTTGTGCCGTTTTTTGGACAAACAGTCTTGGATAAATTTGAAAATCAGGATGATGTAACCGCAATTTTGGTCAATAAAAAAATGTTTGAGCTGATGGGTAAAGTGGAGACCAACACCAAGGACGCTCAGGATTTACTTTCATTGGCAAAAAAATTAGAAAGTTTGAAAGTGTTTATGACATCCAATACATCCAAAGGAACTGAATTGAAAAAAGCTTCTGAAAAGTTGGTAAAATCATCAAGTTTGGATGCGCTAATGAAAGTGACTGAAAAAGGTCGTGACGTACAAGTTTTTGTGAAAACCGACGTTGGAAATGACAATATACGCGAGTTTTTGATGATAATTGAAGGTTCAAACACACAACAATCAGTGCTTATGTACTTAAAAGGCGATTTTAGTTTATCTGAAGTTTCTGTGTTAACTGATAAATTAAAAATACCTGGAGGAGATATTTTAAAAGAAGGCTCGAAAAAGTAGTCACTACAAAAAAAATACCCCTGAATATTCAGGGGTATTTTTTTACTTTTTAAAATATTTAAAAGGAACTAACAACATTCCAAAACATTCACCATCTTCTTTACCGATGTGTTTGTGATGCATTTTGTGTGCTCTTCTAACACCTTTAGCATAAATATTATTAGCGTTTCTGAACATTTTAAAACGTTGGTGTATAAAAATATCGTGTACTAAAAAATACGCCAATCCATAACTAAATATTCCAAGTCCAATTGAAAGCCCAATTTCAAGGATATTGTTTTTCCATAATAAAAAACAACCAATACTAACAACAGCATAAAATATAAAAAAGGCATCATTGCGCTCAAACCATGAGTCGTGGTCTTTGTTGTGATGATCAGCGTGTAACGACCATAAAAAACCGTGCATAATGTACTTGTGTGTAAACCAAGCCATAAATTCCATGATAAAAAAGGTAGTAAAAAAAACAACTATATGTAGTGTCATAACTAATTGATATTGATTATATTAAGTTAAATTTGTATGAAAAATAACACTTTGTAAGTAATTGAAACTTCTGATAATCAGAAACTCTAATTCGGGTGTTTTTTATTTCTAATGAAGGGGTGTTTTTGAGTTTTACTAGTAATTTTTTATAATAAATATAGGCTGTATAAACTCCAAATTTTGCTTCAATTGGCAAATTCACAATTCCCGAAAAGCCAACTCTAAAATCTTCCTCAATTTCGGATATGATTTCCATTTTCGAGGCTTCGTTTAGTTGGGTTAAATCGGTGTTTGGAAAATAAGTTCGGCTTAAATCTTCGAAATCAGCTTTTAAATCTCTTAAAAAATTCACTTTTTGAAAAGCTGATCCCAAACGCATAGCTGCATCTTTGAGCGAATCATATTTTGCTAAATCGCCTTTCACAAATACTTTTAAACACATTAATCCCACTACGTCAGCACTGCCATAAATGTATTCGTTATATTCTTCTTTACTAAGGTAATCTTTTTTGGTTAAATCCAATCGCATACTTTTCATGAACGAATCAATCAATTCTGATGGGATATTATTTTGGTGCACTGTGTGTTGGAATGAGTTTAAAATGGGATTTAAACTTATTTTGTTTGTTAGCGCTGTATCTAAATCTTTTTCAAACATATCAAAAAGCAACTCTTTATCATAGTCATGAAAAGAATCTACAATTTCATCTGCAAAACGAACAAAACCATAAATATTATAAATATCTTGTCTGATACTTGGTGCCAACATTTTGACTGCAGATGAAAATGATGTACTGTACGTTTTAGTCACATTTTTACTACAATTAAACGATACGTTATCAAAAATTGATTTCATAGAATATTATTTAGAATATTTTTTAATTAAATCGGCTACTAATTTTCCTGATATAAGCGCTGGTGGCACTCCTGGACCTGGAACGGTTAACTGACCTGTAAAAAATAAATTTTTCACTTTTCTGCTTCTTAAATTTGGTCGTAAAAATGCGGTTTGAAACAATGTGTTTGCCATTCCATACGCATTTCCTTTGTACGAATTATAATCTTTAATAAAATCATTTACACAAAAAGATTCTTTAAATAAGATGCTACTTTTTAGTTCTTGTTGTGTTAATTTTTCTAAACGAGTGATTATTTTTTCAAAATACAAATCCCTTAAATTTTGATTGTCCTCCAATCCTGGCGCTAAAGGTATTAAAAAAATTGCAGCTTCTTTACCATTTGGTGCAGCATTTTCATCTGTTTTTGATGGAAAGCTAGCATAAAAAAGTGGATTTTCTGGCCATTTTGGTTCATCATAAATAGCTTCGGCGTGAATATCAAAGTCAACATCAAAGAACAAACTGTGGTGTTCAACGTTTTTTACCTTTTTGTCTAATCCAACATAAAATAGGAGGGAAGAGGGAGCAAACACTCGGCTTTCCCAATATTTTTCGGAGTAAGCTCTATGTTTTTCATCCAATAAACTTTCAGAATGATGGTAATCTGCACCAGACACAATTAAGTCAGCTGTAATAATTTGATCACCAATTTGAATAGCGGTAGCTTTACCATTTTCGACAATAATTTTGTTTACTGCTTGGTTAGTTTTTATGGTTACGCCAAGTTCAATCGCTAATTTTTCCATAGCTAAAATCACAGAATACATTCCGTTTTTAGGATGAAAAGTACCTAAACCAAAATCGGCAAAATTCATAAAACTATAAAATGAAGGAGTATCTGAAGGTTTTGCACCAAGAAATAACACCGGAAATTCAAGAATTTGAACTAATTTTTTATTTTTAAATTTTTTTCTAATATCTTTAGAGATGTTACTAAAAAATTGATTTACTTTTTTTGCGGTTTCAATGGTAATTAACTCCAAAGGCGATTCTCCGGGTCTGTACACCAAATCTTTTATGGCAATATTGTAATTACTTTGGGCTTCTTTCATAAAAGCTTCCAGTTGTTTTCCGCTTCCTTTTTCTATTGATTCAAAAGTTGTTATAATAGTGGGTAAATTATCAGCAATAGTCACAAATTCATCCACACCAAAGTACACTTGGTAAGCGGGCGATAGCTTTATTAATTCAAAATAATCGGAAGGTTTTTTGTCAAAATCACCAAAAAAACGTTCAAATACATCGGGCATCCAATACCAAGTTGGCCCAATATCAAACGTAAAACCGTCTTTTTTTAATTGTCTTGCTCTTCCGCCGATTGTTTCATTTTTTTCATAAATAGTTACATTGTTTCCAGCTTTCGCTAAATAACAAGCTGCTGCTAATGACGAAAATCCTGAACCAATTATTTTAATATTTTTTTTCATATTCAAATTTATAAATTTTCGCTTAAGCTTTCAATTGAATTAAAAACACGCATGTAGGGACGTTCTTTTTGTGCATATTCTGTCATTCGTCCAATTAACCAAAGTTCAGATGTTTCGTCAATAACTTCATTTTCAATTCGTTGAATGTAATTTTCAACTTCTTCTTTTTGAGGTTCCACGGTCATGTAACATACGTAAACAATGTTGTCAAAATAGTTTTTTAAGTCTTTTAAACTTTCCAAAGGTACGCTTTCGCCTAGATAAATACTTTTATATCCGTTACTAATTACTTCATAATTCAAATACATTAATCCTAACTCGTGTACTTCGTCGTAAGGTAAATAAAGTACAAACACTTTATCTGTTTTTTCGGGTTTGTTATTGTTCAGCTTTTCAATGTTTGTCATCAATTTTTGCTTAATCAAATTACTCAAAAAATGCTCATGAGCGGCAGTAATTGTAAACGTTTGCCATAAAAAACCGATTTCATTCATTAGCGGAATTACAACTTCGTAAAATACTTCTTTGAAAGTTTTTGTTGCCAATAGTTCATTGTAAGTATCAAAAAACATTCCTTGGTCAAAGTTCATCATTGCTAATTTGAACGAACTTATAGCATGCGTTTTAGCACTTTTTTCGGATACAATTTCACGAGTTAGTTTAATTATTTTATCCTCGCTTAATGTTGATATTTTAGAAATTTTATATCCATAATCATGTAACAACACGATATTTAATAACTTTTGTAAACAATCTAAATCGTAATAACGAATGTTTGTATCTGTTCGTTTAGGTTCTAGTACATTATATCTTTTCTCCCAAATACGGATTGTATGTGCCTTTATTCCAGAAATATTTTCTAAATCTTTGATACTAAAGGTGTTTTTAATATTGTTCATCTATTATTGAAATTTGTTAAACAAAATTACGTATTTTTTTTTAAATACAACCTCATTAAGTTGATTTAATTTTTTGTTACATAATTCTATTAAAATTTCATGTTATTTTTTTGATATTTCTGTACTTATTTTAAGTGATTATTTTTGGAATATTTTTGTTCTTTTGATTCAGAAATAGTTGAATTGTTAAAGAAATTAAAACGGTTAAGGTTGCTCCAATAAAATTGAGCCATAAAAAACTTACTATTTCTAAATAATAAATGTAAAATATTAAAAACTGACTAATAACAGCGCCCATAAATATGGCATTAGCTTTTATATATTTAATATAAAATCCTACCAAAAATATGCCTAATACTGTTCCGTAAAATATTGACCCTATGATATTTACAAGTTGGATTAAATTTTCAAAAAGTGTTCCAACACATGCAAATAAAATGGCTATAACGCCCCAAAGTAAGGTAAAATATTTGGTTGCATTTACAAAATGTTTTTCAGATTTGGGTTGCTTTAAATTTCTTTTGTAAATATCAATTGCTGTTGTAGATGCTAATGCCGTAAGTCCAGAGGCGGTGGATGACATTGCTGCTGATAAAATCACAGCGAGTAACAATCCGATTAATCCTTTTGGTAAATAATTTAAAATAAAATATAAAAAAACATAATCTTTATCGTTTGTTTCAGCTTTTGGATCGGCTTTGGTTATTAATTCTTTGGCTTGGTCACGTAAATCTTTTTCTTTACCAGAAATTGATACGAGTTTACTTCGTAAAATAGGATTGTCATAATTTTGGTTCAAATGATCCATGTACAACAAATTGTATTCTTTTTTTTCTTCAGTTAGGTCGTTTAATTGTTTTTCTAATTCGTTGTATTGCCCAGCAAACTTTGATTTTTCGATAATTTGTTTGTTTACTGGATTAAAATTTAGTGGTACATCATTAAATTGAAAAAACACAAAAACCATTACACCTATTAATAATATAAAAAATTGCATGGGAACTTTAAGAAAACCATTCATTATCAAACCCATTTGACTTTCTTTGTCTGATTTTCCTGATAAATACCTACCAACTTGGGATTGATCCGTACCAAAATAAGCCAAACTTAAAAAGAAACCTCCTGCAATTCCGCTCCAAATTGTGTATCGCATTTCGGGATCAAAAGAAAAATCGACGATGTTCATTTTTTCATTGGCGCCGGCTATATGTAATGCATTGGAAAAGGTCATTTCGTTTGGGAGCAAATACAAAATCAGAAAAAATGTAATCAACATACCGCTCATAATAATAAACATTTGGTGTTTTTGGGTAACATTTACTGCTTTTGTCCCGCCAGAAAAGGTGTAAATTATTACCAATATTCCGATGATAATATTCAACATTGTTAAATTCCATCCTAATAAAGTTGATAATATAATTGAAGGGGCATAAATGGTTAGTCCGGTTCCTAAGCCTCTTTGAACCATAAATAATAGTGAGGCTAAACTTCTGGTTTTTAAATCAAAGCGTTGTTCCAAATATTCATAAGCTGTAAAAACCTTTAACCGATTATAAATTGGAATAAACGTAACACAAATAACTACCATTGCTAGCGGTAAACCAAAGTAAAACTGAACAAATCCCATTCCGTCATGGTAGGCTTGTCCTGGGGTTGACAAAAACGTGATGGCGCTTGCTTGGGTCGCCATTACTGAAATACCAACGGTCCACCAATTGGTTTGTTTGTTGCCCAAAATATAGTCTTCTACATTTTTACTTCCTTTGGTTTTGTAAACTCCATAAATCACAATAAATGAAAGAGTTACACACAGAATTATCCAGTCAATTTGTTGCATATTAAGAAAATATTTGCATTAAAACATAAAAAATAACAATATACAGAGCATTCATTACCAAAAGCCATGTATAATCTGAGTTCCATTTGGTTTTCTTTTTGTTCATTTTTAGTACGATATTAAATTAGCCATTAAGCGGTAAGCGCCAACTACTCCTTCGGGCAATTCTCTAAAAAAGCTAAATCCTGTATAAATATAGTTTCCTTTTCCGAAAGTACAGGTTAAAAGTGCCCCTTTTTTCGGACTTTCATTTTTGTCATTTGATTCAAAAAGTGCAGTAAAATTTTTGTCCCATTGATTTGGATAATACAATCCTTGTTCTTGTTTCCAACCCTCAAAATCTTTAGGTGTAAGTTTGTTTGGAAAGTTGATTATAGGGTGATTAGGGTCTAAAAATGTAACTTTTGCATTTTCTTCGGTAACTCTGTCCCTTGAAATTTTTAAAGGAAATGGTGCCATTTGATTGGTAACTAAATCATCAAGTGTGTTATACTGTACAATCATCGTTTTGCCACTTGCTATAAAATCAAGTAAAAAGCATTGTTTTGTATCTAATTCTTTTACAACATTATAAGCTCTAATTCCAGTTATAACCACATCAAAAGGCATCAACGATTCTCTATTAATTGTTTCTGGATTAATCACTGTTACCTCATACCCCATTTCTTGTAAGCTTTTAGGCACTTCGTCTCCAGCTCCCATGATGTAAGCGATTTTTTTAGGTACAATAATCAAATTGCTTTTGATAACCTTAGCTTCTGAAGGTTTCAAAACCATCTGTTTGTAAATATGTGGATAATTTATATCTATTTTTTCTTTTTCAAAAACCTGATTTTCTATTTCCAAAATACTTTTTATAAATCCTTCAGAATCTTCTTTAGAAGGAGTTACGAAAAAAGAAATTTCTTGGGTTTCGCCTTTTTTTTCTATAATAAATGGTTGCTTTTCAGGAGCTGATTTCCAACCATCTGGCAAGTCTAATTTAATTGTTCCCGAAACATCATTCTTGCCTGCTTTAATAGAAATAGTAATTTGTTTTTCTTTATTATTTGTAAATAAATATACTTTTTCTTTTATTGATGATGTTGCAATTGGCACAATATCAAGGGGTTGATATACTTCTCCTTTTACGTCATCATTGTATTTGTAAACGATTTCTTTTTCAAATACAAAATCTTTGCCTTCAATTTCAATGGTAAAAAACACCTTACAATTTCTAATTACATCTGGAATTCCGATTTGTTTTTGATTGGAAACCGAATACATTCCAACAGATCCTTCACTTTCTAAATAGTAAGGTTGGGTAAATTTTTCATCAGTATTAATTTGAAAATCAATTGTTTGTGTGATTAATTGATTGTTATTCAGGATGATAGGTTTATAAATAATAGAACTCAAATTGGTAGCATTAATAGATTTTAAAACCATTTTAGTTTCACTTCTATTAATTGTTTCTAATTTAATTTTTATTTTTTCACCCGGAATCGCCTCTTGTTGTGAAGAAACAGCTTCTAAATACAGTCCAGAGCAAGCAGCAATTATCTTTTTTAATTCTTCTAATTTAATTTTTTTCCAATGTTCGTCATCAATTTTTTCAATTAATGAATACACTCGTGTTAATTTAGGGATGCTTTTTGATGGATTTTGATAATTAAAATCCATTAAAATTTGATCAATTAAATTCCCAATTTCTTTCCCGTTTTTTATTCTATTCCAAGAGGTATCAATGCCTTCAAAAATATCCGATTTATTTTCTAACGAAGGGCCTTTTATTAATTCAATATATTCGCTTTCATCACCTCTAGTGCCAGTATTTCCAAAGCCTTGCGATTGGTGACAGCTTCTACTTAAAGCTGCAATTTCTTGATTTGATTTGCCAAAATCATCATAGTAAACACCTGTTTTTAGTTCGCTAAAATTGGTTTTATCTGCTGCTTCAAATTTCTCTTTACTACCAAAAAACCACCATGAAGTATTGAAAAACAATCGTTTAGGTTGCCAAATTTGTGTTAGTTTTAATTGGTCTGAAAAAACCGATGCATCATTCACTTTATCAAATGCTTCAACACTTAACATGGCTGATGTGGTATGATGTCCGTGCGTTGTTCCTGAAGTTCGATGATCAAATCGATTAATAATTACATCGGGTTTGAAATTTCGAATGACCCAAACCATGTCACTCAATACTTTATCTTTATCCCAAATTTGAAGCGTTTCGTCGGGTACTTTTGAAAAACCAAAATCATTAGCACGAGTAAAAAATTGTTCGCCACCGTCAATTTTTCGAGCTTCAATTAATTCTTGCGTTCTTATTACACCTAATAATTCTCTTAGTTCAGGTCCAATTAAATTTTGTCCACCATCGCCACGTGTTAACGATAAATAGCCTGTTCGGGCATGTTTTTCGTTTGATAAATAGGAAATTAGTTTCGTGTTTTCATCATCAGGATGTGCCGCAATATAAAGTACAGAACCTAAAAAATTTAATTTTTCAATTTGATGAAACAGCTGTACTGCACTGGGTTTTTCTGGTTTTTGCGAAAAAAGCGAAGTACTTATTAAGGTTACAATAATCGAATAAATGTATTTTTTCAATTTCATTTTTTTAGCTAATTAATTAAATGTTTTTTAAGTAATTAAATACTTTTTCAGTAGGTAATCCAACTACATTGGTATAGGATCCTTCAATTTTTGAAATAGCAATTAAACCTATCCATTCTTGTATGCCATAAGAGCCAGCTTTGTCCAAGGGCTTGTATTTGCTGATGTAATACGTTATTTCTTCATCTGTTATGGGTGAAAAAGTTACTTTTGTAGTTTCAAATAATGTTTTTGTTTTCAATTCGGTTTTAAATGTAACCGATGTAATTACGTCATGCGTTTGACCCGACATGGATTGTAGCATTGCTATGGCGTCGGTTTCGTTTTTTGGTTTGCCTAATGCTTTATTTTGGTGCCAAACAATGGTATCACTTGTTATTAAAATTTCATTTTTTGCCAATTCACCTTCAAAAGCAGTTGCTTTAAGTTCAGATAAATAATTGGTTATTTCCTCAGCTTTTAAATGAGTTGGATATATTTCGTCAATTTCTTTCAAACGAACTTCAAATTTTAAATCCAAATCCAAAAAAAACTGTTGTCTTCGTGGCGAGCCCGATGCCAATATTAGGGTATATTTTTCAAGGTTTTTAAGCATTGTGTAAAATGTTAAAAGTGATTATTGCAATTGATAAAACTCCTAAAACCAAAATGTATTTTAACATTGAATTTATATGTGTGTAATCCTTTTTATTTGAAGCACTTACTACTTTTATAGCGCAAAAACCTAGTGGCGCAATAACCGCAATACAAACATATATAATTGAAATAAATAAATTACTATTTAGTAGATATACTAGCGAATAATACACCAAATATACGGTTGGAATGAGTAGCAAAATGGCAAGTATATAGTTTGTCTTTTTAAATCCAATTTTGTTGGCAATAGATTGAAAATCATTGTCTTGAAGTTCAATTGATAAATTTGTTTCTGAAATAATTTCTCGAATAAATTGAATTATAAATACAAATAGTGCATAGTCTTTTATAATTGAAAAAAGCAAGCTCATAACTTCCCGATTGCCGTCATAAGTAGCCGGAAATAAATCGAAAAACGCAATAATTAACAGGCTAAACGAAGCTAAAATTGGTTTGACAAATAATTTTATTATGCTTATATCTTTTAGTGTTGTTGCCTGAAAATAACCCAATGCTACCATGAAAATAAACAATGCTATAAATCCTGGTTTTTGTACAATATTGCTCAAATACATTCCTACTGCAACTCCTGTAATTGAACATAAAGCGTAAATTATATAGGCTTTACTTTCTGCAATTTTATTTTCATATAAATCAAAGGTTTCATCAAATAAAGTATTTATGATGTAATAACCTGCTGCAATACAAATAGTTGCAAAAACCAACAGCCCAAATTGAATATCATTCAATGATTGCCAAATGTTTTGTTGTTTCAAAAAACCATACCGAATGATTATCTGAATTAATCCTAAAAGGGCTAGATTTTTATATTTTATTAAGTGTAAATAATTCATAATTCAGTTAATCGTGTTTTCCGTTATAATACAAATGCCATTTTCCTTGAACTTTCATTACTTGTTCAATTACTTCTCGTACGGCTCCTTTTCCTCCTTTTTTGTGCGAAATATATTTTGAAATTGCCTTAATTTCTGCGCTTGCATCTTGCGGACAAGTGGGCAACCCAACTAATTTCATCACATGATAATCAGGAATATCATCGCCCATGTACAACACGTGTTCTGGTTCAATTTTGTACAATTCAATATATTCTTTAAATGTTTCAACTTTATCGGGACTCCCTAAATGGATATCATGAATACCTAAATTTCGTAATCTAATTCTAACTCCTTCGTTTTTGCCTCCAGAAATGATACAAACATTATAACCGCTTTCCAACGCCGCTTTCATTGCAAATCCATCTCTAATATTCATTATTCGAAGCATTTCTCCAGTTTCTGTAATATGCACAGAGCTATCCGTTAACACCCCGTCAATGTCAAAAATAAAGGTGGTAATATCGTTTAATAATTCTTTATAACTTTTTGTCATGATTGATAATCGATTGTGTTAGTAATTTATAAATTTCTTTTTGATTTTCATTCTCAAGAAATTGAATGTGATTGTTTATCGTAATTGTATCGTGCCGTTTGGCAGGTCCTGTTTGGGCTGCTGTTGGCGAAACTGATTTTATTTTGGTTGCAGTTTCTAGGATTAAGGGCTTTAAAATGTCAAAATCTATATTGTTTTCTAAACAAATTGCTTCGCCTTGTGCGTACAAATGATTTACAAAATTACACACAAAAACTGCTGCTACGTGCAATGATTTTCGTTGCTGCGATGAAATAGAAAACACAGAATTTGTTAAATTTACAGCTACTTTTTCAAGAATTTTATAGTCCAATTCATTGGTGGCTTCCAAACAAATTGGAACCGTTTTAAAATCAATCTCTTTTGATTTTGAAAAAGTTTGTAATGGATAAAAAACACCTTTTCTGTAGTTTTCAGTACAAATATTCAAATCACAAGTCCCCGAAGTATGCGCTACTAATCGGTTGGGTTTTGCCATTTTACAAAGAACATTTTCTATAGCATCATCTGAAACGGCTACCAAAAATAAGTCAACTTCCTCCACATCAGCGTACTCGGTAACTATTTTTGATTGATCTATAAAATGTGGCGCATTTTCGCTATTTCGTACAATCATTTGAACCAATTCCAAATCTGTTGAAGTGGAAATAGCTTTCGCAAGATGAAATGCAACATTGCCCGTGCCAATAATACTAATTGAAATCATTTGGCTAAATTATCGAAAATAAATGAAATAACCGAACTTGATTTAAAAGCACTAAACAACTTTTTTATAAAAATAAATGCTCATTAAAGATTTTCACTAAAATGAGCATTTTTATCTAAATTAAAAATTTAATTCTATCTATTTTTATAAGCAATCAATGCTTCTTTCAATATTTGAACAGCACTTATCAAATCTTCTTTTTTCAAAACATAAGCAATACGCACCTGATTCAGTCCCACATTTGGTGTTGAATAAAATCCGGCAGCAGGCGCAACCATTACCGTAGCTCCATTATAATTGTAAGACTCCAAAAGCCATTGCGCAAAATGATCTGCATTTTCAACAGGCAATTCGGCAATGCAATAAAACGCTCCTTTTGGCGTACCCACTTTTACACCTTCTATTTTTTTCAATTCAGAAATTAGGGTATCGCGTCTATCTTTGTATTCTTCAATCACTTCTGTAAAATAACTTTGTGGCGTTTCAAGCGCGGCTTCACTAGCAATTTGCTCATACGTTGGCGGACTCAAACGTGCTTGGGCAAATTTCATTGCTGTTGACATCAATTCTTTGTTTTTTGACACAATACAGCCAATTCGAGCCCCACACATACTGTATCTTTTTGACACCGAATCAATCATAATAGCATGTTGCTCAATGCCTTGCACATTCATTACAGAATAATGTTTCTCTGTTTCGTCATAAATAAATTCTCTATACACTTCATCAGCAATCAAAAACAGATCATGTTTGATCACCAAAGCTGCTAACTGGTTTATCTCATCTTCAGAGTACAAATATCCAGTCGGATTTCCTGGATTACAAATTAAAATCGCCTTAGTTTTTGGCGTAATTAATTTTTCAAAATCAGCAATAAGAGGAAGGCTAAAACCAGTATCAATAGAAGAAATAACTGGCACAACCTTCACACCAGATGCTGTTGAAAATCCATTATAATTCGCATAAAAAGGCTCCGGAATAATAATTTCGTCATCCACATCCATCGTGCTTCCCATAGCAAAAAGCAACGCTTCCGACCCTCCTGTGGTAATAATAATATCTTGTGTATCAATCGGTAAGCCTTGTTTTTTATAGTATTCAGAAAGCTTAATTCTATAACTCTCAAATCCAGCCGAATGGCTGTATTCCAACACCTTAATATCCGCATTTTTAATAGCAGCCAAAGCCACTTCTGGCGTTTTAATATCGGGTTGACCAATGTTTAAATGATATACTTTATTTCCCTTTTTTTTAGCAATGTCAGCGTAAGGCACCAATTTTCTGATTGGCGATTCTGGCATTTGAGTTCCTTTGTTCGAAATTTTTGGCATGTCTAGTTTGTTTTGTTTTGCAAAATTGCGTTTTTTTATTCAAACTGAAAAATTATTACATAAGTAAATCATATACACCGCTTTTTTTCCTTTTTTAGCACCAACACGCTCGGGCACTTTCCCAGCCGTATTCCCGCTTTCGCTCCAATCTTTTTGCATTACCCTGACAGGGTTGCAACCCTGTCAGGGTAATGCAAAAAGGATTTCCGCTTCAATCGGGGGTAAAACTCCAAGTTTTGGGAACTTTCCAAACTTTAGGGCTATATTTTTAAATTACGGTTTATGAATTGCGAAGTTCATTTTCCCTCCTACGAGGTTTTCATAAGCTTTTTGGTTTAATAAATAAACACAAAATAAAAGAAACCAAATCATCTTGAAATTCTCAATAATAACTTTTCGATAAACCCATAAGGGCGTGAATGTAATCGGTTTATCTTATGGATATTGTGTTTTATTGGTATTCGTTGATTCAATTGATTGCTCGGCTTTCAGCCGCAAGTAACAGTTAGTATTTCTTATTTAAAATTATTGTTTAATACAATTAAAATTAATAGTACTGTTATTAAAGGAAAGAAAATTAAAATAAATCCAAAGATATAATCCACGAACTTAACTTTTCTATTTTGGGGATAATCTGACCCCAGTACTTTCTCCCCAATTTTCTCCCTAAACGGAGTATATGGGTATTTACCAATTATTGATTTTAAAATTACTCGAAGTATTTCGTAATAAAATATATACAATAACGGTAAGAATCCGAAAACTATGTTTCCAAATCTTCTTTCTTGTTTTAAGTAAATTTCAAACACCATTCCAAGAAACAAACTAAAGATTGAGAGAATTATTCTTTTAAAATATCTGTCTTTTGACATCGACCTACTTATGGTTGCTACGTATGCGTAAATCAATAAAATGGGAAGAAGTGAAAGGCTCATTAATATAAAATCTATTTTGTTTATTTATGTTAGCTATATTTTTCTTTCGTAAGACTTTGAAAAAAACAACAATAATCTTCCAACAAAAATAAGTAAAAAATAATTGGTAAAAAATATTTTAATCCGCAACCGAGACCTTGACCTCTCGAATCGAAGGGACTCGGCGGTGTATTCAATCTTTTTTCTTTATAGAATTTCGAAAGTGAAAATATTTGTGAGGACTCTCACTAGTGGAACAGTCTAGACTATAATACAAGGTTTATTTTACTTTTCTTTTATCAGGATTTTGTCTGTTAGAAAAGAATGATACTATTTCAACGTCATTTTCAGATACTCGATAGTATAAAGTATTTATAGATAAAACTACAGCCCTTCGGATATCTTTTTTTATTTCAGATGATTGAAAAATAAATGGATTTTGAGAAATCAGGCTAAGTGTCTTTTCTAGATTTATTGCAAGTCTTCTAAGTTCTTTTTCGGTCCAATTTTCCTCAAGAAAAACAATAGTTTTTTCTAATTTTTTTAGCGCATTGTCAGTCCAAAGAATTTTATAACCATTTTTCATATAGTTTTCTAGCTTTAGAATGAGAATTTAATTTTCCTGATTCAGCGTCATTTATTCCAAGTTCAATAGATTGCTTTTCATTTTCAGAAATTAAATTCCACCAATCGATGCTTTCTTTTTTTCTTAAATCCATGATTTTTTCAATAATTGAAGAATCTTCAATTGTCGAAAGCCATTGGATCAATTCCAACTTTGAATTCAATAAATTTAAATTAACACTCATAATTCCAAAAATTTGTTCATCAAAGGTAATAATTTATTTTTAAATTATATCCGTAATCATGGGATAAAAAAACTGTAGCACAACGTCGGAAAGCCAATAATCCCCACAGTCTTCCAACAAAAATAAGGATAAAATTCCCTCTACAAACTTTTAGATAAACCCAAAACGCGTTAATGTAATCAGTTTAACTATGGATATTGTGTTTTATTGGTATTCGTTGATTCAATTGATTGCTCGGCTTTCAGCCGCATGTAAATTCTAATTGTTGTACGTTGGTATTTTCTTTTTTTAATCGTTGATTCTATTTTTAATATCCATTCTTTCATGCAAAATTCTCACAACTTCCATTTCTGTATTTTCAACTTGTTTACAGAATATTAAATGCGATTTCACTTTTGAATATCTATAATCTTTACGAATGCTACCAAAATCTTTTGCTGTTTCAAAGTTTTCTGCTAGGTATTCTATTTCATCCATTATCAAATTATAATATCTGTTGGCTTGTTCAACGGACCAATTTTCAGCCGTGTAAATCCAAATCGTATTCAAATCCTCTAAAGCTTTTTCACTTATAATAAAGTCAGCCATTATTTTTTGAAATTGTCGTTCAACCTTTTTAGATTTTCTGTTCGGTTAAAATTTCTAATTTTTTCACTTTTTTCTCCAAGTTCTAATTCGGCAATTAGAGATTTGGTTTGAATTTCTTCCTGTTCAAAATGCCTCAAAGCTGTTCTAACAACTTCGCTTACAGAATTATATTTACCAGTTGCAATTTGTCTGTTTATAAAATTTTCGTAATATTCTCCAATTAAAATTGATGTATTTCGTGCCATAATTTTATATTTTTTACAAATATACCAATTTATGGTATTTTGCAATAAATTTTCTATTATTTTTTCAATTTTCTGTAGTTCCAAAGTGTCGCCTAACGTCAGACTTTGAAAAAACACACACAGTATTCTAACTAAAATAAGTAAAATAATTTGGTAAAAAAAAATATTTTATTCAGCGACCGAGATCATGACCTCGAGAATCGTCGGTATTCGGAGGTGTGAGAGTTGAACTCTGCTAGTTTCTGGTGGGATATTTTTTTTAGCAACAATTTATTATAGTTACAATTTTGTTTTTCTTTTTTGAAAAGCCCAAATAGAATAAGTGGATATGCAAATAAAAAATGGAGTTTAAGTTAAGCGACATTTTTATACTTATTTGATTGATTATTAAATTCCTTTATTGTCCTATAATTTAAAGCGGAATGCCTTCTTTTTTGATTGTACCAAATT
>JBILQQ010000003.1:0-140706 GCA_044373115.1 Flavobacterium sp.
AGTCAAAAGCATTATCATCTCTGTCGGCTATCACTAATTTTATATGATACAAATGATTGGGAACAACAGTCGAACGCGCAGTCATTACAGTAGTATGACCATTAAAATTAGTTGCTGTATTTAGAGTCCCCGGGGCATTATAAACCCCAAAATAATTTGGGTTTACTGAGGGACAAGTATTTCCAGGAGTATTATATGCTTGATCTCGAACAGTAACAACCGATATTGGAGTAAAGGGGGTAACATTAGGAACACTTGCCAAATTTATAAAAGGCCCATTGGTAGTAACATCCTTTAAAAAAAACGCAAACGCATCAGAATATGAACATTGCCATTGCCCGTACTCCTCAGAAGCAAATAAAAAGTCAAAACTCATGGTGTTGGTTAAGGGCACAAAATCAAACTCCAAAATAGCAGCATCATTATAACTATTTACATTAAGCCCTAAACCTTGCATATATGTCAGAAGTTGGTTGTCACCAGCGCCTGTTGTAACTCCTTGGGTACCCGTATTTGGTCCAGGAGCGCCAGTCAAAGATCCAGTAGTCATTAATATTCCTGAACTTAAAGGAAAAGTTGGATTTGTATTCGTAAAATACCCAATACTATTTTGATTGGCAGTATTAGCCGTTCCTCCAACACTCCATGTTATATTTGAAATAGAACCTGTACATGCATTGGAATTTGTACCTGGTGCCAAACTAAATAATTTCTCTTTAACTAATTGATAAACAGTAAACTGATTGTTAGATGTTACAATTGGTTGTGCAAAAACGTCAACAATAGAAACTAAAACTAATACAATCAATAATAATCTTTTCATAATTTTATAGTGTAAATAACTGATGTAAAAACAAAAAACATTTGTTAATTTAATGTTTAAAAGCCCAAATATAATGAAACAAAGAAAATAACTTCATAAATTTGTAAAAAAATTACATACTAAAATGAAAATCACTATAAAAGAAACTCAAAATCCCACAATAATCAAGTTTGAACTCGACGATTTCATTACACAAAATGAAAATTTTGAATATAAAAACATCGACGAAGCAAAAAACTCACCTTTAGCACAACAATTATTTTACCTACCATTTGTAAAAACAGTTTACATATCAGGCAACTTTATCGCTATTGAGCGTTTTAGCATAGTAGAATGGGCAGATGTACAAGATGCGGTAGCCGAACAAATTGAAAAATATATTTCTGATGGCGGGGTAATCATCATTCCAGAAGAAAATAAAACAAAAAAACAACCCGTTACGGTTTATGGCGAAACCACACCAAACCCTGCGACACTTAAGTTTGTTGTAAACAAATTAATTACAAAAACTGCTTTGGAATTCAAAAACATTGACCAAACTGCACCATCGCCTTTGGCCAAAGCACTTTTTTCCTTTTCTTTTGTGAAAGAAATTTTTATAGACGAAAATTACATTTCTATTACCAAGTACGAGGTGGCAACTTGGGAAGAAATTACATTAGAAATCCGAACATTTATCAAACAATTTATCGAAAATGGCGGTCAAATAATAGACGAATTGCACATTATTGAAAATCCGAAAATTGAAAAACAGCAAATCAAAAACTTTGACAATCTTGACACAACTTCGCAACAAATCATTAATATTTTGGAAGAATATGTCAAACCAGCTGTGGCTGCCGATGGCGGAAACATCCTCTTTGACTCGTATGATGAAGCAAACAAATTAGTCAAAGTAATCCTGCAAGGCTCCTGCAACGGCTGCCCATCGTCAACTTTCACACTCAAAAACGGTATTGAAAATATGTTAAAAAGCATGCTCAACGATGAGGCTATAATTGTAGAGGCCATAGCCTAATTAAAAAAAATCAAATAAATTTACAAAATACCCTAAATATAAATTGATTGCAAATGCTAATTTGGGCCCAATCCAGCCATTCGCTATAGCTTTCAGTCATCTTGCTTTTTTTATTAGCCAAAAAAGGAGCTTCTGAGGTCGCTCTTTTTTGGCTATAAAAAATAGCAATATTTCCTTCAAGGCTGCCGCTACTGTCTGGGGCAGCAACCTACTATTTCAAGACAATTTGCACAATCAAAGTAAATTTCAATTGCAATTGCAAATAGTTACCCTAATTTTAAATTATTAAGTTGGTGCATTTTCTGATAGGCTAATTAACTGATTATCTTCTGAAAAAATACTCTTCTACTCTAGCCCTGATTGAACCGATATCCTCCCGAAGTCCCTTTAGGGCAAGGGAGATAAAGGTGAAAGCAGGACAAAATGGGTGTTGAAATGTATTTTTGTGCTTCTAAAAATAAAAAAATGCAACTCTCTAAAAATAAGTGAGTTGCATTTTGTTTTGTGCGGATAATAGGACTCGAACCTACACGCCTTGCGGCACCAGATCCTAAGTCTGGCATGTCTACCAATTTCACCATATCCGCGAAAAATTGTGAGTGCAAATATAATCATAAAAATGAATTATAAATGATGATTTTAAAATTTTTTTAAAAAAATTTTTTCGTAATTTTGGATTTACAAATTTTATTTAAAAATGGATACTATTAAACAATATGTTCAGGAGAACAGAGAACGATTTATTGCTGAGTTAATTGAATTATTAAAAATTCCATCGGTAAGTGCCGATAGTGCTTATTCACAAGACGTTATTACTACTGCCGAAGCGGTAAAATTGAGTTTGGAAAAAGCTGGCTGCCAAGTGGTTGAACTGTGCGAAACACCGGGTTACCCGATTGTTTTTGGTCACCATGTTGTGGATCCAAATTTGCCTACCGTTTTGGTGTATGGACATTATGATGTGCAACCAGCTGATCCGGTTGAACTTTGGACATCGCCTCCATTTGAGCCGGTAATTAAAACCACGGAAATTCATCCCGAAGGTGCAATTTTTGCTCGTGGGGCTTGTGATGATAAGGGACAAATGTACATGCACGTAAAGGCTTTTGAGTACATGATTGCAACAAATTGTTTGCCTTGCAATGTAAAATTCATGATTGAAGGTGAAGAAGAAGTGGGAAGTAAAAGTTTGAGTTGGTTTGTGGAACGCAACCAAGAAAAATTGGCAAACGATGTAATTTTGATTTCAGACACGGGAATGATATCCAATCAACAGCCGTCAATTACTACGGGTTTGCGAGGTTTGAGTTACGTTGAAGTAGAAGTTACTGGACCTAACAGAGATTTGCATTCGGGATTGTATGGTGGTGCTGTTGCAAATCCGATAAATGTGTTAACAAAAATGATTGCCTCGCTACATGATGAAAATAATCACATTACTATTCCAGGTTTTTATGATAAAGTAGAAGAATTATCGGCTGCAGAACGAGCTGAAATGGCAAAAGCTCCTTTTAGTTTAGAAAAATATAAAAATGCTTTAGATATTGCTGACGTTCACGGCGAAACAGGTTATGTAACTAACGAGCGCAACTCTATTCGTCCTACGCTTGATGTAAATGGAATTTGGGGTGGTTACACTGGCGAAGGAGCAAAAACGGTAATTGCGAGCAAAGCTTTTGCAAAAATATCTATGCGATTGGTGCCAAATCAAGATTGGGAAGAAATTACTGAATTGTTTAAAAATCATTTTGAGAGCATTGCCCCAAAATCAGTTAAAGTTAAGGTAACACCTCATCATGGAGGTCAGGGTTATGTTACTCCTATTGATAGCATTGGGTATCAAGCTGCTAACAAAGCCTACACCGAAACGTTTGGAGTGCCTGCAATACCAGTTCGATCAGGTGGAAGTATTCCTATTGTGGCGTTGTTTGAAAAAGAATTGAAGAGCAAAACAATATTAATGGGATTTGGTTTAGATAGTGATGCTATTCATTCGCCAAACGAACATTTTGGTATATTTAATTACCTGAAAGGTATTGAAACTATTCCGTTGTTTTACAAATATTTTGTGGAGTTGAACAAATAATAATGCTATTAATTTAACTATTTTCCAAAAAAAATGCGTCTGATTAGACGCATTTTTTTTGGACAAATTTTGTTAAGATTTTAGTGTTTTAGCTTTTTTGATTGTGCTATTTGTAGGTTTTTTGGAAGCACCTATTTGTAAATCATCTAAAACATGAATTGCTTCTTCCACATAAATATCTTTGGAAAGGCTTTCGTGCCAGCTTTCTCTTTTTTCTTTAAGTGATTCGTCTTTAAGCATTAATTCTTGTTCGTAAGGAAGTGATTGAAATTTAAATGAATTAGAATAATCCGCAATTGCTTTAAATTTTTTAGCAGCTTCTTCTATTTGTTTTTGTTCTTTTTTAAAGCTTTTAATTTCAAGGCTATACGTATTTTGATTATCTCTTTGATCAATCCATTTAGCATTTTCGTCAATCAACTTTAAATGTGCATTGTTTTCCAATCGTTTTTTACTGTTGGCAATAGCTTTGTCGTGGTTGGTTTGTTTGTCCCAAAGTTTGTAATCGGCAGGATCAATTTTGTCCCAAGGCATGGCGTTTTTTTCGTCGCGTTCACCCATTTTTAAATAGGCAAATTTATTTGGCATAACTACATCACTTGCTACGCCTTCAAGTTGAGTTGAACCACCATTAATTCTATAAAATTTTTGCGTTGTTGTTTTTAATGCGCCTAAGTCACCGTAAGCACTTCCTCGTACAAATTGGTTTAAATCAATTACATTTTGAACCGTGCCCTTTCCAAAAGTTTGTTTTCCACCAATAATTACGGCTCTTTTATAATCTTGCATAGCTGCTGCTAAAATTTCTGAAGCAGATGCAGAAAAGCTATTAGTCATGATAACAAGAGGTCCATCCCATGCTATTTTTTTATCTCTATCGTAAAGCACTTCTCTTTTGCCTTCTGCAGTTTTAACTTGTACAATTGGACCTTGATCAATAAACAAACCACCAATGTCCACAACCGTTTTTAAAGAACCTCCTCCATTGTCTCTAACATCAATTATAATACCTTTAACGTTAGCTGTTTTGAGTTTTTCAACTTCAATAGCTACGTCTTTTGCAGCATCTCTGCTGTCTTTATTTTCAAAATCAATATAAAACTTTGGCAAATAAATAATGCCGTATTTTGCCCCTTCTTTTTCAACAATACTAGAGCGAGCGTAGGTTTCTTCCATTTCAACTTCATCTCTTATAATAGAAATTACTCGAACTGATCCATCGGTTCTTTTAACGGTTAATCTAACTTCAGTACCTTTAGGTCCTTTAATTTTTTTAACAACATCATCAAGTCGCATACCTACCACATCCACAGGTTCAGCATCCCCTTGTGCAACTTTGAGTACCACATCGCCTGCTTCAAGCTCTTTTCCGCGCCAAGCTGGTCCGCCAGAAATGAGTTCAGATATTTCGGTATAATCATTTTTCTTTTGTAAACGAGCTCCAATACCTTCTAATTTTCCGCTCATGCTTATATCAAAACGTTCTTTATCTTCGGCAGGAAAATAAGTTGTATGCGGGTCAAAACGTTCAACAATAGCATTTAAAAAAACGGCAAACCAATCGTTTCGTTCCAAATCTTTTACCAAATCAAAATAGTCATTAAGCGATTTGAGTGAGCTTTCTCTGGCTTCGCTTTCCAGTTTTTCGAATGATTTAGGAGTTTCGTTTTTTTCTTTTTCCAAAGAAACTAAAAATTTTTTCTCCAACTCGGGAGTAAATTTAGATCCCATTTTGGCTTTGTATTCCGCTAAACGTTCTTGTTGCGATTTGCCTGCATTTTTGGCAATTTCCTCTTGTGTATCTTGCTTATCAACTAAATAGGATAATGAAGATAATTTGAGTTGTTTGCGCCATCTTTCTCTTAAAGCAGGTATATTTGAAGCATACGGAATATTATCATAATCGGTAGAAATTTCCTCATTAACTGAATAATCAAAAGGTTTTTCTAAAATAGATTTGTAGTAATCTTTTGATTCATTCATTCGTTTAACCAAACGATTGTAGGTCAAATCAAAGAATGTTAGGTCTTTATTTCGGATGGCGTCATCAATACGTGTTTCATATTTTGCAAATTCGTCAATATCCGACTGGAGTAAAAACCGCTTGGATGGATCAAGCGAATTAATATATTCCGCATATACTTGTTTAGAAAACGAATCATCAATAACAGCTGGATCGTAATGACCTTTTTCAAGAACAAAAGTTAACAATTCAATGAGCGTTTTATCTTTTTCGGGATCAGAAACGCTTAATTTTGGCATAAAACTCCATAGACCAACAGAAAGTACTACTACAATAAGTAGAATTTTATAATGTCTTTTCATAAATTGTATAATTGCATTCATTAATATCATCTAAATTTAGTTACAAAACTATGCCAGAAAACAATAGCAAGGTATAATTTTTTGTTAAAACAAATCAGAATTTTCAAAGTTATTAAAATATTGCAAATATAAGTAAGCAATTAGTTACTTTTGTTACACTAAATAAATAAAACTAAAATGTCAAAACCATTACTATTAGTTACTAACGATGATAGCATTTCTGCTCCTGGCATTAGAGCGTTGATAAGCGTAATGCAAGAAATTGGAGAGGTTATTGTAGTTGCACCAGACAGTCCGCAAAGTGCTATGGGGCATGCAATAACGATAAACAACACCTTACATTTAAACAAAATTTCGGCAGAAAATGCTGAAATTACAGAATACAGTTGCTCAGGCACGCCTGTTGACTGTGTAAAAATGGCTGTGAATGAATTAATGGACCGAAAACCCGATTTGTGTGTTTCGGGAGTAAATCATGGCTCAAATTCGTCAATAAATGTAATTTATTCAGGCACAATGAGTGCCGCTGTTGAGGCAGGAATTGAAGGAATTCCAGCTATTGGTTTTTCACTTTTGGATTATAATTGGAATGCCGATTTTGAACCTATTAAACCATTTATTAAAAAAATAGTATTGCAGGTTTTAAAAAACGGTTTAGCAGAGGGAACAGTATTAAATGTGAATTTTCCTAAATTAGCAACAGACGAAATAAAAGGAATCAAAATTTGCCGACAAGCAAAAGCAATTTGGCAAGAAAAATTTGATAAACGTGTTACCCCTTTTGGCAAAGAATACTATTGGCTAACTGGTGAATTTATAAATCTGGACAAAGGGGAAGACACTGACGAATGGGCATTGGCAAATAATTATATTTCGGTAGTGCCCGTACAGTTTGATTTAACTGCCCATCATACCATTTCACAATTAAACACTTGGGATTTATAATTAGAATAAAAACATGAATAAAAAAGAATTTTTTTTAGGCTTAATAATAGGGATTGGAGCTGCTGCGTTGGGCAGTTATTTGTTTCTACTTTTATTTTCAAACTATGCTAATTCAGTAACTATTGCACAACTAAAAAGCGAAGGGATTTTAGGTAAAATAATTACCCTTGGCGCACTATTAAATCTTGTTTTGTTTTTTGTTTTTTTACAATTAAAAAAAGAGAACATTGCAAAAGGTATTGTAATGGCAACACTTTTATTAGCTTTCACAACTTTTTTGTTATAAAAATATGAACTATTACATCATAGCAGGAGAAGCATCAGGCGATTTACATGGGTCCAACCTAATGAAATCATTAGTAGAAAAAGACCCAAACGCAAATTTCAGATTTTGGGGAGGCGATTTAATGGCGCAAACCGGTGGAACATTGGTTAAACATTATCGTGAATTGGCCTTTATGGGTTTTGCAGAGGTAGTTTTAAATTTAAAAACGATTTTAAACAATATAAAATTTTGTAAAACCGACATTGAAAATTTCAACCCTGATGTAATTATTTTTATAGACTATCCAGGATTTAATATGCGTATTGCAAAATGGGCAAAAGAAAGAGGTTATAAAACACATTATTATATTTCACCTCAAATATGGGCTTGGAAAGAAAGTCGAATAAAGGCTATAAAACGAGATTTTGATAAATTATATGTGATTTTACCTTTTGAAAAAGAATATTTTGAGAAAAAACATCATTTTTCAGTTGATTTTGTTGGACATCCGCTGATAGATGCCATCCAAAACAGAACTCGTATTGATAAAGCAACATTTTTAAAAGAAAACCAACTTGACGAAAAGCCTATAATAGCCGTTTTGCCAGGAAGCCGAAAACAAGAAATTTCGAAAATGCTTGAAGTTATGCTCAGTGTAGTTTCTGATTTTCCAGATTATCAGTTTGTTATTGCAGGCGCACCAAGTCAGGAATTTTCATTTTATCAACAATTTTTGAAGGGTCAAAATATAAAGTTTTTATCAAACAAAACTTACGATTTACTCAGTAACTCAACAGCTGCATTGGTAACATCTGGCACAGCAACATTGGAAACAGCTTTGTTTAAAGTACCCGAAGTGGTATGTTATAAAGGAGGATTTATTTCGTATCAAATT
Source organism: Flavobacterium sp. (assembly GCA_044373115.1). GTDB lineage: Bacteria > Bacteroidota > Bacteroidia > Flavobacteriales > Flavobacteriaceae > Flavobacterium. The sequence continues at coordinate 8,358 of JBILQQ010000003.1, forward strand.
GCAAAACGTATTATTACATTAAAATATATTTCGCTTGTAAATTTAATAATGGATGACGAAGTTGTAACCGAATTGATACAAGACAAATGTAATAATGCCAATTTAAAAATAGAGTTAACCAAGCTACTTAACGAAAAACATCGCGAAAAATTACTTCAAAAATATGATGAATTAGAACAAAAACTAGGCGGTTTTGGCGCAAGTGATAAAACCGCAAGCTTGATATTAAAAAATATTTTACCATAAATAAATTTCAAAACCTATATTTGCAAAAACAAAAAACATTGAAAAATCTATTAGCCCTTTTACTAGTACTACTGATTGCATCTTGCAAAACGCAAGCTCCTGGCGTAATTACATCAAAAAAAGTAGCCATCAAAAAAAACCAATACGATTACAACTTAGAAAACAGAATTAAAGTAATTGAGGCAAAAATGAAAGAGCAAAAAGCAATTGCTCAAAAAAAGGCCGAATCAAAACCAATTGAAATTATAAAAATTACCCCAAACAAACCAATTATACTTGATCAAGGAGAAGAAGATGTGGTAATATCAACCGAAGACGCTAATTATTTTTGCGAACAATTGATTAACAATGCGATAGATAATTTAGGAAGTAAATATCGAACGGGAGGCATAAGTAAAGACGGATTTGATTGTTCAGGATTAATGTATGCTACCTTCAAAAAATTTGATATTATTTTACCCAGAACTTCAACAGATATGGCTAAAATTGGTCGAGTAATGGAGCGTAATGAAATTAGAAAGGGCGATTTAATTTTTTTTAAAACCAACGGCAAAAAACATATAAACCATGTCGGAATGGTAGTTGAAGTAACTGATGAGGAAATAATTTTTGTGCATTCTTCAACAAGTAAAGGTGTAATTTACTCCAGCACAAAAGAAAATTATTATGGCAAAAACTTTGCACAAGTAAACAGAGTTATCGAATAAATAACATACTGTAATTCTTTTTTATTACATTTAGAAAATGAAAGCGTTTGATTTTCCGCTAATAAAAATTAGTTTGTTTTTTATTTTAGGTATTGTTTTATACCCTTATTTTTCTGTGGAATTCAGTCATGCACTTTTAGGAATACTTTTACTTTTATTTCCCGTAGTTCTATCGGTATTCAAAAAAATAAACACCACCTTAATAGGTATTTGTTTGCTTTTATCAGCCCTTGTAACAGGTTTGGCTACTTGTGCTGTACACGATGTAAAAAACGATACAAATCATTATCTACATTCAAAAAAACTAAATCAAATCACAAACATTGTTGTAGAAATTGATCAAAAATTAAGAACAACAGCTTTGGCTACAAGATACGAAGCAAACATAGTAAATATTGACAACAAACCTTACTCAGGAAAAGTAATTGTTGCACTAAACAGCACCAAAAATCTGCCTCTATTTGAAACAGGAACACAGTTAAGAATAAGATCAAAAATACAGCAGCTATCCCATCCTAAAAATCCTGGTCAACAATTTGATTACAAAAAATACCTTGAAAACAAATCGATTTTTGGGCAAATTTATGTATCTCAAAATGATTTATTTTACAAAAACCCAACCGAATTTTCGATTAAAAATTTTGCATCAAAAATCAGAAATAAAATCATTACAAACCTTGAAAAAAACCAGTTCAGTAAAGAGGAGTTGTATGTGTTTTCTGCATTACTACTAGGGCAACAACAAGACATATCAAAAGAAATAATTCAGGACTATCAATTTGCTGGAGCAGTACACATATTGTCTGTTTCGGGTTTACATGTAGGTTTATTATTAACCTTTATCACCTTTATTTTATCACCTTTAGCCAATACAAAAGCCAACCGATTACTAAAATTACTGTTAATAATAGTGACCTTATCATTTTTTGGAGTTTTGGCAGGTTTGGCACCATCAGTACTTCGGTCGGTTACTATGTTTTCATTTGTTGCCATAGGATTGTACTTGAACAGAAGTGTTAATTTTTACAATACGCTACTTGTGTCAGCATTCGTATTATTGCTTTTTAAACCATCGTTTTTGTTTGATGTAGGGTTTCAATTGAGTTATTTAGCGCTATTTTTTATTGTATGGGCACAACCCTTGTTAGCTAAAATTTGGAATCCAAACAACAAAATAATCCGCTATTTGTGGGATATTATTACTGTTTCAACAGCAGCGCAAATCGGTACATTACCAATAAGTATTTACTATTTTCATCAGTTTTCAGGTTTGTTTTTCATTACAAACTGTATTATTTTACCCTTTTTAAGCGTAATTATGGGCGTTGGAATATTGGTTTTACTCATGGCATTGACTACTTATTTTTGGCAACCCATTTTAAAATTGATGGAACTTTTAATTGCATTAATTAATTACGTAATTCACTACATTGCCTCTTTTGACGAATTGGTTTTTAAAGAAATTCCGTTGACAAAATGGATGATGTTTGGCTTGTATTTTATTATTTTCACTTGGATAATCTATTTAAAAAAACCAAATTTCACCAAATTGAGTTTAGCTCTTTTTAGTATTATTATTTTTCAAGCAACCCAAATTACCAACAAAATTGAGGTAGAAAAAAGCTCAGAATTTATTGTTTTTTCAAAGAATAAATCAAGTTTATTTGTAGAACGAAATGGAAAAGAAATTACTTTGAACACTAACACAGATGAGCAAAAAAACGTCCAATTAACTAATTATTTAATTTCAAATTTCGCTGAAATAAAAAGACAAAAAAAAATTCAGAATTTTTATTTGTACAATGGTAAAAAAATTGTTGTAATTGACAGTTCGGGAATATATTTGCCAAACTCAAATCCCGATATTTTGATAGTAATTCAATCGCCAAAAGTAAATTTAGAAACAATCTTACGCACCCACAAACCAAAACAAATTGTTGCCGACGCATCCAATTATAAAAGTTATGTTGCGCTATGGAAAGCAACTTGCAAGAAACAAAATATCCCTTTTCATGCAGTTGCCGAAAAGGGATATTTTAAAATTGAATAACTTAATTTATTTTTTTTTGGCTTTTGCCGATTTTGATTTTTTGGGAACAACAACGGGTTTTGGAGTAGCCACATAATTAGCAATAATTTTATCGGCTCCCGAAATCCATACTGAAGGACCTCCCGCTACATAGCCAGTACTTCCTAGTTGTTCAAAGTTAATTTTTCCGTTGGCTTTTGTAGCTTTTGCAAACCAAACCATTGGATAACCTTGTACTTTAAAAAACTGCTGTAGCTGCGCGTTTTGTGTTTTAACAGCATCGGTTTGGTTTGATTTTCTTGGGTAATCAAGTTCTACCAATACTACTTTTTCTTTTGCCCATTTTACAAATTCAGGAGTTTTAAAAACTTCTTTTTGCAAACGAATACACCACCCGCACCAATCACTACCGGTAAAAAATAAAAATAGTGGTTTATCCTCTTTGTTTGCAATATCAATTGCTTTGTTTAAATCGGTGTGCCAAGTTAATTCGTCTTGAGCTTGAGTTGTTATGGCGGAAAACACAAGCAATAACGTGATTATAAATTTTTTCATATTAATTTTATTTTGATCTAGTACAAAAAAAATGCCGTTTTTAAATTATCTAACTCCGTGCATCAATTTTTTAATAACTGGTGACATTAATATTGAGAAAGCAGCTAAAATAAATGAAATGATAGCTAACATCCAAAAGAAATAACTAATTCCTTTTTCATTGGCAATAGCCTCAACTTCTTCGCCAAACATACCAGCACCTTTCATTCCTATTGCAACGGCCAAATACCAAACACCAAACATAAATGCAATCATTCTGGCTGGAACTAATTTACTGACATAAGAAAGTCCAACAGGTGAAATACATAATTCACCCATGGTATGAAATAGGAAAACTAAGATTAACCAAATCATACTTACACTTGCGCTTTGTGCTCCAGGAGCAATTCCGTTTGCACCAAAAGCAACAGCTACCATTCCAAGACCTAAAAATATCATTCCAATTCCATATTTTACATTAGCATTTGGATTAAATTTACTTTCCCATACTTTTGAAAACAAAGGAGCTAATGTTATAATAAACAATGAATTCAATGTAGAAAACCATGTTGCAGGCACTTCTGTTAATGCTTCAGTTGATTTTTCTATTTTTAAGAATTGAAGGGTTGAATCAGAAAAGTCTAAGAATCCCGCCATATAATAATCTTTTGCAAGCATCCAAAGCGCAATAATCCAAATGATAACAAAACTAAAACTTAACACAATATTTGCTATAGAATATTTAGCAAATGTTTTTCTAAACAACATATACATAACCCAATTTATAATAATTAAAGGGAGAAGTGTCATCAAAGAATTTACAACTAAAAAGATTGCACTTGAATTTCCTGTTAAAATTCTATTAGTATATTTTTCTGCAAAAACAGTTAAACTGTTAGGAGATTGCTCAAAAATTGCCCAAAAGAATATGGTTATGAAAGCAAAGAAGGTAACAGCAATTAATTTTTCACGAGTAGTTTTTGAATATTGCATAATTCTGTAAACCAACAAAACGATAAATAAAACTAAAGCCGTTAAAATAGCAATTGAATTTCCTTTTTCACCAAGAAATCCAAATACATCAAATGAACCACCTGATAATTTAGAAATTTTTGAAGCAGGGGCATTAATTATCCAAAGTAAACCTAAAATTACAGAAACTGCGATTACGCCAAGTTGCCATGAAGTAAACGGAACTCTTTTATCTGTATCTTTTTTTGCAAGTTCTTCCACATCTTTTTTCACAGGTTTTAAACCGATGTCGCCAAAAATATTTTGTGATAACCAAAATTGTACTAATCCTAGAAACATGAAAATTCCAGCTAAACCAAAACCATATCCCCAACCTACTTTTTCACCTAAATAACCACAAAGTAAAATACCAAAAAAAGCTCCAGCATTTACTCCCATATAAAAAATGGTATAAGCTCCGTCTTTTTTATCTGGTCTGTCTTTGTACATTTCAGAAACAATTGAAGTCATGTTTGGTTTGAAAAATCCGTTTCCAAAAACTAAAAGCACAAGTCCTAAATATATTGTAAACTGTGTTTCAAAAGCCATTGAAAAGTGACCTAAAGTCATTAATAAAGCTCCAATTACAACAGCCCATCTATAACCAATTATTTTATCGGCAAAATAACCTCCAAGCATTGTGGATAGATATACTAAACCTACATAAGAGCCAAAAAGAGATGAAGCAGTTCCTTGATCCCAGCCCCAGCCACCCTCGGTAATTGAAGCCATAAAAAATAAAACTAATAAAGAGCGCATTCCATAGAATGAAAATCGTTCCCACATTTCTGTGAAAAACAATACAAATAAACCACTTGGGTGACCGAGTACGGTGCTTTTAAAAAATTGATCGGTTGAGTTTTCTGTATTCATAGTTTAGTTATTTAGTTCTTTATCAACTCCATGCATTAATTTTTTTATAAAAGGGGACAAAATTAATAAAACCACACCAAAACCTAGTCCGGTATAGAACAAGTATTCAAAAAGTTTTAGATAACTTTGTTTTGCAATATTCAAATCAGGAGCAGTTCCGCTTGATGTATCAATTGATGCAATATTTGCTAAAACCGAAGCGATAAATTCTGAACTCGCAGTTGCTAAAAACCAAACCCCCATCATAAATCCAACAATTTTTACTGGAGAAAGTTTTGTAACAGCGGATAATCCTACGGGAGATAAACTCAATTCGCCACAAGTATGTAATAAATAAGTTAAAATTAGCCAAAACGCAGCTACTTTTCCAGTTTCTGAAACATTAATTCCCAAAACCAAAGACCCAAAACCAAGTCCAACAAGGATTATTGCTAAGGCAAATTTTACAGCTGTATTTGGATTATACTTACCCAATTTTACCCATAACCATGCAAAAACTGGGGCTAATAAAATGATAAAAAGAGCATTAAAACTCAAAAATTGCCCAGCTGTGAGTTGAAATCCAAGAACATTTCTATCAATTATTCGGTCAGCAAATAAGTTTAACGATGTATATGCCTGCTCAAACAAAGCCCAAAAAACAATGGTAAAAATTATAAGGATTGTTAAAGCAATTAATTGATCTCTTTCTTTTCCTGAAAGTTGGGTTGCAGCAAAATACACAATGTACAAGAATGAAATACCACCCGCAATTTTTAATATCCATGATACGGCATCATGACTTTGAACCATTTGCCAAAAAAACAAAGCAGATAAAGCACTTGCAATATAAATTAACCATTCGTTTTTGAAACCAAATGATTTTTTTTCTAAAAACTCTGGTACATTTGATTCTCCTTTTCCTTCCAAGAAACGTTTTCCTGAAATGAAAGTTAATAAACCGAAAAACATTCCAATACCAGCTGCACCAAATCCGTAACTCCAGCCATAATTTTCGCCTAACCAAGCACAAATTATAGTTGCTAAAAACGACCCTAAATTGATTCCCATGTAGAAAATAGTAAATCCTGAGTCTCTTCTTTTATCACCCATTTTATATAACTCACCTACTAATGAAGAAATATTAGCTTTAAGAAAACCTACACCAACAATTATTAGAGATAAAGAAAAATAAAATACTTGCAAGGCTTGATTATCTCTCACTATTTCACCTGTCATAGATCGTGTTGCCGCATTTCCTTCATAAGCCATTCCTAAATGACCCAAAACTAGCATTATCCCACCAAAAATGATAGCCTTTCTAAAACCTAAATACTTATCTGCAATAAAACCACCAATTACAGGTACTGCATATACTAAAGCAGCATAACTTCCTATCAATAAATTTCCAGAATCATCAGAAAATAAATGATATTTTGTTAAATAAAATATTAGAAGTGCTTTCATTCCATAAAATGAAAAGCGTTCCCACATTTCGGTGAAAAACAATATGAAAAGTCCTTTTGGATGTCCAAAAAAAGTTTCTTGTGAAGTTTTTATTGTTGTCATTTATTATAATTTTTCTTTAATAAAGTTAGTCATTTTGTTATATAATTGTATTCTGGTTTTGCCACCATAAATGCCGTGATTTTTATCGGGATATATTGCCCAATCAAATTGTTTGTTGGCTTGCACTAAAGCTTCAACCATTTGCATTGTGTTTTGCACATGCACGTTATCATCTGCTGTACCGTGAATCAATAAGAAACTACCTTTTAATTTAGACACATGGTTGATAGGCGAATTTTCATCATATCCACTAGCGTTTTCTTGAGGTGTTTGCATGTATCTTTCTGTGTAAACGCTGTCATAAAATCGCCAATTGGTTACGGGCGCCACTGCAATGGCCATTTTAAAAACATCGGCTCCTTTGAACAAACAGTTACTCGACATAAATCCGCCATAACTCCACCCGAAAATTCCAATTCTAGTTTTATCAACATAAGGATAATTTCCAATAACTTTGGCAGCATCAATTTGGTCTTCTACTTCATATTTTCCTAATTCTTTTTGGGTACATTTTTTAAAATCAGCACCTTTAAAACCTGTTCCGCGTCCGTCAACACAGGCTACTATATAACCTTGTTGAGTTAACATCATAAACCAATAATCGTCGGTACCATTCCAATCGTTATTAACTTGTTGGGAGCCTGGTCCTGAATATTGATACATAAAAACAGGATATCTTTTTGATGCATCAAAATCTTTTGGTTTAATCATCCATGCGTTTAACTTGTTGCCTTTTTCGGTCGTTAGCTCAAAAAACTCTTTGGTCGGTAAATTGTAATTTTTTAGCTTTTCAGCCAAAGCATTATTATCAACTATAGATTGAACTTGTTTGCCATCTTTAGCAGCATTCAATGTGTAGGTTATTGGCTGCACAGCACTTGAATAACTATTGATAAAAAATTCAAAATTTGGACTAAAAGTTGCATTAGTAGTACCAATAGCTTGAGATAATTTAACTTTCTTTTTACCATCCAATCCAATTCGGTAAACGTCTCTATTAATAGATCCGCTTTCTACCGATTGGTAAAATACAGTTTTAGTTTTTTCGTCAAATCCGTAATAATTGGTTACTTCCCAATTACCTTTTGTAATCTGATTTTTCAATTTACCAGTTTTGTCATACAAATAAATGTGGTTAAATCCATCTTTTTCTGATGTCCAAATAAAACTATTATCTTTCAAAAAAGTCAAATTATCTGTAACATCTACATAGGCTTTGTCTTTTTCGTTCAATACTATTTTGGCTATAGCCGAATTTCCATCAATAAATAGTAAATCTAAATTATCTTGATGACGATTCAATACTTGAGCAGATAAAACGTTGGCATCATTTGTCCATTTTAAACGAGCAATATAAAAATCTGAATAATTTGATAGGTTCACATTTTTTGCTGATTGTTGTGCCACATCATAAATATGTAATGAAACTGTTGCGTTTTTTTCGCCAGCTTTTGGGTATTTAAACGTTTCTATGGCTGGGTATAATTCTTTTTGAAAAATATTCATTGAAAACTCAGGTACTTGACTTTCGTCAAATTTGATGTAACCTATTTTTTTGCTGTCTGCACTCCAATCAAATGCTTTCACAAAAGCAAACTCTTCTTCGTACACCCAATCAGTTATACCGTTAATAATTGCATTTTTCCTTCCGTCAGTGGTAACTTGAACTGTTGATTTTGTGGCTATTGTATAAATATATAAATTATTTGCTTTAGCATAAGCAATTTTGGAACCGTCGGGCGAAAAAGTTGGCTCCTGCACTTGGTCAAACAATTTTACTAAATTTTTTGAATCCAAAGAATATAAATAAAAATCAGCTGTAAATGAATGTCTAAAAATTGGATTTGAATTCGATGCAATTAACATCTGTTTTTCATCCGATGAAAAAGTATAACTATCAATTCCATCTGCAAGGTCTTTATAGTTTTTTGTATCAATCAATGTTGCAAGTTTTTTTAACGTTGCATAATCGTATAAATCAATTTGTTGGCTTCTAGTAGTTCGGTCTGTATTTAAAACTGTGTATTGATTTGTATTTTTCATGGATTGAAGTTCGTCCATGCCTTTGGCTCTAAATGCTCCAGTGTAAATATCCTCTACAGTGATTTTTTGTTGGGCTACACTACCCAAAAAAGTGAGTAGAAATACTGCTAAAATTGAAATTTTTCTCATTTTTATATCTTAATTACAAATCGACTTCAATTTTAGTGAAAAAAATACAATTATTAGCATATTTTTTAAAAAAATAAAATTTAAAAGTTGATTTATTTATCAAATTCAAATTCAAACAATAAAATGTATGATGTATCTTTGTGGGATAATGTTATAACTGACTGAAAATGAATAACGCCGTTTCTGGATTTTCTAAATTATCCAAAGAAGAAAAAATAAATTGGATTGCAACTAGCTATTTTTCAAACCCAAGCGAGGCCATTGCAACACTTAAACAATATTGGAACACCAATGAAAATTTGCAACAATTGCATGATGAATTTATTGAAAACACCATCACAAATTTTTATTTACCAATGGGAATTGCCCCTAATTTTTTAATAAATGGCAACTATTTCTCGCTACCAATGGTAATTGAGGAGAGTTCAGTTGTTGCGGCTGCGGCAAAATCAGCCAAATATTGGAGCACCCGTGGTGGTTTTAAAGCTACGGTTATCAATTCTGAAAAAATTGGTCAAGTTCATTTTTTATATACGGGTGAGGATTCAAAATTAACCACTTTTTTCAATACTATTAAAAAAAATTTAATTGCCACCACCGATTCCATAACTAAAAATATGCGACAAAGAGGCGGCGGAATTATTGACATTGAGTTACGAAACAAAACAGCCGATTTGCCAAACTATTACCAACTTCATGTAACTTTTGAAACCAAAGACAGCATGGGTGCCAACTTTATCAACTCGTGTTTGGAACAATTAGCCAAAAGTTTAAAAACTGAAGCTATAGATTATAAAGATTTTACTGAAGCCGAAAAAAACATTGAAATTATAATGAGCATTTTGTCAAATTATGTTCCTAATTGCGTTGTTCGTGCTGAAGTTTCGTGTAAAATAGAGGAATTAGCCGAAAAAAAAATAGAAAACCCAGCAGAATTTGCTCAAAAATTTGTGCAAGCAGTTGCTATAGCAAAAATAGAACCTTTCCGAGCAGTTACGCACAACAAAGGAATAATGAATGGAATTGATGCGGTTATTTTAGCTACAGGAAATGACTTCCGAGCGGTTGAAGCGGGTTGTCATGCCTTTGCGGCAAAAGACGGGCAGTACAGAAGTTTGTCGGGGGCATCTATTGAAAATGATATTTTTAAATTTTGGCTCGAAGTTCCTTTAGCAATTGGAACAGTTGGCGGATTAACCTCACTACATCCAATGGTAAAAATGGCATTGGAAATTCTTGGAAAACCATCAGCACACGAACTAATGCAAATAGTTGCCGTTGCCGGTTTGGCACAAAATTTTGCAGCCCTACGGTCATTAACCACAACTGGCATTCAAGAAGGTCATATGAAAATGCACTTGAACAACATTTTAAATCAATTTCAGGCTACTGCCGAGGAGCGAAAATTAATTATAAATCATTTTGAAAAAAACCCAATTTCACATGCTTCGGTTGTAGCGTTATTAGATAAAATTAGAGGAAATGACACAAACTTATTACAGTAACGGAAAACTTTTAATTACAGGCGAATACGTTGTGCTTAACGGAGCAACGGCATTAGCTTTACCTACAAAGTTTGGACAAAGCTTACTTATTGAACCCAGTGAAGTTAATGGTATAAAATGGTCAAGTTTTGATGCGGATGGTAGCTGTTGGTTTGAAACTACAATTTCATTTGATGAAGTTAAAAATAAATTAAAAACAACTGATAATGCAATTAAAAACACACTTATTGAAATTTTACACGAAGCGTTTCTACTAAATCCATCCTATCTTTTAGATGCAGATGGATATTCTATTTCAACCCATTTAACATTTCCAAAAAAATGGGGTTTAGGCACGTCGTCAACATTGATAAATAATATTGCTAACTGGCTAGCTGTGGATGCTTATACCTTACTTAAAAACAGTTTTGGTGGAAGTGGCTATGATTTGGCTTGCGCCCAAAACGACTCAGCTATATTGTACCAATTAATTAACGAAAAACCTAATGTACAACTAATTCCATTTCATCCCATTTTTTCAAATGCGATTTATTTTGTTTACCTAAATAAGAAACAAAACAGCAAAACAGCTATTGCAAACTATTTTAATAGGTTGGATAATATGGAGGCTGGAGTTGAAAAAATAACAAAATATACGCAACAAGCACTTTTATCCAATTCATTGGAAGAATTTAGTGCCGTATTACTTCATCATGAAATTGAGATGAGTACCATTTTGGAACAACAAACTATTCAAGAAGCGTTGTTTTCTGATTTTGATGGTGTGATAAAAAGCTTGGGGGCATGGGGAGGCGATTTTGTTATGGTACTTTCCAAAACCAATCCTTCATCGTATTTCATTGAAAAAGGGTATCATGTAATTCTTACCTACGAAGAAATGATTTTATGATAGTGCAAAAAAAATCCGAACTGTGAGGTTCGGATTTTTTTTATCTTAATGCTAATTTTAATAAAAATCAGCTCTGTTATCTTTAATATCAGCTTTTTCTTTTAATGCTGGTAAAATTCTACCCGTATTTTGAGCCGCATTAGCTTTTAATTTTGCAACATAATCATCGTACTTAGCCAATTTTGGTGCCTTAGTAACCGATTTAGTTTTTACAACAAAAACCCCTGAAAACCCTTCAACTGGAGCAGATACTTTGTTTGCTGCAGTTCCAAAGGCAGTTCCAACTACTTTGCTTTCCATACCCACGTTTGGTATCATTGCATTTTCAACAGTTACATCAGCAACAGATTGAACTGTAGTTTTGTTAGATTTTGCAATAGCCTCTAATGAAGCACCTGACATTTTTGCAATTATTTTTTCGGCTTTCTTTTTGTTTTTGATAGTCATTTCAACCATTGGTTTAGCTTCTTCAACAGTCATTAAACCTTTTTCATTTATTTTTTTCAAACGAGCAATTACGTTTCCAACATTTGGTACTTCAAAACGTTTGATATCACCAACTGATGTTCCGCTTTCAAAAGACCATTTAACAATTTGTCTTTGGTTACCCACTGCGCCAAAAGCTTCGTCCATTGCAAAAACTTTAATTGCAGGGTTTACAGTTAATTTTTGAGCTTTTGCAACAGCAGCAAAATCTTTTTCGTTAGCGTCCATTTCAAATTTAGTTGCTCTTGTGTAAGCTTCGTTAGTTGTAGCTTCTGAAGCATCAATTTTTTGAGCAACCGTTGCTAAACGGATAGCATCTTGTTTATCTGTTACATTAATAATATGGTAACCAAATTCACTTTCTACTAAACCAATTGAACCAATTGAATTTCCGAAAACAAAATCATTGAATGGTTTCACCATTTGGTTAGGCACAAAATAACCTAAATCACCACCTTGTTGTGCAGATGAATCATCAGAATTTGTTAATGCCAACATCATGAAATTTCCAGGATTTGCTTTTGCTTGTGCTAATAAATCATCTGCTTTAGCTTTAGCTTGTTCTTTTGTTCTTTTTTCTTTTTTGTTTGGAAGTTGTGTTCCTTCCCAACTGATTAAAATATGAGATGCCTTAGCTTTAGCTCCTGATTTTTTACCCATTGATTTTGACAAACAGTAGTATTTTCCATTGATATATGGGCCATAAATTTCACCTGACGGTAAATTATATAACGCATCTGCATGCTCTTGAGGCAAATCTTGTTTACTCACATAAGTTGAATCGTAAGGCAAATCAGAGTTTGCAGCAACAAAATCAATTACATTTGAAGCATTTCTAAAACTTGGTAAAGTATCATTTAATGCTGTTTCTTTATTATAAACTACGCTACCTGAAAGCAAACCTTGAATTTTAGTTTTTACTTCAGCTTCATCTGATTTAGATGGTTTGTCAGAAATCAATACGTATTCAATTTCTCTTGACTCTTCAGCCTTGAAACGTTTTACATTTTTATTCATGTATTCCAAAATATCAGCGTCAGTTACTTTAACTTCGCTATCTTTAATTGAAGCATATTGAACAGAAACGTACTCAAAGTTTACTTTGTTGGCTTCCATTTCATATTTGAATTTACCATCCGCTTTAGTTGTGTACATTCCTGCTCTTACTAAAGTGCTGTATATTCCGAATTTTGAATTTAATTCAGCTTCTTTTTCTTTTTCTTTTAAGAAGGTTTTTTGCTCAGGATTTTTAGCAAAATAATCATTGAATTTTTTCAAGTCAAATTTACCTAACTCATTTACAAATTCTGGGTTTTGACCAATATTTGGATCTTTTTTGAAAACTTCAATTAAGTGATTTTCACCTGTTCTGATACCTGCTTTTACAAATTGGTCAGAAATCAAAGCAATTGCAAGCTCTTGATTCCAAACTTGATTAGCAGCTTGAATTGTGGTTGGTGTTTGTCCGTTTTGTCCGGGATTTTTTTCTACATTAGAAACTTTCAATCTAAAATCCTCGAAAACAATATCTTTTCCGTTAATACTTCCAACATCTGTTGCTTGGTTTTTAAAACCACTTGAAAAAAGATCTTGAATTATAAATGCTAATAATGCGATTGCTATAATTCCTATCAAAAGTGCGGAACGATTTCTAATTTTTGCTAAAACTGCCATTTTTATATATGTTAAATTTTATTTCAGTTTGCGAAAATACAATTATCTGTGAAATAATTATAGTTTATGCTTAGTTTTTACATTAAAAAATGTAATTTTTTTTATTTCTGGTCAAAAATTATCATTTTTACCACCTCAATTTTGGTATTTGTGGCTTCTTGGATAATAAATTGAAAATTATCTATTGCTATTAAATCCTCTTTTTTAGGGATTGCTTTGGTGCTATTTACAATGTATCCGCCCAAAGTTCCGTACGAATCACTTTCCGGAATTGCCAAATTATATTTTTCGTTAAGGTATTCAACATCTAAACGAGCTGAAAAGATGAATCTATTTTCTTCCATCTGAATTTCAGTGAAAGCTTCAATTTCATCGTGTTCGTCTTCAATTTCACCAAATAGTTCTTCAACAATATCTTCAACAGTAATTATTCCTGATGTTCCGCCGTATTCATCTAAAACAACTGCTACACTTTTTCTTTTTTTGGTTAAAAGGTTAAGCGTATCTTTGATTAAAATTGTTTCGGGCACATATTCAACTGGAATCATCACTGATTTGATGGTTTTAGGTTTTTTAAAAAGTTCAAATGAATGAACGTAACCTACAATATCATCTAATGAATTTTGATAAATTAAAATTTTGGAATATCCAGTTTTTATAAACAAAAGTCTTAAATCATTTATTGAATGGTACATATCAAAAGCAACAAGTTCAGTGCGGGGAGTCATTATATCTCGGGCTTTAACTGCTGAAAACTCAAGTGCATTTTGAAAAATTTGAATTTCAGAATCAATATTTTCATTGTCAGCAGCCAACATTTGTTCGTTAATGTAATGTTCTAATTCAGTTTTGCTAAAAAATGACGTAACGAAATGTTCATTTGTTTTAAAAAATTGTTTTAAAATAAAATCTGAAATCCACAAAATAAATGTAGAGAAAAAATTGAATAATTGGTAAAAAAAATAGGCTGGAATAGCAAAAAACCGAACCAGTTTATTGGCATAAATTTGAAAAAAAACTTTGGGTAAAAATTCAGCCGTGAGTACAATTACGATTGTAGAAATTACAATTTGAATTAATAAAACACTAACTTGAGTAACACGAAACGGTAGTTGTAGCAGCTGATTTGAGATTAAATCGCCCATTAAAAACCCATAAATCACTAACGACAAACTGTTTCCAACTAGCATTGTAGCTAAAAACTTTGATGGTTTTTGGGTAAGCTTGGTAATGATTTTTGCAATAAAATTTTCTTGTTTTTTTTCTATTTCAAGATATATTTTATTAGAAGAAACGAATGCAATTTCCATTCCCGAAAAAAAGGCGCAAAGAAGTAAACAAGAAATGATTACTACTAATTCCATCGTTATTTGGATTGGTTTTCGTTATTTCTGTCTTCAAATTTTTTATTAAATCGACGTCTAAAAAAATAAGTGAAAAACGCTAAACCAGCCAACATTAAACTTAACCAAGGCTTATCTGTGTTGTCGTTCCATTTGGTGTAGGCATCGTACAACATGATAAATCCCACTAGTAAATAAATGTATTTTGTAATATTTAAGTAGTTCATATCTAATCGTTATTTTCAACTTCGCCAGAAATTCGTTGCGAGTTTATTATTTTAAAATCTTTGCTGAAATCAACCCCTTCGCCAAACGATATTCCTTTTGGGTCTGAAAATTTGTATCTTTTTTCGGTATAAAACCATTCCGTTTTTTGGTCAAAATACAACTGATCGGTTTCAAAGAGCTGACCAGATTCATTGGAAATTTTTACGCTTCCTTGTAAATCTATTAACTCTGTATCTTTAAATGTAACTGCATATTTTGAAGTTACAAATGTTTTTTGTCCATTTTCATCAAACAACGTTACATTTATTCCATTTGGAAATTCGGTGAACGGAAACTTAACCGTTGCGTAGTCAAGCATTTTGGGACTTATTAAAATAGATTTTATTCGCCCCGAATCGGTATATTTTAAATTAATAGAATCTGCTTCGCCACTTGGCGAAAACTCTTCAAAAGTTGACTGTTGGACTTCTTTAAAATTACCTTCGCATGAAACTGCTACAGCAATAACAGCTGTAACAAAAATCATTTTAAGTAATTTATTGGAATTAAACATGGCTTTTACAGTTGTATTAAGTGTGTAAAATTAGTTAATTTTTCGTCTTATGAACCACTTATCATTAAATACAAGTCCGATACTAATACTTCCGTAGTTTTCTTGAACCAAATTATAAGATGATTTTCCTTTTTTACCCATTTCAAATCCAATATTTACATTTGAAAAAGTTCCTCCTAAAGGTAAACCAAGACCAAGTGTAACAGCGGTATCCGTAATTGATTGGTTGTTAATTACCAAGCCCAAGTTTTCATGTCGAAAACCAGCTCTGTAAGTAACTTTGTCCCAATAACTTGTAAACGAATTGTATTTCGGAATAAAATAACCTCCAATAGCATATCGGGTGGAATTTTCGTAAACTGCATTAGTAATATCGTTAAATCTATTGGACATTTCACTTGTGTTTTGGAACGTAATTTCAGAAGCTACACTCCATTTTTTTGGCAAACCAAAACCTGCACTTAAAGACAATTTTTGTGGAATCACGATAGTTGCATCAACTACATTAGCCGTGTAAGGGTCTCCCACTGTACTAAAACTTCCGTCGGCTTGCAATTGAACAACATCAATTATTCTTGTATTTGACAAATTCAAGTTTGACTTTGGCGAAAAAGTTCCTGAAGTAAACAAAAATAATTTTTTAGCAATTTTAGCTTGGTAGGCAAAACCAGTATTAAAAGTTACTCCCGTAACATTTGAAGTATTAATTTCGCGCGAACCGTTTTGGATACCTTCCAAATAGGTAATACTTGTAGTTTCAATTTTACCAAAATTATATTGTAAATCAGCACCAATGCTGAAGTTTTTGGCGATATAAAATCCTAAACCTACAAAAGTTCTGTTTACGCCTCCTAACCCACTATATCTTGATACTTGGGCGTTGGTACCCGTAACTACGTTTTGGATTTTATAACCTACTGATGAGTAAGGTGCAATTCCAAAACTAACTCCTAGTTTACCCAAAGGCAAACCAACAGTTAAATAATCAAAAGTGGTTCTTTTTGTTTTGCTTTGTTGAGAGTTGGTTTTCAGTGTTGACTGAGTATAGGTACCTCCCACTCCAAATGTCATCATTTTTAAACTGGCTAATTGTGCAGGATTTTGGAGGTTAAGGTGAATACTGTCTGGGAAAATAGACATACCAGCCATACTACGGCTGTCAACTGCACCTTTAAATCTGACGTCACCAATACCGTAAAAAGAGTATGGAGAAGCGGTTCCTTCTTGAGCAAATGAGGCGATCGAAATAAGCAATGAAATGCTTAAAATAATTTTTTTAATCATTTTGATTGAATTGAAATAGTTGGTTCAAACTTTCTAATAAAAAATTTGAATTGGCAAATATGGTATTTTTTAATCGTTTAGCCAAAAAATCTGCGTCGCCACCCGTTAAAATTATGATAAAGTTTTCATATTTGGCCGAAAAAGATGCTATTGTGCCATTAATTTCGTGAATTACCCCATTAATTACACCTGAGTGAATTGCATTTTCGGTTGAATTACCAATGAATGATTCGGGGATTTTTTTAGATAACAAAGGTAATTTTGCGGTATGATTGTGCAATGATTGGTACCGAAGTTGAATTCCGGGCGAAATGGCACCTCCAAAATATTTATTTTCATTATCTACAAAATCATACGTTATACAAGTACCCGCATCAATAATAAGTTTATTGTTGGTTGGAAAATTTAACACAGCGCCCGAAGCCAGCACCATTCGGTCAATGCCTAAGGTATTTGGGGTGGAATATAAATTTACAAATGGGAATTTGGTGTTTTTTGAAATAAAGAACAAATTTTGGAAGTTTAAAACGCTTTTAAGGTGGTCATTTTCTATTTTTCCGACGTTAGAAACAACACAATTAGTGATATTTGGAAAAATTAATTTAATTTTATTCAAATTAATTTCCCAATCGGAATACGAATATGTTTCTTTAAAAATTAGGTTACTAGCCTCAAATACAGCGGTTTTAACGTAAGTATTTCCAATATCAATAATTAAATTCATCTATATAAAATTAAAAAGCAAAGATACGAATTGATTTTTTTTAAAAATTGTTTTGGATAAATTAAAAATGGTGTTATATTTGCACCCGCATTAGTACGGTACCTTAGCTCAGATGGTAGAGCAATGGACTGAAAATCCATGTGTCCCTGGTTCGATCCCTGGAGGTACCACAAAACCCACTTTAACGAGTGGGTTTTTTGTTTTATAGTATTTTTAAATAAATAGGTCGATATTATTTTTTTCTCTGGTTTTTTAAAAATAATTCCAATTCCTACAATCAAAAAAATACCTACAATAGTTGTTAATAAAGAAACTCCAAATTCATTCCCTTATTCATATTTAACATAAAATTGACCAAAATCAGTATATTTTTATAACCTATGACAATAAGGGTACAAATAAAAATAATCTGAAATCGCAACTCACAATGCTAAATATAAAACTAAAAATAGTTGATAATTCTTTTTCGTAAAATAAAACTTAAAATGTAAATATAACTTTTATGGTTAAAAGTTTTAGAAAGTTAAAAATAAGCTTAAGGATGACTTTATTTTATATCACACAAAACAAATGATGTATCAAAGTAATTTAAATTTTATTATGAAAAAAATCTACGTAAAATACTAAAATAGTTTCTTTAGTTTATTTTGTTCATTCATTAAATATTCCCAAATATATTCAATATCCTCTTTTATAATTCTATCATCTTTAAAAAATATTAATGAAATATTTTCTGTGAAATCCTTTCCTAAAAAGTTTAATGAACCACTTTTGATTATTTCAACAAGTCTCATCTTTTCATACATAAGTTTATCAAAATCAAAATCAAGAATAAATTCTGTATCAAGGTTTCTTATAAAATTTCTTTTTCTTTCTAACAAATTCAAAATCTCCGAAATAGACTGAGAGTAAAATTGATATTTAAATTGTTTTATAGTTATATTATCATATTTGGATAAATACAAATTACTATCATCATCAATATTATTAACCTCAACATATAGAGATCTTTTTATTCCAGATAAAAAACCTTTAATGTAATGTACGATACGAATATTGTTTTGATTTAATTCACTACTATTAACTAATTCAAGTAATTTATCTTTGTGTTTGTATTTTTTTTTATCGTAATCCTTATCCTCGCCCAAAAGATCCAACAATCCATTATTATAAAATTCATAAACAGTTGATTTTTCAATCATCATTTGGTCTAAATTAAAATCGTTGATTCCAATTTTGTATAACTCATTTTTTCTTTTACAAATTGTGTTTATAGTTTCAAGCATCTCACCAATTTGAATTTTTTCTTCTATTGATATACCTTGTTTTTTTGTTTTGAATAATCTACTAAATAAACCCATAAATATTAAAATTAATTACCTCCCAAAACTAACAATTTCAATCTAAAAAATTACCTAAAAATTAAAAATGTTATAATAATCAAAATTATTAAAATTAAAGTTAATAAATTATAAGGTATATGATGGTAGTGTAAATTCCATTTATTTTTGTCTGTTTTAATTGAAAGATTATAAACTTTTTCTACATAATTATTTGTTAATATGAGTAAATCTAATGAAGAACTATGTTTATTTAATCCATAAAATGGATCTAATAAATTATAAAAAGTATTCTCTTTGATTTCATTAATAGTTTTTAATGATTTTTCGAACAATACAATTTCTAATAAATAAGTATAATCATTTGGTGAACATCTAAAATTTTTATTATTTTTTATGTTATTTATTTCAATTATGCCATTATGGTGAAATGTAAATCTCTCATTTGTAAATTCATCAAAATTAATATTTGGTAATAAATTCAATTTATCTTTTAAAATTTTTTCTTGATAAAAAACTAAAATATTGTTATATTCTTTATCGCTAAAATTATTCTTTAAAACATTCCCTATCCTAACAAGAAATAAAAGTTTTAATTCAAATTCTGTATGATTTGGATTACTTATTATTTTACTTTTTTTTCTAACAATATCACTAACAAAATTTAAGACTGTTGTTTCAAGATTAAACATGAATTTATTACTTAACAGAGTGGTTTCCATATTTTTTATTTTAAATATTTTTTATATTTGTAAATTAATAAAAGTTAATTATAAAAGTAAAAATTTTTCATATTTAGTTTTTTTTAGTTTACAAATATAAAAAATATTCGGTTACATGCAACCTATTTTATTCGATTACATGCGTTAAATCAGATGTAAGTAATTTTCAGTATGGAAAAAAGAATTCGAAAAACACCTCTCAACCAAGATATCATTAGTCTTGGGATGCGAATTGAAGAAATTATAAAGCAAAAAGGATTAAAGACAAGAGAGGTTGCTCATGATGCAGACCTTGATGTTGAAAACCTTCGAAAATACATCAAAGGCAAACAAGAGATGAAGGTTTCAACTATGCTTAAAATTTGTAGGTCATTGAATGTTTCAATTGAAGAGTTATTTAATTTTATTAAATAAAAAAATAAAAACTGAAATAAATTAAACTTCTTTTATTATAATTTTACTTCTGAAATTTATTTGTTTTGCGTGAGCGGTTGAAGCGGCATCCTTTTGTGGCTGAGTATTTTACGTAGCGGCCACAAAAGATATAGCCGAGAGCCCGACCTTGTTGCTTAGATAAATGAACTTTTGATTTGGGATTTGTTTGCAACAAGGGCACGCCCAAAAAAAAGAGACCATTCGTGTTCAGAATGGCCTCCTTGGGTATAACTAATAGTAAATAAAATTAATTTTTGATGAGTTTTTGGGTGCTTATATTGTTATTATTGTCGGTTATTTTTACACTATAAATACCTGTTTGAAGACTTTCAATAGCAATAGATTGATTAATTTCTATGTTTTTATACGATTTTACTAGTTGCCCAGTTAGGTTGTAAATTTCAATCAAATCCGCTGTTTTTGAAATTGAAAAGCTGTTTTTAGCAGGATTTGGATACAATTCAATTTCAGAAGATGGTTCAAATGGGTCTGTTGAAAGTGAAGAATCTTGATAGACAATTCTAAAACGATTATCAGGATTGGTACTGCTTGATTCTACACCTTGAAAAGGATAGATTAGAGTAGAGCCATCAGTTGGAATGACAGTCAAAGTGTTGGTAAAAGAATCTTCTAAATAAGGTATCAATTCATGATCATACTGCTCAACATACAATTTTAATTGATAGTCAATCAATTGTGTTGCAGTCAATCTCAGGTTTTGCGTTTCATTTACCGTAGGATAAGCTCTGTATTCAATAGCTAAATTGGTATTCCCATTTCTGAACATCAAATTTTCATTAAAATTAGACAATTTTGGTGCATCTTGATCATTAACTTCGCTATTAGCATTCGCTTGACTAACCGCTAAAACCCCATCAATCATTTGCCATTGGTTGTCTATTTGTTTATAAAGCAAAACACGTAGTTTGTTGTCTTGATTAGACAATTGGCCTTGTCTAGCAAACCAAGTGTTGCTACTTCCTCCAATTCTTTTATTGGCTTCTATTAAAAAGCTGGTGGTGGTAGATCTTACAAAAAAGCCTTGCCCCAATTGTATGTTTTTATCATTACCAATAGGTTCAGGCAAAGCCCAATTAGAACCATCAAAAGTTACATAGCCACCCAATACATTGATAGATGGGTCTAGAAGCCAAAGCATAGCATCAGGATTGGCAGCCATTAAACTTTCTGTATCAATGGCACTAGAGTATGGATTGGCCAACATAGAAAACTGATTAGGATTGATGGTGTGGGTATAATTACCCGAAAACAATGTGCCTTTTGTTATTATTTTTGTTGGAATACTTCCCGAGGTATGAGCAACGTAATCTGATCCATGAGGCCCGGTTGAAAACACTAACAAAGGTTTGTTGATATTGGCATCAAACAATGTCTCGGCATTACTTGTTACTGCTTGCCAGCCCGCTTGATATCTATAAACACTATTTTGAGGCCCCTGAACAAACCCCCCTGCACCTGTGGTATTCCACATTAAAACCCCTGTATTGTTTGGTGTTTGCCATTGATTCCCAATAGTTTGATTGGTTGTTCCAATGTGAGGTGCAGCCAAAATACGCCATCGTCTGCCCAAAGGGATATATCTTTCTACGGTGGCTTCCACCCCAGATGATTGATGAATCAAACTAGCTGTATTGATATTGTTTGACTTGATTTCGATGCCATCAACGCCTGCTTGATTGATTAAATTGCCATTAACTACCAAATTAACACCTGATTCAATGATGACTTTTCCTCCTGCATTGATGGTTAAATCGTCAATGGTTTGATTTTTGGACACCAACAAAACACCTCCGTTTTGTACTATCAAATCATTAGTGGCTGGAATCGTATTACCAAGACTATGATTAAGTTGTAAAGTCCCTAACTCAACTATGGTATTGCCTGTATAAGTGCTTTGACCATTGTAAACAATAGTCAAACCCGAACCATTAACCCTAACTTGACCCGATCCGCTAATACTGCCATTAATTGTGATGGTTCTGCCAGTACCTCCTATCAAATGAATTGAAAAACTGCTTAGTATCAAATTATTAATATTAATGTTAGCACTTGATGCGTTAATAAGGCCATTAGAGGAAACGCTTTCAAGTTCAATAGTTGCATTAAAGGTGTGCATTGCAGAAGAAAAGTTGTCAATAGTGGCTTCTGAACTCAAATATAATTTGTGGTTATCTGGTGAGTTTAAGGTTCTTGGTTGAGTTACATTAGCTGTGAAAATCACTTTTCTTGCACCAAAATTTCTTGCATTAAGCTCCATCGTATTGATGCCATTACCATCAAAATAAACATAAGAATGCACAAAACAATCAGGTGCTTGTCTAAAACCTGACTCACTTGCATTGAACCATTGTCCATCACTACCGTTTTGATTGCAAGTTGAACCCCATAACCATTTGCCATCACTTGGACCATCAGTTCTCCAAAAAACATTTGGTTGAGCAAAAAGAAATTGAGTTATAACTAAACAACTTATGATTACTATGTTTTTCATGATTTTATAGCTTTTGATTAATATGAGTTTAACTAGTAAAAATTATTTGGTGGTTAATTTTTTTCTTTGATAATAAAAAATCAATGCTACACCTATTATCATCAATAACCACAAATGATCTGTGATTGGCACTTGTCCTGGGTCTCCATCACCTGGTAACCCTGGATCATCTTCATTGGCTAAAACAGTTAGTGGACTTAAGAAAATCAACAATAAATAAACTGATTTTAAAAATATATTTTTCATTTTAATTACTATTTTATTTTACAATAATTTTATTGGTATAGTTTTCATTCCCTTGAGCAATGTTTAACATATATACACCAGACTCAATGTCTAAATCTACTACGTTATCAATAGCTGTTAAATTACCTTTTTGGATTACTTGACCTAACAAATTTGAAACTTGATAAGTTGCAGGTGCATGTTGAGGCAATCTAATATGCAATTGTTGATTAGTAACTGGATTAGGATACACAAACGCAGATGTAAAAGCATTGTCACTAGTACTCAAGGTTTCTTGATAAACAATTCTAAAACGATTATCAGGATTAGTATTGCTTGAAACCACGCCTTGAAAAGGGTAAATTAGAGTAGATCCATCAGTAGGAATAGCAGTTAATGTGTTGGCTGTCAGATCTTCTAAATAAGGTGTTAAAGTACTATTTGAATAACTTTCAGTAAAAATTCTTAACTGATAAGCTGTTTCTGAAGTCCCGGTTAAACGAAGGGGTTGCATATCATTTTGAACAGGCAAAGCTCTATATTCAATAGACAAATTAGAGTTACCATTTCTAAACATTATGTTATCAGAAAAATTTGATACTTTTGGTGCATCAGCTTCATCAACAGCATTGTTTCCTTGGGCATGATTCGCTGTAACCACCCCATCATATAACTGAAAATCGTTATTTTCATTTTTGTAAAGCAAAACCCTTAAAATATCATGGCTGCTATTTTGGTTTTGTTGTTTGGCAAACCAATTGCTACTGCTTCCAGTAACTCTTCTATTTGCATTGATAGTAAAGGATGTGTTTGTTAAATGACGCACAAAAAACCCTTGTCCTAATTGAATATTTCTGTTTTCTATGGCGGGTGTATTTGGAGTCCATAATGTACCATCATAAGTATAATAAACACCAATTCCAGAAGAAGGATCCATCAACCAAATTTTTGAACCCGAGTTGTCTGTAATCAAACCTTCTATATCTAAAGCACTAGTATAAGGGTTGGCTAATAAGTTAAAGGTGTTTGCTGTAATAGTATTACTAACATTACCAGTAATTAAGTTGCCTGTAGTGGTACTAGTTGTTGCATCTGCTCCAGAGGCAATGTTTGAAGAACCATGAGGTCCAGTTACAAAAACCATCATGGGTTTGTTGCCATTGGTATCAAATAATGGTTCTGCATTGGTTGTTACTCCTTGCCAACCGCTAGCGTATTTATAAATATTAGTTTGAGGACCAGTTGCAAAACCATCGCCCCCATTAGGCTTCCATAGCAACATATCTTTTCCAGTTTCTTGCCATTGTGCAGCAATCGTATTGTTTGAAGTGCCTTTGTGAGGAGCTGCTAAAATTCTCCAAGCTCTTTTGGCAGGAATATATCGTTCAACAGTAGCGGGAATATCACTGGTGGCATGGCGCAAACTAGCAGTACCATTGACATTAGATTTAATTTCAATTCCTGCAACACTTGCATTGTTTGTTAGAGTGCCTGTTACCTGTAAATCAACCCCAGGTTCAATGATGACTTTGCCTCCGCTGTTGATGGTGAGGTTGACAAGTGTTTGGTTAGAAGATATTCTAAGAGTTCCATTGACAGTAATACTGTTACCAGCTGGTAAAGTATTGCCTCCCGTTCTGTTGAGATGTAATTCTCCTGCATTGATGGTCGTTGAGCCTGTATAGGTATTTTGACCTGTAAGAGTTAATAGGTTAGAGCCGTTTTTAACAACATTTCCTGTGCCTTGTAAAACTCCTGATACTGAAATAGACCCAGAACCATTACCTCCAAAATTAATTGTATTTGAATTAACAAAAATAGTATTTGAAAAAACATAACCCCCTGTATTATTTGTATGAATTTGAACACTACTACCATCAATACCTACTGGTGTGTTAAAAGTATGTGTGACCGTTGAAGCACTATAGATTCCAATAGAAACAGATAATCCGCCGTTTGAATTATTAATTGTTCTTGATGTGGATGCTCCTGCTTGAAAATCTAAAGATGCTAATTGATAAAATCGCCCATTAGTGGTCATCGTAGTATTGTTATTATGCCCTATTTTAACATAATTTCTAACAGTATTTCCATTATCAGGATCTCCTTGACTATTATTTGAAGTCTGATAATACCATGGTAAAGCTCCATCGCCAAAATTACCAGTCGCTACTTCACTCCTACTAAAAACATCTTGCTGTGCAATGCCCCATTGCCCTATCAATAGAATTGCAATGTATCTAATAAGATTCATTTTTTTAATTTGTGTGTTTTTCATAATAATTTAATTTAATGTGTGTGTGTTTAAAAATTAATTATTTTTAATCATTAAAAGTGTTAGCTGTTACGCAAACATTTTTATGTTAATAAAATCACTATTTATTAATTTAATACTATTTAGTCACTCCTTAAAATGTTATTTTTTTTGGAGTAACAAAAAAAAATACAAGTTTTACGAAGTAAAAATACAAAATAATTCAAAGATTTAACAACAAAAATATCCATAAGTAATTACTAATCACTAATTTATTTTTAATATATTTAAAAACCCATTTGCTTTACAAACACATGAATATATTGAATCGTTGGATATGTTTATTCTATTTTGTTGAGAAAATCTATTTCATATAATTTCACAAAGTATAAATTGAGATTTAAAACCGATTGAATTTACAATCGGTTTTAAATTTCAATAAATTTATTTTTTTATAAGTTTCTTTGTTTGGCTTGTACCATTATTTTCAGTGATTTTCACTAAATAAATTCCAGTTCCAATCGTATTTAATTCTAATTCTTGATTACTAATTACATTTGAAAATGTTTGTATCAATTGACCAGTAATGGTGTAAACTTCTATTTTTGAAACATTACTTGATATTGCAAAAGAATTAGTTGTTGGGTTTGGATATAGTTCTATTTCTTTTTCTGATAATTCAAAATCATTATTTGAAAGAGCTGCTTGATTTCCAAAAACTCTAAAACCACCTGCTTCAATACTTAAAGTTTGTCCCGTTGTAGTAACATTTATAGAAGAATTGTCCATTAAATTTACCCAATTACCCGTAAATGGAAATCCGCCTAAATTTGCTTCACTATCCGTAAAATTTGTTAAAACAATAACATAACTTAAACTTGAAGTTTGTGTTGTAGAAGTCCAAACATCTAAACGAGGTCTTGTATTATTAGACATATTCCAAGAAAATTGACCGTTTTCAAAAACTGGATTTTCTATTCTTAATTTATTCATTTTTGCCCAATCATTATAAACCACAGACCTTTGAGCATTTGTTAACCAATTTTCTACCCATTGAGGTTGAGGTTTGGTATCAAGTTTACAATCTGGGCTTGTGAAAGATACATTTCCATTGGTACAAGTCCATAAAGATTTATCCCAACCTAATGCACCAAAATGCCAAATCATTTTAGGACCAGGAACCAATAAATGTACAGCACCTTGTGCGGATAGTCTTTTAAGAGCTTTAGTTAAATTACCCTGTGTTTGTCCTGCTTCGGTAATTGCTTTATAAATTACTCTTTCTTCATCATGACTTTCTGCATAACCTACAAATCTATCATTAGCACCTGTAACTCCAGATAAATTTGCTCCATTTCCTTTGATTAAATTAGCATAAGGGTCGGTCATTTTTCTCCATTGCATGATTCCTTTTCCTTCAGCTATTCTATAACCAGACCATTCATTTTCCTCATCACTAGAACCACCAACGCCTAAATGTTCAAAAATACAATAAGAATTATTATCTGCTTCCCATTGTTTATCTGCATACCATTTTAGTTTAGCAACTCTATCAGATCTATACCCATTGGTACATGCTTCTTGACCACCTGCAACACCTGGAGGACATTGATTGGTAAATCCTTTGGTTAAGTCCCATCTGTAACCATCAATTTTAAATTCTTCAATCCAATGTTTTATGGCTCTTACAGAATAAGTATTGGTAAGATTATTGGGTTCTATAAAATGATTTAAGTCAGATCCTACACTGTATGAATGTGCGTCAAATCTGTTAATATAAGGATTTTCTGTAGTTACTCTAGGATATCCGTCAGACCAACCGTCATTGTTGGTATCTAGCATCCACATTCTTTCTAGTGGTGATCTACCAAAAACATGATTTAATGCAATGTCTAAAACCACTGCAATTCCGTTTTGATGACACAAATCTATAAATTGTTTTAACTTGGCTGGTGGACCATATCTTTTATCTAAAGCTAAATGATAAACAGTATTGTAACCCCAAGATAAATTTCCTTCAAACTCCATTACTGGCATTAATTTGATAGCATTGATGTTCAAATTTTTAAAATAGTTAAATTTATCTATTAAATCTTGGTAAGTTCTATTAGAATCAAAATCCCTTACCAAAACTTCATAAAAAACTAAATCTTTAATAGCAGGTTTTTGAAAGTTTAAAGTAGCTGCACTCCAATTGTAGGAACGAAAAGTATTGGTACCCGTTTGAATTACAGAAACCTCACGTTGTTGTCCGGGAGCAATTACATCGTAAACTGGTAAACCAGGATATACCCCTAGTTGAATAATCTCTGAATCATCAAAAGGAGAAAGCACTAATGTAGAAAAAGGATCTGCTGTTTTTACAATTTTTGGTGAATTGGTTGGTACATTGGTATCATCACATACCCAATATTGAAACGCATACCATTGCTCTGGAGTTAAACCAGTTATTTCCAACCAAAATTTACCAGTTGCTGGGTCTTTTTTCATGGCATGACTTGATGTTGGTTGCCAATTGTTAAAATTTCCTGCAACATATACAAAATCTTTTAGCGGTGCATTTAAAACTAAAGTTGCTTTAGTATGATCTGAACTGTAGTTGATACCGTCTAATAAACCTGAAGGCATTGTTATGTTTTGAGTAGTTGGTGCAACAATTACAGAAAATTTTTTAGAAATAGTTGTACTACCAATTGTAGCAGAAACAACATAATTAGTATTAGTTGTAACATTATTATTAGAACAGGTAAAAAAAGCTGTTGGGTTTGTGCTACAAGTTATTGGAGTTCCATTAGCAGTTACATTATATGTAGCATTACCACCGGTGTTTTGTGCAACAATATTTACAGCACTTCCTGAAGCTATTATACTTGAATTATTTTCGGAATGCGAAAGTAAAGTTACTTGAAACGAACCTACATTAACAATATAATCATTACAATTAGTTCCTGATGGAAATTTAATTTCTTGCTGTCCGTTAGCACTTCTAAACACCATACCCATTTTTGTAGCAGCACTTTGTTGTGTCGATGTTAAATTAAAATATGAACTAGGAGTTATTGATATACTCCAAATTCCACCACCTTGGTTTGTCATTAATCCAACTCCATCATCTTGCCCCCAATTCCCTTTTACAGTAGTCCATGGATCAGAGTCTGTACCTATTCCTGCGTGCATATAAACTTTTGTGGCTGATATTGGAATTGAATTACATTGACTTTGAGCTAAATTAATTGATATTGTAATTTGTTGATTTACCTGAAATGTTGAAGGAGTTATAGTAAGCTGTGAAAAACCTAATATTGGAAATAAAATGGTAAGTAAAAATTTTTTCATGTCTTTTATTTTTAATTATTTCAAAAGGGCTTTTATAAAAAGGGCTTTTAAAAAAGCCCTTTTAAATACTTTTTATTCCTATATAGAAATAAATCTTATATTATAATTTGCAGAATTTCTTATGTCTAAAACTACTTTGTAATTACCTGCGGTTGGCATTTTCATGTTTCCACCACCAAGTTTTACTTTGTATTGAGATCCACCTAATGTTACATTGTCAACATTACCACTTAATGATCCCATTTTTTCAGACCAATCATCCTTTAATCTTATTAAAAATTCATCAGATGTAAGGCTTAAATCAATAGTGTACATTTGATAATATGGCGATGCAGGATTTGTGTTAAATGTCAAATAAGTAGGATTGGCCCAGCCATTTGGAGTTGCTGCACCAATTATTGCAATTTGTCTTTTAGCCATTGTATAAGTTCCTGCTGGCCAATTTACTTTGAAAAAATAAGTTCCTGAACCATCAGCGGGTTTAATATTTTCAGCTGTTCCAAGAACTCCTGAAAACGCTCCAGAAGAATTTGACTCTCCTTTATCTCCTGACCAAGCTGGTCCTGGAGTAAATTTAAAGGCTGGGCTTGCCTCGTTCATCCAAACAAAACCTTCATAATTTCCGTCGTTTCCAGCAGAAAATAATTTAGCAACATTTGGACTATCCGGAGACCAGTTATTTCCATAACCGCTCGCGCCTTGATAATTTCCAGGAACGTAAAGTCTTTGAAACTCATCATACGTATCAAACGCAGTTGCTGTAATTGTAACTTCGTTAGAAACAGCTAAAAAGGTAGAAACTACCGATGAAGACTGATCTAATGGGCTACCAACGATTCTGATTTTGTAAGATTGAGACGTTCCAATTGATCCACCTGCACCTAACAAAGCAGCATTTAA
This sequence comes from Flavobacterium sp., assembly GCA_044373115.1. Lineage (GTDB taxonomy): Bacteria > Bacteroidota > Bacteroidia > Flavobacteriales > Flavobacteriaceae > Flavobacterium. Next base: position 37,888 of record JBILQQ010000003.1, read on the forward strand.
TTGTCTGTTTGTAATCGTTTTTTCAAGGTCTTTAACTTCAGAAACATTAAAATCTCCTAAAGGAAAAACTCCAGGTGTATCGAAAGAACCTCCTGTAGCTTTAATTACTTGTAAAGTATATCTGGCAGCGGCTGAAAATCCGAATTCAGAAGAAGTCCATTTTGCTGTAAAAGCATTGGCAGAAGCTGTTGCAGACGACAAAGCAAAAGTTCCGCCTGTTGGAGCTGACAACACAATGCTTTTTGAAACCGATGCCACAGGATCTAACGTTTCATCATTACATGAAACTAGAGCCGAAAACATTCCGGTTAGTAAAACTAAATTTAATATTATTTTTTTCATAACTACTTATTTATTGTTATTTTTTTAGGTTAAGATGATTATTTACTCGCTGTTATTGATTAAAGTAAACAGATAAAATCACATCATTATTAAAATAGTTTCAATGGCTAAAGTTTTAGCCATTGAAACAAATAAATTAATATCCTGTATTTTGTGATAAATTAGAATTTGTATTTAATTCCGTTTGTGGAATTGGATAAATGTTAAATTTAGAATCAATAGAAGTTCCGTTTAAAGAATTTCCTTTCCATTGCCATAATTTAGCACTTCCTGTAAATTTATTATTTCTAATTAAATCTTGACGTCTGTGACCTTCCCAGTACAACTCTCTTGCTCTTTCGTCAAGTACAAAATCAGCTGTAACATCAGCATCAGAAGTAATTGTAGCCGCATTTGCACGAGTTCTTAATGTGTTAATATAACCTCTAGCAGTTGCTTTAGACCCAAGACCTTTAGCTGCTAATTCAGCATACATTAAATACGCATCAGCCAATCTGAAAATAGGGAAATCTGTATCCACATGAGTTTGGTTACTACCTACAATTCCTGTAGAAGTTCTGTTTTTGAATTTTTTAACTTTCAATCCACCACTTCCGAAGAAATCAGATACCGAAGCAATATTCAAATTTGACCCGCTATCAAAGATGGCTCTGTTGTCAGCACCACCAGATAAATCAGAAAATAAATTAGCAAACTCTTTACGAGCTACTAAACCAAACCAACCACTGTCAACTCCCATTTCTGAGTTCCAATCACCAGCAGAAGCATGGATTAAGAAAGTTGTACCTCCCCAAGTTTTAGTATTAATACCGTTAAAACGGATTGGGAATATAATTTCGCTTTGTACTGCTGCTCTATCATTGTCAGCACGGAACAAATCGCCGTAAGGTACATTAGCAATTGCATAAGACGATGCAATAACAGCGTTAACAGCTGTTAAAGCTTCAGCATCTTTATTTACACCTGTGTAAACAAATGCATTTTGATACAATTTTGCCAATAACATTTTTGCAGCCACTTTATCAACTCTACCGTATTCGTTAGTTCTTGCTGCTTTTAAATCAGCATCAATTTCGTTTAACTCGGCTACTAAATAATCAAAAACAAAAGCTCTGTCTTTTTCAACTGGTTTAGAACCAACTAAATCATTTTCAGTAGCAAATGCAACTTTTCCGAAAAGGTCAATTCCATGATAGTACGAAAGTGCTCTTAAAAAACGAGCTTCCGCTCTGAATACTTTAATTTCAGCTTTCAACGCATCAGAAACACCTCTTGAAGAAAGTTTAGCATCAGTAGTTTCACGAAGAAACTCGTTAGCAACACCAACTTGATAAAAAACTCTTGCATAAAATGCTTTAACAAAACGGTTGTCCGCATTCCAAGTGTGATTATTCAATTCAGGTAATGTTGGGTCACCCCAAGATACCATTGCTTCATCAGTTGGTAATTCTTGCAATTGCCATAAACCTCTTAGGTACTGACCAAAACCTTCGTCAATTCCTTGAATATCTGGAGCATCTGAAGGACCTTTTTGACCTGTAACTGCTAAACCTGCATAGATTTTAGCTAAAAATTGTTTGTAAGAAGCTGGATCTTTGTAGAATGCTTCAGCTGAAAATTCGTCGTCATCTTGAGGAGTTACATTCATATCATCTGTACAAGCAGTGAAAAATGTAATTAATCCAAGAAATACTAAAAATTTTAAATTTAATGATTTTATCTTTTTCATAATACTTTGTTATTAAAAATTATAGTTGATTCCAAACAAGAACATTCTTGCACGAGGGTAAATAGTGCTGTCAATTCCATTAAAAATTTCAGGATCCATTCCTTTGTATTTAGAAATAGTTAACACGTTTTGAACACCTGTGTATAATCTAACAGTTTGTTCTTTAGCTCCGAAAGGATTTTTTAACAAATACCCAATTGTTACATTGTCTAATTTTAACCAAGAAGCATCTTTTACATAATAGTCAGATTCTGCTCTTTTTTGTGAAAACAAAGTATTGTCAAAATCAACTGTTGTGTTGTTAATTGCGTTTACATTGTTGTCAGAAATACTTTGAGAAAGGAAACTTCTGCTTGCATTTACATTGTCAAAAACATAATTTCCTAAACTTGTTCTCCAAGCCATTGAGAAATCCCAATTTTTGAAATTGTAATTTGTCATTAATCCCATTGTAATGTCTGCATTTGGTTTTTCAACTGCATGTTTGTCTAAAGATGTGATTTGACCATCGCCGTTGTTGTCAACATACAAACCTTCAATTGGTTTTCCGTTGGCATCATATACCTGCTCGTATAACCAAAATGTATTTGGTGACAAACCTTCTTGATTAATTTGAGTATTTAGGTCAAGCCCAATATTTCCAGTTTTAAAATCTAAACCGCCAAGGTTAGTAACTTCAATTTTATTGTAAGCTACGTTGTAATTGAAAGTTAAGGTAGAATTTTTAGTTTCAATTGCTTTGAAATTTAAACCAAGCTCAACCCCTTTAGTTGTTAAGTCACCAATATTTTGCCATCCTTCATTTCTAAAGTTTTGCAAAGCACCTTGAGGCACAATTGCAAGTAAATCGTTGGTAGTTTTGTTATAAAGGTCTAAAGTTCCGTTTAATTTTCCGCCAAACAATCCGAAATCTAAACCAATATTATAGGTAGTAGTTTCTTCCCATTTTAGGTTTTCGTTGTACCCCTCAGGACGACCAATTTGATAAAAGTCGTTTCCAAATTGATACGTTGCACCTGAATTTGGTCCACTTAAATTATATCTTTTAAAATAGTCATAAGCAGCTCCTTGAATATCTTGTTGTCCTGTAATCCCCCATCCTAAACGAAGTTTTAAATCCGTAATAGTTTTAGAGTTTTTCAAGAAATCTTCGTTTGAAATTTTCCAAGCCAAAGCCGCTCCTGGGAAATTACCCCAACGGTTTAGTTCAGAAAATCTAGACGTTCCGTCTCTTCTGTAGTTAACAGTTAATAAGTATTTGTCATTCAAATCAACATTTAATCTTGCATAGTAAGCTTGTAAATTTACACCTGGTGATGTATAAACATCAGGGTTTTGAATTGCAGCTGGCAATAAAGTATTGGTTGAATTATAATTTTCTGATTCAAAATTTTGATACGAATAACCTGCAGTAAAATCAACTTTAGTGTTACCGAATTTTTTGTTATAATTCAAATAAGAATCTAACAAAGTATTTTCAGCCTCCGCCCATGATGAACTAACTTCACCAAGCTGACCTGCATTAAACAATCCTGCTCTTGAGTTAGCATCAACAGTGTTAACTCCTTTTGAGCTATTTTTATCATACCCTGCATTTACTACTACTTTTACATCTTCAAAAAAGTGTAATTTATATTCGGCTTGCAAATTACCATAAAAACGGTTGTTTCTACCAAAATTAGCTTTTTGATATAATAAAGCTACTGGATTTGCAGCGCCATAAACTGTATAATTATTTGGAGAGTTTAATGTATAATTTTCGTTATACCCACCAAAAGGCGATGTTGGATCGTAAACAGATTGAGTTGGATCAGAAGAAATGGCTGCACCAATTGCACCTTCATCAGCATATCTATTTTTTTCATACGCATAGTTAGCGTTTAATTGAAATTTCAAATGATTATCAAAAAAAGATGGTGTTAAAGACAAACCAACTGTTTTTCTATCATAATTTGATGTAGCTAAAACCCCATCAATATTGGTATAACCAACAGATAATCTGGTTGGCAACACTTTCAATAAATTTCCTCTAACAGAGAAATCGTTTGTAGAAGTTACACCCGTATTGAAAATTTCGTCTTGCCAATCGGTATTGCTAGTTCCAAGTAAACCAACTCTTGTAGGTACATAAGTAGTAATTAAGTTTCTGAACCCATCAGCTGAATAAACATCCGCTTTTTTAGCTACAGTATTAAAAGTAGTCATTGAGTTAAACGAAAATTTAGTTCCTTCTTGTTTAGATCCTTTTTTGGTTGTAATTAAAACCACACCATTAGATCCACGAGAACCGTAAATAGCAGTTGCAGAGGCATCTTTAAGGATAGAGAATGATTCAATATCATTTGGATTGATAGATGACAATCCTTTATCAACTGGCAAACCATCAATTACAACTAACGGATCGTTAGACGCATTTAATGAAGCACCACCTCTAATTCTAATTGCAGCGCCATCACCAGGACGACCACCTTGAGTAACAACCACACCAGCAACTCTACCATTAAGTAAATTTTCAGTGTTAGTTATTGCTCCACGGTTAAAATCTTTTGAAGATAAAACCGCTACAGAACCTGTCGCATCTTTCTTTCTTACAGATCCATAACCTACTTGAACAACTACCTCTTGCAATTGATTTTCAGTTTCTTGAAGTTTTACTTCAAGTGATTTTTGAGAAGTAAATACTACTTTTTGGTTAATGTAACCAATAAAAGAAAATGAAATTACATCATTTTTTTTAAGTTTAGATAATTGAAATTTACCGTCTAAATCGGTAACAGCACTTTGTTGCGCTCCTTCTACAATTACATTTACTCCTGGAAGTGGTTGATTGGATTTTGAATCAACAACAACTCCATTTAAAGTGCTCTGAGCTAATAAACTAGCTGGCAATAACAGGAATAAAAATAACAACTTTTTGTAAATTGTTTTCATACGTTTTGTTTAGGTTAAAAAAATAATTTTCAAAGCCGAAGCTTTTCATTTGGAATGTTAAAATTATATATTAAAATGATATAAAAAAATTAAGATTTCAAAAAGAGCTATCGAAAACGTTTTCGTGTTAACAACTTTATTGAAATCCCTTTATTTATTGACTTAAATTGCGATTCATAAAAAATAAGTACTAAATATTTATCTTTTATAAAAATCAATTTAATTATGAGAAGAAAAATAACCTTAAAACATATTGCCAAAGAACTTGATATATCCATTTCTACTGTTTCAAAATCATTACGAAACAGTCATGAAATTAGTCAAGAAACCAGAGAAAAAGTGCAGGCTTTCGCCAAATTATATAATTACAAGCCTAACAATATTGCGTTAAGCCTTAAAAATAAAAAAACGAAAACAATTTGCATTTTAATTCCTGAAATTATTCATCATTTTTTTACCTCAGTAATTAGTGGTGTGGAACGAATTGCCAACGAAAAAGGCTACAATGTAATTATTTGCTTGTCTGACGAATCGTTTGATAAAGAAGTAATTAACATGGAAATGTTAGCTAACGGAAGTATAGACGGATTTATTATGTCATTATCAAAAGAAACCCAACAACGAAAAGATTTTCATCACATTACTGAAGTCATCAATCAAGGAATGCCCGTTGTAATGTTTGATAGAGTTACCAATGATGTTCTTTGCGATAAAGTAATTATTGATGATAAACTTGCAGCATTTAATGCTACCCAATTTTTGATTAATCAAGGATTCAAAAAAATTGGTCTTATTTCAACTATTGATTATGTCAGCGTTGGAAAGTTAAGAACAGAAGGGTATTGTAATGCGCTCAAAAACAGCGACATAACTTATAATGAAAACCTTGTTATTAAAATAGAAGATACCACTAATTTTGAATCACAAATAATTGAATTGATTGAAAAAAATGACCTTGAAGCTATTTTTGCAGTCAATGAAATTTTTGCTGTAACTGCCATCAAAGCCGCAATAAAATTAGGCAAAAAAGTACCCGAAGACATCTCAATAATTGGTTTTACAGATGGAATTATCTCCAAATATTCATCACCATCCATTACAACGGTTGGTCAAAATGGGATTCACATGGGCGAAAAAGCTGCGAAAATGCTTATTGAAAAATTAGAGTTGGAAGAAGATGAAAACTATGAAGAACAATACCGAACCGAAATAATCATAACCGAATTGGTGGAACGCGAATCTACCAAAAATAACTAAAATTTATCAACAAAAAACGTTTGCGTAACTCTTTATTCTTTCATTTTAGAATCAATGTTTTTGGGGTTCTAAAACTTTTATATATTTACAATTAAAATACATTTTTAGTATTTTTTTTTATTAAAAAATCAATAAAATAGTTTATTCTTCAAAATAAGATACAATGGAAAAACGTAAATTAAACTTTTGGCAAATTTGGAACATGAGTTTCGGTTTTTTAGGAATACAGTTCGGATTTGCACTTCAAGGCGGATTCATGTCTAGAATTTTTCAAACACTTGGGGCTGAAGTTGATGACATCCCAGGTCTTTGGATTGCCGCACCACTAACAGGACTAGTAGTTCAACCCATAATTGGATATCTTTCTGACAATACTTGGAGTCCTAAATTTGGCAGAAGAAAACCATTTTTTCTTATAGGGGCAATTTTAGCATCTATTACATTGTTTTTTATGCCTCACTCCCCTGTGCTATGGATAGCAGCAGGATTATTATGGGTTTTAGATTCATCAATAAACATAAGTATGGAACCGTTTCGTGCGCTTGTTGCAGATAAACTTCCTGAATCGCAACGATCAAACGGATTTGTAATCCAAACATTAATCATCGGAATTGGTACTTGGATTGCAAGTAATTTGCCTTGGTTGGTTAACAAAATGGGGGTTTCAAACGAAGCAGCAGCAGGTGTAATCCCACAATCTGTTGTAGTTGCATTTTCTATTGGAGCTTTTGTTTTTTTAACTAGTATTATTTATACATTAGTTACTACAAAAGAAGACCCACCGGTTGATTTAGAAAAATTTAAATCAGAAAAAAAAGAATCTCGGTTTATTCCTGATTTAATTCAAAGCTTGAAAGAAATGCCGTCAACCATGAAAAAACTAGGATTGATTCAATTTTTTAGTTGGTTTGCTTTTTTTACTATGTGGAGCCTTTCTACGCCTGCATTAACAGAGCATGTTTTCAACTCTCCTAAGCCTGATGTTAAAGAATATGCTCAACTCGACAATGAAGGCAAAGAATTAAAAGATGCCAATAAAAAAGTGCTCTTTTTGAACCCAATGAAAGAAACAGAATATAAAGAAAAAGACAAAGTATATAATGATGCCGCCGATTTAGTTGGTGCATCTACTGGGATTTATGGCTTATCATCAATGGCTTTTGCATTATTATTATCTTTTTATACCATCAAAAATAAAATCAATAGAAAATACATTCATTTAGGATCATTATTATTAGGTGGTTTAGGATTTCTTTTTATGTTTTACGCAACACCTTCAACTTTGATGTATTCCTTTATTTTAATTGGAATTGCATGGGGTAGTATTTTATCCATGCCTTATGCAATGTTGTCAAGCTCGGTAAATCCAAATAAAATGGGAATGATGATGGGTTTATTCAATATGTTTATTGTAATTCCGCAAATAATTGCTGCACTTGGCGGTGTTAATTATTTATACAAATTAATAGGTGAAGCACATATAAACGCAATGATTTTAGCAGGAATATCATTAATTCTAGCGGGATTATCCAATTTATTAATATCAGATAAAAACGCAATTTCAGGATAACAAAAATGGCAAAAAAAGCATTCATATTCGACCTTGACGGCGTAATTGTAGATACAGCCAAATACCATTATTTGGCGTGGAAAAAAATTGCAACTGCCTTAGGTATCGAATTTACACACGAACACAACGAATTATTAAAAGGGGTGAGCCGCGTACGCTCACTTGATATTATTTTAGGACTTGGAAACGTTGAAGCGTCTCAAGAACAAAAAAACCAATGGTTGGTTCAAAAAAACGAAGAGTATTTGACCTATCTAGTAGATATGGATCAGAGCGAAATCCTTCCTGGAGTGATGCCAGTATTGGAGTTTTTAAAAACCAATAACCAACCCATTGCTTTAGGATCAGCAAGTAAAAATGCACGACCTATTTTAGAAAAAACAGGAATTCTATCTTATTTTGATGTAATTGTTGACGGGAATGATGTAAGCAACGCCAAACCAGACCCTGAAGTTTTTCTTCAAGCAGCACAAAAATTAGGCATGACGAATGAAAACTCGATTGTGTTTGAGGACTCAGTTGCTGGAATTCAAGCAGCTAATATCGCAGCTATGACTAGTATTGGAATTGGAGATACTGCAATTTTAAACGAAGCTAAATACAATTTTAAAGACTTCACTTTTATAGATGAAGCTTTTTTAAATTCACTAATAAAATAAATTTTGTTTCAAGTTTCAGGTTTCAAGTTAAGTAGGAACCTGAAACCTGAAACTTTTTTAAAACAAAAAAAAGCATGAACCAAGATTATATTAAACCAGACAACTGGTCGATTATTGAAGAAGGATTTGATGTAGAACGAGTAAAATCATCCGAAAGTCTTTTTAGTATTGGAAACGGAGCCATGGGGCAACGTGCCAATTTTGAAGAAGCATACACAGGAGAAACGTTTCAAGGAAGTTATATTGCCGGTATCTACTACCCTGACAAAACCAAAGTGGGTTGGTGGAAAAACGGCTATCCCGAATATTTTGCCAAAGTATTGAACGCACCCAATTGGATTGGAATTGATATAGAAATCAATGGTGAAAATTTAGATTTACATAATTGTGCATCAGTTCGTGATTTCCGCCGTGAATTGAATATGAAAGAAGGTTGGTACCAACGCTCTTTTGAGGCTACTTTACAAAACGGAACCGAAATTGCAGTTAACGTAAAACGTTTTTTATCTTTAGATTTAGACGAAGTAGGAATCATCAATTACGAAATTTCTCCTTTGAACAAAGATGCCAAAATTATTTACAAACCGTATATCGACGCTGGAGTAACTAACGAAGACGCGAACTGGGAAGAAAAATTTTGGGAACCATTAGAAGTTAAAAAAGGAAGCAATGAAGCTTTTGTAACGGCTCAAACGTTCAAGACGCATTTCAAAGCAACAACTTTCATGCATAATAGCATTTGGGCGAATGGAAAAAACGAAAATATTTCTCCAGTAGCCATTGATGCTACTAACGAAAAAATACAACACAGTTACGAAACCGTAATTGCACAAGGGCAAACCTCAGCGATTCAGAAAATTGGTGGCTATACCGTTTCTATGAATCATGCTAATACCCAATCTGCAGCTGAAAATGCAATTAAATTGGCTTTAGCTAAAGGATATGATGTCCTTTTAGAAGAACAAAAAACAGCTTGGGCGAAAATATGGGAAATGTCAGACATTACTATCGAAGGTGATGTGAAAGCACAACAAGGTATTCGTTTCAACATTTTCCAATTGAACCAAACCTATTTAGGTAAAGATTCTCGTTTGAATATTGGACCAAAAGGATTTACCGGAGAAAAATACGGCGGTTCTACTTATTGGGATACCGAAGCCTATTGTATTCCTTTCTACATGGCAACCAAGGATCAAGAAGTGGCTCGTAATTTATTGACCTATCGCTACAACCAATTGGATAAAGCCATCGAAAATGCTGGTAAATTAGGCTTTAACAATGGCGCTGCTTTGTATCCAATGGTAACCATGAACGGCGAAGAATGCCACAACGAATGGGAAATTACTTTTGAGGAAATCCATAGAAATGGGGCTATTGCCTTTGCCATTTTCAACTATTACCGTTTTACAGGAGATTACAGTTATATTCCTGAAAAAGGGTTGGAAGTATTGATTGGTATTGCTCGTTTTTGGCACCAAAGAGCTACTTTTTCTACAAATAAAAATCAATATGTGATTTTAGGAGTTACCGGTCCAAATGAATACGAAAACAACGTTAACAATAACTTCTACACTAATTACATAGCTAAATGGTGTATCGATTATGCTGCAGAGCAAATTCAAAAAGTATCCTTAGAATATCCATCGGATCATAAACGCATAATCGAAAAAGTAAAATTATCGAATGTTGAATTACAAGAATGGAAAAAAGTGGCGGATAATATGTACTTCCCAAAATCAGAAGAATTGGGAGTGTATTTACAACAAGACGGATTCTTGGACAAAGAATTAGTTCGCGTTGCCGATTTGGATAGAAGTCAACGTCCAATTAACCAGAAATGGTCCTGGGACAGAATTTTACGTTCGCCTTATATCAAACAAGCCGATGTATTACAATGTTTTTACTTCTTTGAAGATCATTTCTCTAAAGAACAATTGAAAAATAATTTTGAGTTCTACGAATCATTTACGGTTCATGAAAGTTCACTTTCGCCATGTGTTCACTCCATCCAGGCAGCTGTTTTGGATAAAATGGACATGGCATATACTTTTTATTTGAGAACTTCTCGTTTGGACTTAGACGATTATAACAAAGAAGTGGAAGAAGGATGTCACATCACTTCTATGGCGGGTACTTGGATGAGTATTGTGGAAGGTTTTGGAGGAATGCGTGTTAAAGACAACACCTTACATTTCGCTCCTAAAATTCCGAAAGAATGGGAAGGATATTCCTTTAAAATTAATTTCAGAAACCAAATAATAAAAGTATCTGTAAATCAAAAAACAACTCAAATTGCTATGGAAGGTAACAATTCGATTACTGTTTTGGTGCATGGAAAAGAAGTGCTTGTTGCCGCTAATGATTTGGTTACGGTATAGAAAAAATATCTCGCAAAGGCACAAAGTCGCAAAGGTTGGAATATAAATTTTAAAAAAAACTTGGAGTCTTGGTGACTTGGCGAGAAAAAACACCACGGAAGGCATAAAGTAGCAATGGTTGGAATATAAATTTTAAAAAACTTAGCAACTCTGCGTCTTTGCGAGAAAAAATACCACGGAAAGGCACAAGACGCAAAGTGATTTGATGAATTAATTTAAAAAAACTTGACAAGAGAATAATTTAAATTAGAAAACTATGACAGAAAATGAAATTTCAAAAATAATCGTTGATGTAAGTTTTAAAATTCATACTAAACTTGGTCCTGGTCTATTAGAAAGTGTTTATGAAGCGGTATTATATCATGAACTAAGGAAGAAAGGATTAAATGTAGAAAGACAAAAACCAATTCCCGTGATTTGGGACGATATTCAACTAGATATTGGATTTCGTTCCGATTTAATTGTTGAAGAAAAAGTAATTATTGAAATCAAATCGGTAGAACAACTTTCGAATGTTCATCCAAAACAATTACTTACATATCTAAAATTAACAGATTTGAAATTAGGGTTACTCATCAACTTCAATGAAGTTCTTATAAAAAACGGAATTAAACGAATTGTAAACAATCTATACTAAACTAGACTTTGCGCCTCTGCGTCTTAGCGAGACATTATCAAAATGAAAAAAATCTTCTTTTTACTACTAACATCCATCGCTTTTGGGCAGGTACCAAAAGTGAGTTCAGGCACTGTACAACGTCTTGAAAACTTCAAGTCGAACTACGTGGATTCCAGAAACGTGGATGTTTGGCTACCGGATGGGTATTCCAATACTCAAAAATATGCGGTCTTATACATGCACGATGGGAATATGTTGTACGACGCCGAAACGACTTGGAACAAGCAATCTTGGGAAGTGGATCAAGTAGCTGGTAAATTGATACAAGAAGGCAAGACCAAGAAATTCATTGTAGTTGGAGTTTGGAATAACGGTCAAAAACGCCATCCTGAATATTTTCCGCAAAAACCTTACGAAAGTTTAAGTCCAATCCAAAAAGATACCATAACGGCTCATCTTCAAAAAGCAGGGAGAACCAAAGAAATTTTTCAACCCATTTCTGATTTGTATTTGAAATTTTTGGTAACTGAATTAAAACCGTACATCGACGAACACTTTTCAACTTTGAAAGATAAAAGTAATACCGTAATTGCGGGTTCCAGTATGGGCGGACTGATTTCAATGTATGCCATTTGTGAATATCCAGAAATATTTGGTGGAGCGGCGTGTATTTCTACCCATTGGCCGGGAACATTTAGTTCTCAGAACAATCCGATTCCTGATGCTTTCATCAATTATATGAACGACCATTTGCCTAACCCAAAAACACATACAATCTATTTTGATTACGGTAACAAAACGTTAGATGCTTTGTATCCCGTTTTACAGAAAAAAGTGGATGTACTCATGCAAAATAAAGGTTTTACCGCTACGAATTGGACTTCTCAATTTTTTGACGGAAAAGACCATTCCGAAAAGTCGTGGGCGGAACGACTGCATATTCCATTGGAGTTTTTATTAAAAAAATAAAATAATTATCATGAAAAAAATCATTTTCTTATTACTAGTTAGTAGCAATTTATTTGCTCAAATCGATCGTGTTGAACCGCCTTTTTGGTATGCCGATATGCAAAATCCCGAGGTTCAAATTTTATTTTATGGCAAAAATATTGCTCAAAATGAAGTTGCTGTATCCAATAATGTCATCATTAACAACATCCGAAAAACAGAAAATCCAAACTATCTTTTTGTAACGATTGACACGAAAAATGTAGCTGCTCAAGAACTTACTTTTTCTTTTTCAAAAAACAAAAAAGTAGCTTTTACCCAAAAATATGATCTTCGCAAAAGAAAAGAAAATTCAAGATTGAGAAAAAGTTACGATGCTTCGGATATGATGTATCTAATCATGCCCGATCGTTTTGCCAATGGTAATCCAAGTAATGACAGCGACAAAACAGTAGTAGAAAAAGCAGATAGAAAAAACCCAGGAGGTCGTCATGGAGGTGATATTGAAGGCATTATTAATCATATCGATTATCTGAAAGAGCTTGGAGTAACTGCATTATGGAGTACGCCAATGTGCGAAGACAATGACAAAACGTATTCGTACCATACTTATGGTCAATCAGATGTGTATAGAATAGACCCTCGATACGGCACCAATGAAGAGTATGTAAAATTGGCTGCGGCATTACATCAAAACGATATGAAACTAATCAAAGATTATGTTACCAATCATTGGGGAGCAGAACATTGGATGTTTAAAGATATGCCAACTTACGATTGGTTTCATCAATTTCCTGGTTACAAGCAAAGTAATTATCGAATGACCACACAATATGACACAAATGCTTCAAAAATAGATGCCAAGATGTGTATGGACGGTTGGTTTGTGCCTTCTATGCCCGATTTGAATCAATCGAATCCTTTGGTATTAAATTACTTAACTCAAAATGCGATTTGGTGGATAGAGTATGCCGATTTGGATGGATTTAGAGTTGATACCTATTCATATAATGACAAAGAAGGCATTGCCAAATGGACAAAAGCCATTACAGATGAATACCCATATTTTAATATTGTAGGCGAAGTTTGGATGCACGATCAAGCACAAATTTCGTATTGGCAAAAAGACAGTCCAATTGCAAAAATTCAAAGTTATAATTCCTATTTACCAAGTGTAATGGACTTTACGTTGCACGATACTTTTGGGTCTGTTTTTAACGAAGACAAAACCAACTGGAATGATGGAATGTTCAAAGTGTATGAAAATTTTGTAAATGATTTTTTATACGACAATCCGAATAATTTATTGACTTTCGTCGAAAATCATGACACCAACCGTTTCAACCAAATTTATAAAAATGATTTCAAAAAATACCAAATGGCAATGACTTTACTAGCTACTGTTCGTGGTATTCCGCAATTATATTATGGGTCAGAGATTGGTATGGCAGGCGACAAAGGCAAAGGCGATGCCGACATTAGACAAGATTTTCCTGGCGGATGGAATGGAGATGCAAACAATGCTTTTACCAAACAAGGAAGAACTGCAGAACAACAAAAATTCTTTGAATTCTCATCAAAATTATTTACTTGGAGAAAATCAAAAGAGGTAATTCATTCTGGAAAAATGACACATTATTTACCTGATAATAATGTATATGTGTATTTTCGTCACAATGACAAAGAAACGGTGATGGTTGTTGTTAATAATGCACCTGATACACAAAAAATAAATTCAACTCGTTTTCAAGAGAACATCAAATCATTTATTTCAGGGGTTGACATTCTTTCAGGAAAAACCATTAATTTGAAAAATGAAATTACAATAGAAGGTAAAACAGCGCTAATTTTAGAACTTAAATAAAAAAATTATGATAAAAAAATTCTTTTTAATTGGATGTGCAATCGTTTTATTCGGTTGTAAAAAGGAAGCAAATAACATTTCCAGTGAAACAATAGCAAAATTTTCACCAGAAGTGGAAGAAAACGGTGTAATTTATGAAGTAAATATTCGCCAATATTCCCCAGAAGGAAGCTTTAATGCCTTTACAAAAGACATTCCGCAACTGAAAGAATTAGGTGTAAAAATCATTTGGGTTATGCCTATTTTTCCAATTTCACAAACCAAAAGAAAAGCAACGGGTGGCGATAATAGTAAATTTGCATCGGATATGCCGAAAGAAGAGCAACACAAATATTTAGGGAGTTATTATGCAGTATCTGATTTCAAAAAAGTAAATCCAGAATTTGGAACCATTGAAGATTTCAGAAATTTAGTACAAACTGCTCATGAAAATGGTATTTATGTGATTTTAGATTGGGTACCAAATCATACAGGTTGGGATCATGTTTGGATCAAAGAGCATCCTGAATTTTACACCAAAAACGCAAAAGGAGAAATTATCGATCCGATCAATCCAGAAACTGGTAAAACTTGGGGCTGGACCGATGTGGCTGATTTGAACTATAACAATCAAAACCTTAGAAAAGAAATGACTGCCGACATGTTACATTGGATAAAAAATGAAAATATTGACGGATTTCGTTGCGATGTAGCAGGTAATGTACCTTTAGATTTTTGGCAACAAGCAATTCCACAATTACGAAAAGAAAAAAATATTTTCATGCTAGCGGAAGCTTGGGAACCCGCTTTACTAAAAGACAATTTGTTTGACATGGCCTATGGATGGGATGGTCATCATACGCTGAACAAAATTGCACAAGGAAAAGAAACTGTTAAAAATTTTGATGCTTACATTGAAAAAATCAACAAAGACTACGAAGCCAATGATATCTTAATGAATTTTGTGGATAACCACGATGAAAATTCATGGAATGGCACAATAAAGAGTCGCTTAGGTGCTGCCGAAGAAGCCATGACAGCCTTAACTTATTTTATGCCAGGTATGCCTTTAATTTATAGCGGTAATGAATATGGTTTAGAGCACAGTTTAAAGTTTTTTGAAAAAGATTCTATTCCTAAAACAAAAGGAAAACAATGGGAATTACGTGCAAAATTGGGTAAAATTAAAAATGAAATGGGTGCGTTAAACGGTGGAAAAAACAAAGCAGCATACAAAAAAATTACTGCTTCCAATGAAAAAGTATTAGCTTTTGAACGTACGAAAAACGGTAAAAAAGTTATTTATTTAGCTAATTTATCATCACAACCCGTAGAGGTTTCAATTCCTGTAACGGGTCAGTTCAAAAATTTAATTACTGGAAAACCAATGGACTTAAATGCTACACAAAACTACTCGATGTTACCTTGGCAATATTATATTTTAACTAAATAATAGTTTACATACAAATTTAAAGTCCTGCTTATTCAAAGCGGGACTTTTTATTTTAAAATTTAACCGATATTTGCAAAAACAAATCCATTGAATTCAAAATACGACATTATAATAATTGGCGGAGGTGCTGCAGGATTTTTCTCAGCCATCAATATTGTGGAACGCAATACAAAACTTAAAGTCGCGATTCTTGAACGAGGCAAAGAAGTACTTTCCAAAGTACGCATTTCTGGCGGAGGTCGCTGCAATGTGACCCATGCTTGTTTTGAACCCAACGAATTAGTAAAATTTTATCCAAGAGGCGAAAAAGAATTACGTGGACCGTTTCATCAATTTTGTTCTGGCGATACAATAGAATGGTTTGAAAATCACGGGGTTGAACTCAAAATTGAAGACGATGGTAGAATGTTTCCCGTCTCCAATTCTTCCCAAACTATTATTGATTGTTTTCAAGAGGCAGTGAAAAAACTAAAAATAGACGTCTTAACAAATCATAGTGTTCAAGAATTATATAAAACCGAAACCCATTGGAAAATAACAACTACTCAAGACGTTTTTACTTGTGAAAAAATTGTAATGGCAACAGGAAGTAATCCTAAAATTTGGGAACTGTTACAAAATGTAGGCCATTCCATAATCGAACCCGTTCCATCGTTGTTTACGTTTAATATAAAAGATTCCCGAATCAAAGAGCTACCAGGTATTGCCACGCAAGTTAGCGTCAAAGTCAACGGAACCAAACTCGAATCGACTGGTCCTTTATTGATTACCCATTGGGGAATGAGTGGACCTGCTATTTTAAAATTATCGGCTTGGGGAGCACGAATTTTACACGATAAAAATTATCAATTTTACATCGAAGTCAACTGGCTAAACGATATAGATATTCAGGACGCCGAACTTCTTTTAAAAGATCTAAAGCAAGAACATGCTAAGAAAACCGTCTCCAAAAAATCGCCATTAGACCTCCAAAATCGTTTATGGGAAAGTTTAGTCCTTGCTTCCAATATTGGAAATGAAACTAAATGGGCTGATTTGTCCAAAAATCAATTACAAAACCTCGCCAACCAACTCACAAAAAGCACTTTTCAAGTAAATGGCAAAAGCACATTCAAAGAAGAATTTGTTACAGCAGGTGGTATTGATTTAAAAGAAATTAATTTCAAAACCATGGAAAGCAAACTTCACTCAAATCTATATTTTGCTGGCGAAATTGTCAACATCGACGCCATTACAGGCGGATTTAACTTCCAAAATGCCTGGACATCTGGCTATATCGTTGCACAAAATTTCTTAACATAAAAAATTATTTTTACCAAAAGGCTCGGGCATTTTCCCAGCCCTATTCCCGCTTTTCGTTCCAATCTTTTTGTTTTTGAAAAAAAAACAAAAAGGATTTCCACTTCAATCGGGGGTACAACTCCACACTTTTGGGCAATTTCCAAACTTTTGGGCTATATCAAACTCATAAAAATCACTCATAAACTCTTCAATAAATTATTACAACGAATAATTCAAATTAATGCTCCATCTGTATTTAGCCTCCACATTTCCTCCCGTTAAATTTTGCTTGATAGGCAGCATCACATTGGCACCAAAAGAAAAGGCATTTCGCCCAGCTTCAAAACCTATTTTTCCAAATAACGCATTTCCCGATGTTTCATTCAATCTTTCGCCATATTGAAAATTACTTTCATACACTTCGCCCGCAAGTCCAACTTGAGGTGCAAAAGAAAGAGCATCTTTCTCATACAAATAGAAGAAAGTACCTGCATAATTTAACTGATTTCCAAAACGGTAATTTTTTTGATTTTCGGTTTTAATCACATAATTCAATAACGTGTTTAGCCCAAATTGTTTTCTTCTCACAATATATTCGGTTGCCAGCAAATAATCCCAACTCCCCGTTCCTACCTGAAAACTAGGGTTTACTGCCCCCGAATTAGCTTCATTGAATTTGCCTGTTGGCATTTTTACTCCGCCACCCATTTGCAAGGTATGTGCAAAATAAGTACTGTCTGTTTTGGTTTGATACAATCGATACATTGCCAAAAGGGTAATATCGCCAATTCCATTTATAGCTTGACTTCCAGTTGCTGTTTCTCTATTGTGCGATTGGTAGGGCAACAATACCGATACTTGAATATTTTCTTTGACAGGAATTCGAGCCCAAATTTGAGTGGTTGTAAAATTTTCGGTGTACCAAAGCGAATTGGTATATAATCCGTCTGTTGATTGATATTGTTGATTAAAATAGCGAATACCAACAAAATTAGAATTGAGCATCGAAGCAAATCCCATACTGCCTCCGCTAGCCGAACATCCGCAAGCATCGCAATCGTCATCCAAAAGATAATAATATTTTGAAAAAGAGTAATTTAAATGTAAACTATCTTTTTCTGTGGAATTTACCAATTGGAAAAGCAAGATAAAAAAGAGTGTTATTTTTTTCATTTAATAAGTATTTTAAATGGGTGGTTTTTAAATATACCAATGTCTATTATATTTTAAACATTAAGAAATTAAGCCAATTAAAACTTAATTTCTTAATGGTTAAAAGAAATTTAATATTCAGAAAATCGAGTATCCGTAAGATATTGATTGTCTGTTAATGTTTTTAAGAAAGCAATAATTTTAGTTTTTTCACTAGAATTTAAAGGTATTCCCAATGTGTTGTTTGCTTTTAAAATTGGATCTAATGTTGCCGAATTAACCACTTCAGAGCTATAATGATCTAATACCGCTTCCAAAGTATATAATCGACCATCGTGCATGTAAGGTGCGGTTTTTTCTACATTTCTTAAACTAGGCACTTTAAATTTATGCAAGTCAGCATCAAGTTCAGTAACTCTATACCTTCCCACATCATTAAGTGCTGGATTTACAGCTAACCCATTATTTCTGAACGAATTATCTGTAAACAAATCGGTTGCATGACAACTAGCACACTTTTGGTTAAAAATAGCATATCCTTCTAATTCTGGTTGAGATAAAGTACCACCGGCTTCATTGCGTCTATATTTATCAAAACGAGAATTGGAAGAAGTGATCATTAGCATAAATTGTCCTAATGCCTTGAGCATGTTTTCAGAATTTATTTGTCCATCGGCGAAAGCCAATTTAAATAACTTTTGATACTCGGTATCGCCTTTCATCATAGCAATTGCTGAACTAAAATTGCCATTCATCTCAACAGGATTGGTAAAAGGCAAAATAGATTGTAAATCTAAATGATCAACAGCTCCATCCCACATAAAGGAAGTTTGATAACCCAAATTTTGAATAGACGGTGTATTTCTTGTGCCAACTAAATCATCAACTCCATGGCTAAACGTGTGTCCGTGGTGCGTAAAAGCATCTTCTTGCAAATGGCAAAAACCACATGAAACAACTCCATCAGACGCCAATCGCCCGTCATAAAATAACTTTTTACCTAACTCAAAACCTTTTTGCGTAGGCGGATTATTAGTTAAATTATAGGCTAGCGGCGGAAAATTGGAAGGCACTTTAAATTCTAAGGGGATATTTTGATACGCATCATCACTATCATTGGAGCAACTCCAAAATAATGGCAAAATGAGCAACAACAGTATTTTTGTTTTCATTTTAAAAAAATTAAAGCGGCCAACAAAAATTGACCGCTTTTAATTAAAGAATTAATCGTTGTGTACGTGATCTACTGTAAACATTTTAGAAAGATTAGCTGTAACCAATGCCAATCTATCGCCACCCATTACATCACCAGAAGTGCCTGCAGTAAGTGCAATTTTATTATCGCCATCTACAATGTTTTTAGCATCAGCCAAAATATGAATTTGAGGTGTTATTGTTGTTCTAACTTTAGCTGTTGTTGGTAATGTAATTGTAACTTCAGCATAATTGTAATTTTCAACATTATTTACCATCGTTTTACCCGTATGAACTCTATAATTTCTTGGCGTTGTAAGCGTTGTTGATGTTACCGTACCTTCAAAATTAACAAATTTATATCCTCCAGTCCAACTCCACATCATGCCAGCTGATTGAGCTGTAGCTAAAAAATCACCTTGACCTGTTGCACCAAGTTCCCATTGAGCTCTGTCAACACCAATGCCAAATTTTACTTTTGTATAATTTCCTGCAGGAACATTTGTTAAATTAAGAATTTGGCTAGCCGCAGTAGCTTCGTCCACAATAAAATAGCTACTCGATTTTGGGTATGTAAATGTAGATCCGTCTTCTTTTGTAAGCACAATGTTACTTACAATATATTTCAGTTGTGAAGCTTTAACTTTTTCACCGTTTGAGTTGGTATATTCAGTTGCGAATGCAAAATTAGCTCCGCCATATACATTATCATACTCTAATTTTAAGTTTCCGTTACCAGAAATTACTTCCTCCTCATCTTTTGAACATGATACAAATGCTAGTGTGATTGCTACTACAGCAACTATTGATTTTAATTGAAATTTCATTTTATTATATTTTAAATTTTTTATACTAATAATTGAATGCAAGTGCTTGAATAAAAACATTTTTGCATATAAATAATGTACCAATTCTTAAAAAAAAGAAAAGGTATTAAACAATAGAATTATAAAAAATTGTTGGGGGATGAAAAATTTTATTTTCATCTAAAAAAGAATAAAAATTGAAATAATTTGGATTTATTTCAGTAAAATTTGGCTCAAAATAATAGCTGAAATCTGTTTCGAAAGAAGTTGTTTGACAAAACAATACCTCAACCTCTTGAGTCATTTTTTTGCTTGAAGATATTGGTTTTTCTGATTCAGATTCCTTTGCCAATTGCTTCATTAAATGACACTTACCATTACATTTTAAAACTGGTTTTGCTTTGTTTTCACATAAAACTTTAGCAATATAATCATAATTAATAATGTACTCAACCACCGGAAAAACAGGCTTGAGCACTACCATTAATACAACTATAAAAACAAAGTTTTTCATTGTGCAAAAATACAAAAGATAAAATCAATTACAAATCAAATTGTGTTAAATCATTAATTGGTTAAAATTTTGTTAAGCATTAAACCAAAAGCTGCAAACGGTATCAAATGACTATAACTTAAATCACACATCATGAAAAAATTAGTAGTAATTGTTTTAGTATTAGCTGGATTAACAACATTTGCACAAGGCAAAAAAGAAGGTAAAATGGGTAAGCCAAAAGTAGAAAAACTAAGTGTAGAACAAAAAGTAGCTCAAAAAGTGGAACGAATGAAAGCCGACTTAAATTTGAACGAGAAACAAGTGGCAGAAGTGAAAATTTTAGTTGAAAAAGAAGTAGCCCAAAAAGAAGCTAAAAGAGAAAAAATAAAAGCAGTACGTGAAGAAATGCGTCCTACAAAAGAAGAACGTGAGGCAATGAAAGCTGAAATGAAACGAATTTTGACACCTGAACAATTTGAAAAATTAAAAAAGGAAAATAAGGAAAAAAAAGGCGAAGGAAAAAAAGACCGAAATGAAAAAAAATAAGTTAATGTGATAATAATTTGGTTTGCAATTTATTTTTCTTATTTTTGATTTCTATTTCCAACAAAACTAACAATCATGAAAAAATTACTTTTTATTATCACATTGCTTTTTGCTTTCTCTTTAAACGCTTCTGCACAAGAACAGAAAGTTGTAACACCACTTGAAAAAGCAACTGCTGACGTTGCCGATTTATCAAAATTAGTAAGTATTGAAAGTTCATTACAAGAAGGTTTTACAAAACTTTTTACAATGAAATACGAAATGCTACAAGAAAACTTAAGTGACGAAAGAAAGCAAATTTTAAAACAAACAATGGTTGATAAAATCAAAGGTTCTTTAACTCCAGCGCAGTTAGCAAAACTAAAAGCTAAAAAGGAATTATACGACAGATTGACAAACTAATAATTTGTTTTAAACATATAAAAAAATCCCCAATTTACTAGTAAGTTGGGGATTGCTTTTTTTTATAATTCTTTTGCCACTTTTGCAACGGCATTTAATGTAAAATCTAAATCTTCATAAGTTAAAGCATCTGTAATGAACCACGTTTCGTATGCCGAAGGAGCAATATACACTCCCTCTCGAAGCAATCCATGAAAAAATTTCTTAAATGTTGGATTATCACCATTTTTTGCAGTTGCAAAGTCAATTACAGGATTTGCATCAAAATGAACTGAAATCATTGAACCTACTCTATTTATTGTAAAATCAATAGTGCGTTCCGTTAATATTTTATTTATTCCTTTTTCTAAATAGCTTGTCTTTTCATCAAGTCGTTGAAATAAATTGGCATCAGCGTTAATTTCTTGTATCATAGCCAAACCAGCAGCCATTGCCAATGGATTTCCAGATAAGGTTCCCGCTTGATAAACAGGTCCAAGTGGTGCTAAGTAATTCATGATTTCGTTACGGGCAGCAAAAGCACCAACAGGTAATCCGCCGCCAATAACTTTTCCAAAACAAACAATATCAGCGGTAACATTATACAATTCTTGAACCCCACCTTTTGCTAATCTGAAACCAGTCATAACCTCATCAAAAATAAAAAGTGATCCGTTAGCGGTACATAAATTTCGCAATCCTTCTAAAAAACCCTTTAATGGTGGTACGCATCCCATGTTTCCGGCAACAGGTTCAACAATAATGGCGGCAATTTGATTTGGATTTGCATCAAATAATTGGGCAACGCTTGCTAAATCATTATAGTTTGCTAATAAGGTATCCTTTGCGGTTCCTTCAGTAACTCCTGGGCTATTTGGCGATCCAAAAGTAATTGCACCACTACCCGCTTGAATTAAAAACGAATCGGAATGCCCGTGGTAACATCCTGCAAATTTGATAATTTTATCCCTTTTGGTATATCCTCTTGCTAATCGGATGGCGCTCATGCAGGCTTCGGTTCCTGAATTTACAAATCTAATTTTATCAATATTTGGCACCATATCAACAGCAAGTTTTGCAATTTCTGTTTCTAATTCAGTTGGCATTCCAAAAGAAGTACCAAGTTTAGCACGCTCTGTAATTGCCTCAATAACAGAAGGATGCGCATGACCCAAAATCATCGGACCCCAAGAATTTATATAATCAATTAATTTATTTCCGTCTTCATCATACAAATAAGCGCCTTTAGCACTTTTTACAAAAATAGGCGTTCCTCCTACCGATTTGAAGGCTCTTACTGGTGAGTTTACACCGCCAGGAATTACTTTTTCTGCCTCTGAAAATAACTGACTGCTTCTTTTATATAACATGTTTATTTAATTACTGAATGATTAGTTCTTGTCCTATTGAAATACTATTTTCTAATAATGAGTTTTTCTTTTTTATTTCTTCTATAGAAATTGCATATTTTTTTGAAATTGAATACAATGTATCTCCTTTTACAACTACATGTTTAATTGAATTTAAAATAGGTTCTGTTTTAGCAGATACGCGAGTTTCTATAGGTTTTTCAACAACCTTTGGTAACGTTTCCTCAACTACTTTTGTTGTTTGCTGGTTTGTTGAATCTATTCCCAAAACCTCATTATCAAATTCTTGTAAATTATAGCGCTCAATCAATAAATATAATTTGGTAGGATAGTTAGGATCGGTTGCATAACCTGCCTCTTTTAATCCTTTTGCCCATGATTTATAATCATTAATAGGTAACTGAAACAAAGCAGCATACCTTGGTCTTGATGTTAAAAACAAGGAATGATCTCTATAAGATTCTTCAGGATTATTGTATTTTCTAAAACATTCTGCCTCAGCATCATCGTCATGTTTTATAGTTTCGCCTGTCCATTCTTTGTGGCATTTTATACCAAAATGATTATTCGCCTGAACGCTTAATGGCCCTGTACCCGCACCCGATTCTAAAATTCCTTGACCTAGTGTAATACTGGCGGGAATTCCATATTTTACCATGTCAGCTTTAGCAATATCTTTATACTTTTGAATATATTCTTGTACCAAAACCGTAGTAACTTGTACCTTTGTTGTAGCTTCCAATGTTTCGGTTTTTGAACTTTTTATTGGTTCAAGTTTTGTAGGTGATTTTGGCAAAACTGGCGACTTTGTAGTTCGTATGATACCACTAGAAGCTGTTGATGTGTTTTTCTTTTTACCTAAAACGGTTAAACTCCCCGTTTTACAAGAAACCAATGCCAAAAGGCAACAACAAATTATACTTTTTTTAATCATTTATTTTATTTTTATTTTTACGTTCCAATTGTTTGTTTATTCCTTCAATTCCTTGCAATCCTCCGGTATGAATTAGCAAAATTTTAGCTTCTTTTTTAAAAAAATCTTTTTCAATCAAATCTGTCACGCCAAAAACCATTTTACCTGTATATATAGGGTCTAGCGGAATTTTATATTTTTCATTAAACCTATTAATAAAGGCTATTAGCTCATCGGTTACTTTGCCATAACCTCCAAAATGATAATCCAAATTCAAAATCCAATTGTCTTTTTTGGCAAATTTACAAATATCTTTTTGCAAAAAATCACCTTTCAACGCAGGAAATCCTATTATTTTTTGCCCTTCAAAAGCACTATTTATCAACCCGCAAATGGTACCGCCAGTGCCTACAGATACACAAACATAATCAAATTCCTTATCTGTTTCAGTCAAAATTTCCTCGCATCCTTTTACCGCCAATTCGTTGGTTCCGCCTTCTGGAATGGAATAAAAATCTCCAAATTTTGTTTTCAATGAATCCAAAAAAGACGCATCTTCCTTGTTTCTATACACTTCACGTGACACAAATTCAAACTGCATGCCACATGAATGTGCAAATTGCAACGTGGGATTATCACGCCAATTAGCTTCCAATTCGTCACCTCTAATTATTCCAATTGTTTCAAAACCAAGAAGCTTCCCCGCAAAAGCCACCGCCGCAATATGGTTAGAAAAAGCTCCTCCAAAAGTTACTAATTTCGTAAAATTTTGTTTCTCAGCCTCAGCCAAATTATAACGTAATTTTCTGAATTTATTTCCCGAAACAAACGGATGAATCAAATCTTCTCGACGCACAAAAAGTCGAACAGAACTATTTTCTAACTCAATTTCTTGTGTAATAACTTCAGAAAAATCAAAAAAAGCAGCTGTTTTCATTCTAAAAATAATTTAAAAACCCATACCATTTACGCTTTTTCAAATACCCCAAATCATATTCATTACCATAGGCTTCTTTCTCAAAACTTATCGATTTATACGCCTTAAATCTATTTTTTAAAACCATCCATTTCACCAAAAACTCCAATAAATACAACACATAAAAAGGCACAACCAACAACTCCAACTGTTGCCGAATATGAATTTTTTCATGATTCAAAAAAACCAAATCCTGCCTATCTTTTTTAGATTTTACCAACACAAACGGAAACAAGGTCAACCCTCTAAAACCGCGTGGCGTTAAATATTTACAAACTATTGGTATCATATTCTGCAAAGTTCTTAAATTTGTCACTATGTTTGACAATAAAAATGAAAATAAATTAATAGAAGGCATCGATTTCTATTACACACCCGAAGGGTACAAATGTTTTACAGAAAAATACCACCTCAAACGTGGCTATTGCTGCAAAAGCGGCTGCAAACATTGCCCCTATGGTTTTGACAAAAAAACAGGACAACTAAAAAAATAATTTGGGCGTGCCTTTGTTGCAGAAAATTCTCGGTAAAAACATCGTTTATCAAAGCAACAAAGTCGGGCTTTCGGCTTTATCTCTCCGTTGCACTACGAGGATATCGCCTCAATCCCTCACGCGGCCCCCGATAAAATAGAAAAAATGACATTTCAAGAACAAATTCTACAAGGTATTCCAAACCAATTACCTGCTATCAAACCTTTTGAAAGCAACATCAATCATGCGCCAAAACGTAAAGATATTCTTTCAACCGAAGAGAAAAAATTAGCACTCCAAAACGCACTTCGCTATTTTGATCCAAAACACCATCAAGAATTAATCTCCGAGTTCAAACACGAACTTGAAACCTATGGTAGAATCTATATGTACCGGTTCCGCCCAGATTATGAAATGAAAGCCAGACCCATTTCTGACTATCCAGGTCAATCAGAGCAAGCAAAAGCCATCATGCTCATGATTCAAAATAATTTGGATTATGCTGTAGCGCAACACCCGCACGAATTGATTACGTATGGTGGCAATGGAGCTGTTTTTCAAAATTGGGCACAATACTTGCTTACCATGCAGTACCTCGCCACCATGACCAATGAGCAAACATTGGCTATGTATTCGGGACATCCTATGGGGCTATTTCCTTCGCATCCCGAAGCACCTCGCGTGGTTGTTACCAACGGAATGGTTATACCTAATTACTCCAAACCAGACGATTGGGAAAAAATGAATGCCCTTGGTGTTTCCCAATACGGACAAATGACTGCTGGAAGTTATATGTACATTGGACCTCAAGGCATTGTACACGGAACTACAATCACTGTACTTAACGGTTTTAGAAAAATAAAAAAATCACCAAAAGGAGGGCTATTTGTAACCTCTGGACTAGGCGGCATGTCGGGTGCTCAACCCAAAGCCGGAAATATTGCTGGTTGCGTAACCATTTGTGCAGAGGTAAACCCAAAAATAACTCACATTCGCCACTCGCAAGGATGGATAAACGAAGTCATAGAAAACATTGACGAATTGGTTCCAAGAGTGAAAAAAGCATTAGAAAATAACGAAGTCGTTTCTATCGCCTATCTTGGTAATGTAGTCGATGTTTGGGAACGATTGGATGAAGAAAATATACATATTGATTTAGGATCTGACCAAACTTCATTGCACAATCCATGGGCAGGTGGCTATTACCCAATGGGTTATACTTTTGAAGAGTCAAACGATTTGATGGCAAACAATCCCGAAAAATTTAAAGAAGAAGTTCAAAAAACATTGCGACGTCATGCGGCAGCCATAAACCAACACACGGCAAAAGGGACTTATTTCTTTGATTATGGCAATGCCTTTTTGCTGGAAGCTTCCAGAGCTGGAGCCGATGTTTTTGCAGCAAACAAAATAGATTTTAAATACAACAGCTACGTGCAAGACATCATGGGACCTATGTGTTTTGATTATGGATTTGGTCCATTTCGTTGGGTTTGTGCCTCAGGAAAACCCGAAGATTTAGCCAAAACCGATGCTATAGCGTGCCAAGTACTAGAAGAAATGATGCAACATTCGCCAGCCGAAATTCAGCAACAAATGGCAGACAATATCCAATGGATAAAAGGCGCACAAGAAAACAAATTAGTTGTGGGTTCGCAAGCCCGAATACTATATGCCGACGCAGAGGGTAGAGTAAAAATAGCCGAAGCCTTTAACCAAGCTATTGCAAAAGGAGAAATTGGTTACATAATTTTAGGAAGAGACCATCACGATGTTTCAGGTACCGATTCACCCTACAGAGAAACATCCAATATATATGATGGGTCACGTTTTACAGCAGATATGGCCATACAAAATGTTATTGGCGATAGTTTTAGAGGAGCTACATGGGTATCTATCCACAACGGCGGCGGCGTTGGCTGGGGCGAAGTTATAAACGGAGGTTTTGGCATGGTTCTTGACGGCAGTAAAGAAGCGTCAAAGCGCTTAGAGTCAATGCTTTTTTGGGACGTTAATAACGGAATCTCAAGAAGAAGCTGGGCACGAAATGAAGGAGCAATTTTTACTATAAAACGCGCTATGGAAACGCAACCTTTATTGAAAGTGACTTTACCAAATAGTGTTGACAACCAACTTTTGGAATAACTTTAAATCAAAATACTATGAGAATTTTTAATTTACTTCCGGTTTTAGCAGTTTTTTTATTGACTTCATGTGGAGCCATAAGAGTCAATTCTGATTATGATAAAAATGTTGATTTTAGCAAGTACAAAACGTATGCGTTTCATAAAAACGGCATTGATAAAGTTGAAATTTCTGATTTAGACAAGCGTAGAATATTGAAATCTATAGACAATCAAATGACGGCAAAAGGCTTTACAAAAAGCGAAACACCCGATTTATTGATCAATATTTTCACCAAAGAAAGAGAAGAAGTGAACGTAAATCAATTTAATGCAGGTTGGGGATATGGCTGGGGATGGAATCCTTATTTTGGAGGAAGTACAACAACCGTATCACATAATACCAAAGGAACGCTGTATATTGATTTAATTGACGCAAAGCAAAAAGAACTCATTTGGCAAGGCGAAGGTGAAGGAATATTGACAAAAGACACCAATAAAAAAGACGAGGTGATTCAAGAATTTGTTACAAAAATATTATCACAATACCCCCCTGTTGTAAAATAACAGTAACTTAAATTATAAAAAAAGAGCTCAGTAGAGCTCTTTTTTTATGTGTAAAACTCAACTTTTTTGGAATCAAATCCAAAAAAGTTGAATTTTCAGAAGCTGATATTATTAAAATCCAAAAACTTCAATGTAAGATATTCCTGGGCGAGGGATGGAAATGGCATCCTTTTGTGTAGTGCCAACGGAACAAAAGATATAGTGGACAGCCCGGTCGATAAAAAAGAAAAAAAAACTAAAAAATAATTCCTTTTTTTTTTAGTTTTTATCGACGCCTCCAAATAAAAAAATTGAGTATTTAATAAGTATTTTGTACCTTTACGATTCAAACAAACAAACGATTATGGAGACTCAATTTGAAAGCAATCCTTTGATAGACAGGCTTCCGAAGCACTTAAAACAATTTATTAAACCACAAGATTATACTGAATATACTCCCATTAACCAAGCTGTTTGGCGATATGTAATGCGAAAAAATGTTGATTACTTGTCAAGAGTTGCGCATGAATCGTACCTTGATGGGTTAAAAAAAACGGGGTTAGAGATTGACAACATCCCTAATATGTATGGGATGAACCGAATTTTGAAAGAAATTGGCTGGGCAGCTGTTGCGGTTGATGGTTTTATTCCGCCTAATGCTTTTATGGAATTTCAGGCATATAATGTGCTTGTAATTGCATCTGACATTAGACAATTGGAACATATTGAATACACGCCAGCCCCAGACATTATTCATGAAGGTGCTGGGCATGCGCCTATTATTGCCAATCCAGAATATGCTGAATATTTACGCCGTTTTGGAGAAATAGGCTGCAAGGCAATTTCGTCAAATAGAGATTATGAATTATATGAAGCTATCCGTTTACTTTCAATTTTAAAAGAAGCTGAAAACACGCCTATTGAAGAAATTGAAAAAGCTGAAGAGCAAGTAAACTATTTGCAAAATAATATGGGTGAACTGTCTGAAATGTCACGAATCCGAAATTTACATTGGTGGACGGTTGAATATGGTTTGATTGGCAATATAGAGAACCCAAAAATTTATGGTGCTGGATTACTTTCAAGTATTGGCGAAAGTGCTTGGTGTATGACAGACGAAGTTCAAAAATTACCTTACTCAATTGATGCTGCGAACCAAAGTTTTGACATAACTAAACCACAGCCTCAATTGTTTGTAACTCCTGATTTTGCTCATTTGAGTTTGGTTTTGGAGGAATATGCTAACACCATGGCGCTAAGAACTGGTGGGCTTTCTGGAATTGAAAAACTGATTCAATCCAAGGCTTTGGGAACTATTGAATTGAGCACTGGATTACAAATTTCGGGTGTGTTTACCAATGTAATTGCACATGAAGGGAAGCCAATTTATATTCAAACTACGGGTAAAACGGCACTTTCTAACAGAGAAAAAGAGTTGGTTGGACATGGAACAAATAGACATCCTGAAGGATTTGGTAGCCCTATTGGAAAACTGAAAGGAATCAATCTTGCTATTGAAGATATGAGTCCGAGAGATTTACGCGCGTACGATATTTATGAAGCCGAAAAAGTGACTTTGGAGTTTGAAGGAAACATTACAGTTAGCGGAAAAATAATTACAGGATCGAGAAATTTACAAGGGCAAATTATATTAATTAGTTTTGAAAATTGTACTGTAAAACATAATGATACTGTGCTTTTTGCTCCAGAATGGGGTATTTATGACATGGCGGTTGGAAAAAAAATAATCTCAGCATTTTCAGGACCCGCTGATGTGAATAGTTTTGATATGATAACTCATGTTCCGAATTCAAAAACAATAAAAGCTGAAAAATCAGAGAAACGAGCTAATTTAGAAAAATTATATGCAACCGTTAGGGAAAT
This sequence comes from Flavobacterium sp., assembly GCA_044373115.1. GTDB lineage: Bacteria > Bacteroidota > Bacteroidia > Flavobacteriales > Flavobacteriaceae > Flavobacterium. The sequence continues at coordinate 67,758 of JBILQQ010000003.1, forward strand.
TCGTGAAGGAAAAAGTAATGAGTTGATTGAAACTATTTTTTTACAATTAAAAACAAATTACCCAAAAGATTGGTTGCTTTGTGTTGAAATTGTAGAAATTTTGAATACTAGAAATTCCGATTTACAGCAACAAGTTATTGCGCATTTGGAACAATTAAAAACAGATAGACCTGAAATTAGCAAGCTGATTACTAATGGTTTGGAATTGATTTTAAACAAAACACTAGTGTAAATAATGATATGCGTATAAAATAGCCCAAAAGTTGGAGAATGCCCAAAAGTTGGAGTTGTACCCCCGATTGAAGTGGAAATCCTTTTTGTTTTTTTTTCAAAAACAAAAAGATTGGAATGGAAAGCGGGAATATGGCTGGGAAAATGCCCGAGCCTTTTGGTTTTAAAATTTAAAAATTATAAATAAAGGAGTTCCAATTTTGAAACTCCTTTTTGTTTTTTTAGAATGTTAGATAACCGTATTTTGCTGAGCTTCCGATTTTGCAGCGCACCATGTATTTGTTGTTTTCGACTTTTACAAAGGTGGAATTATCAAGGGAATATTTAGCAGGAAGTGAGTTTGACAATGGTTTGGTACTTACTAACTTGCCCGTTTTGGTGTAGTTTTGTAGTATTGGAAGTTTGCTTTCGTAAATGCTAATGTGTTGGTTGTAAATAAGTGCAAGCTCATCGTTTTTGATGGTGTACATGAATGAAATGAGGTCTCCGTTGTCGTTTACGGAGGATGGATTGCCAACTTTGGTACTGTGTAGCCACTCTAATTTTCCGGTTTCGTTATCAATTAATCCTACTTCGATTCCGTTGTTTGAATAGGTGTTGTCATTGATTATTTTCATGTTGGTTTGTGCCAACGGACGTCTTTTGCTTACTACAAACATGTGGTCCATTAGTGCCCATGTTTTATCACCAGATACTACAAAATCTTTGATATTTAAATCGTTTATTTTGCCTGTGCTGTTGAGTGTGGTGTATTTTCGAACGCCTTTTCCGTCAAATTTTGCACAATAAACGCCAAGGCTATTCACACCATCTGAACCTGAATAAGACACGTTGAATTGAAAGTCTCTGGAGCTTTTGTCGGTGTAAAGTCCGTTGATATAAAAGTCGTTAGCGTAAAACTGCCCTTTTAATTGGTGAATTTGCAAATCGTTTTCTAGTTTTAAGGTTTCTTCTACAACGGCATCGGTTGTTGGATTCCAAACATAAAGTGATTTGTAGGCTTTTACTTTTGGCAAATCGATTTCTTTAATCATAAATACAACTCCTTCATTAGATACGTAAAGTTGTTGATTTCCAGATTGTTTAGATGAAAATGGAAATTCGTATTCTTTTTCTTTTACAACTTTAAACGTTTTATCAATAAGTGTAAATGTTATTTTTTGATTTACTTTTTTGTCATAAGAAGGCACTTTTAGCGCTACATAAAATTCCTTATTTGGTGATTGTGCCACATAATAATCTCCTGGATTCACTCCGTTTTTACCTGGAAAGGAAGTGATGAATTTATGTTTTGTTTTGGTTCCTGTGTCAATATTTGCGGTCATCCAAAAGAGTTCATTCATTTTAGTACTTCTGTCAAATTCGGTTACAAAATAGACAAAGTTTTTTTCACTTAATTGAAATAAATCAATAAGCGTTTTCATTGTTAATCCCATTGCTGGTTGATCTAGCGATGCATTTACTACTTCGCTTTCAAAATCATCTTTTGGGTCAACAATGCCAACAATTACATCTTTATTAAAAGTGTCTTGGTTGTATTTTGTTTTTAATTTGAACAAACGCCCATAAAAGTAGTTTTCAATTTTGTAATCGGCTTCATTTTCAACAGTTGTGCTGGTTTCGCTCCAGCGAAATGTTTGGGCAAAACTCGTTGAAGTGATAAGCGCTAAGAGTAAAATTATATTTTTCATAATTATGTGGGGCTAATTTTATTGTTGATTTTATTTTCCTAAATATTCTACGACTTTTGATTCAGGATTTACTTTCATAAGTCCTTGTTTTGCAATGCCTTTGCTTGCGCTATCCCATTTTTTTCCGCTCATCCCGGTTTTTTCTTTTAGTTCGCCAATGGTGATTCCTTCATTTGCTTTTAATAGTTCAATGATTGCTTTTTCGTCTTCCGTCAATTCAATTTGTTTTTTCTCAGGGCGCATTTGCGGGAAGAACAACACTTCTTGAATTGACGCATTATTAGTCAAGAACATCATCAATCTATCCATTCCAATTCCTAATCCAGAGGTTGGCGGCATTCCGTATTCTAAAGCTCTTAAAAAATCTTCGTCAATAACTCCATTGGCTTCATCATCTCCTTTTTCTGCCAAACGCATTTGATCTTCAAAACGCTCTCTTTGGTCTATTGGGTCATTTAATTCCGAATAGGCATTGGCAATTTCTTTACCGCAAACCATCAATTCAAAACGTTCTGTTAGCTCCGGATTATCTCTATGCTCTTTACAAAGCGGACTCATTTCTTTTGGATAATCTGTGATAAAAGTAGGTTGGATGTAATTTCCTTCGCATTTGGCACCAAAGATTTCATCTATTAGTTTTCCTTTACCCATTGTTTCATCAACATCAATTCCCATGCCTTTGGCAGCAGCAAATAATTCGGCTTCCGTTTTACCAGAAATATCAAATCCAGTAAATTGTATGATTGCATCGGTCATGGTTACACGAGCATAAGGTGCTTTAAAATTAACCTGATGCGTTCCAAAAGTTGCTTCGGTAGTACCATTTACTTCTTGGGCACAATGCTCTAGCAAGTTTTCGGTAAATTCCATCATCCAGTTGTAGTCTTTGTAGGCTACATATATTTCCATTGCGGTAAACTCTGGGTTGTGTGTTCTGTCCATTCCTTCATTTCGAAAGTTTTTAGAAAATTCGTACACCCCATCAAAACCACCTACTATTAATCGTTTCAGATACAATTCGTTAGCAATTCTCATGTATAATGGAATATCAAGGCTGTTGTGGTGTGTAATAAAAGGTCTTGCAGCAGCACCACCAGGTATAGATTGTAAAACGGGTGTTTCCACTTCCATATAACCGGCTTGGTTAAAAAAGTTACGCATGGCAGTAAAAAGTTTGGTTCTTTTTACAAAAACCTCTTTCACATTTGGGTTCACCACTAAGTCAACATATCGCATTCTGTAACGCAATTCAGCGTCACTAAAGGCATCATGTACTTTTCCGTCGGCGTCTTCTTTTGGAAGAGGCAGCGGGCGAAGTGTTTTACTTAATAAGGTTAATTGGTGCACTTTTACGGTTTTTTCACCCACTTGCGTAGTAAAAAGTTCACCTTCAATACCAATGAAATCACCCAAGTCAATCAGTTTTTTGAATACTTCATTGTATAACGTTTTGTCGTCGGTAGGGCAAATTTCGTCACGATTAACATAAATTTGAATTCTACCTTCGCTATCTTGTAATTCTGCAAACGATGCTTTTCCTTGAATACGAGTGCTCATTACACGTCCGGCAAGGATTACTTTTTTACCTTCTTCAAATTGTTCCTTTACCTGTTTAGAAGTTGAATTTACTGGAAATAAATTCGCAGGATAAGGGTTGATACCTAGTTCACGTAAAGCGACAAGCTTTTCTCTTCTAATGATTTCTTGTTCGGAAAGTTGCATAATTTTGTATTTAAGCTTACAAATATAAGGATTATTTGATAATTTGTTAATGTGTCAATTTAACAATTTGAAAATGTACCAATTTGACAAAGCGTTACTTTTAAAATGTACCAATTTTACAATATAATGGTTGTTGTAAAAAATATTTTTTGTTTTATTTGGAAGCAAAACTTTGAAACGTTCAAAACAATTATTGACTAGCACCAACACGGCTAAATTCCTCTAGTTGTGACTTAATTAGGGAAATAATACTAGGGAAGTACGGGTTTACTGACGAAAAAGAGGTGTCTTGTACAAAAAAAAGGTTTGTAATTATTTAAGGTTTTAATTTAAGCAATAATTCGTTAGTAGTGCTGATTTCGTTGCCGTTATATTGAAGTTTCCAGCCCATGGAGTTGGTGAGTATTAATATTTTTGACAACTCACTTACCAATCGGTTTTTGGAGTTGGTAATAAGGGACGAGTTTTGGAGTTTTTTGGTAAGATTGGCACGAACAATTTTATTTATTTTGTTGTAATCATCACCTGTAAACTCGTTTAGGGTGCTTTGTTCCACATCGTAAAACTTTATGTCGGGAGAGATTTTTAACTCTTCTTTCGGAATATAGGTTATGGTAAGGGTTTTATTTTTGGCATCAATATCATATTTCATTTTACTCAAATCAAATGATACAGTTGCTTCGGCATTGATCACAACGATGGCTTTTTTTTCAAAAGAAATCATATCCATGAGGTATTTTTTTTGGTCTTTATAGGTGATAACTTCTGAAAAATGACCTTCGGTAACTACTAATTTACCTACGTTTAGGATTTGTTTTTGAATAATATTCGTGTCATATTCAATTGTTGACGATTCAGTTTTAAAATTAAAAAATTGGTAGCCTAAAAAGAATAAAAAACCGAAAAACAGTGCGTAAGAAATTATAGTTTTTGGAATGCTTTGAAGCAAAGAACTTACAATTGACGGAGTTGGTGTTGTATTTTTTTTCATTTTAGAAGGTTGCATTTGGAACAATTTTTTGAAGATTTTCAATTTTTATATTCAGATTTGTAAGAAATTTTTGGTAGTTTTCAGTTCCTGGATTAAATGGTTTATGTGCCAGTGATTTTTGGACGGAATCAATTTCAAGAAGCACATCCTTTAAATTTGGATTTATTGATGCTTGCGCAAATTTTTGCCAAATATAATCTATGGCAACTGTTGATGGATGTAGCATATCTGGAGCATAAAAACGGTAATCTCGTAACTCGTCCATCATGATTTCAAAAGATGGAAAATAATTGTTTTGAGATGAAATTTCGTTATGAATGGCAGTAATCAAATGCGACTTACTTCGTTGATTTTCAACAAAACCATCTTTAATATGACGCACTGGCGAAACCGTAAAAACAATGTTGCATTCTGGGTTGACTTTTTTTACTAATTCAAAAATGGAACGAATCGAACTTTCAATTTCTTGAACCGTCAATAATTTTTTTGTAAAATGACTTTGAGGCAATTTATGACAATTTGAAACTATTTTATTTGAGTCGTGCAAAACATATACCCATGACGTTCCAAAAGTGATATATACATGTGAAGCCATTTTTAAATGTGTTATAAAAAGGTTCAAAGTATTATTTAATCTATTTAAAATCAAATCCTTATCAACTGAACTAAAATCAGAATGCACATCAAAAGAATGCCAAAGTTCATTATGAAAAACCAAATCATTTTCGGTAAACCAAATTTCGTTTACGGCTCTTTTAATCAAATTTTCGATTGATTTCGGATTAAAAACAACACCAAAAGGATTAGCATTAACTTTGAATTTGAAATAATTGAATTTTGCACCCATTTCATCCGAAAAACAAGATCCCAGCGTAATAATTTCTGACGAAAAATCAATCAGAAAATTGTTTTGTGGAATTGTAATTTGAGTAGTAAAATTCATAAGTGTTTGTTTTCAAGTACAAAAATATCGATTTCTACTATTGAAAATTTTTTTTACTTAAACTATTTTATTATTTTAATTAATTGGCATAAAAAAACTCAAATTTGAAAACCAAATTTGAGTTTTAACTGAAATTATTTATTTAGAATTTTTTTCTTTATCTAATTTTTTTTGAAGTTTTTTGGCTTCAACATCTTTTTTATGTTTTTCAATTTCGGCTTTTTTAGCTTCAATCTGCGAATTTAGAGAAGTTATAGTTTCTGAAGATTTATTTATTTTCGACTTATTGTCTTCCACTTTAGAATTTAATTTGTCTATTTTTTTCTGAATTCTTTCTTTATCTTGATTTTCATTAGATGCTAAATCGCTTTGTAATTGCGTAATTTCCGCATTCAATTGCTGATTTTTTTCATCTAATTTTTTGATTTTTTTGGCTTCCTTATTTTTGTAATCTTCCAACGAAAACTGTTTCTGTTGCATTTGCATCATCATTCGCAATTGTTCCTGTTGCATTCTCATTTGTTGTTGCTGTATTAACATTTGCTGATTTTGCTGCATCATGCGCTGTTGGCTTTGAAGTTGATTATTTATATTAAAATTTTGTGCAAACACATGGGTTGACATCATAAATAATAAGGCGAGTACTACATTTTTCATTTTATTTATATTTAATTATTTTACAAAATCAACAGCTTTTTCCAAAGCTTCAGCAATTCCTGCGACATTTTTTCCACCTGCAGTAGCAAAGAACGGTTGTCCTCCTCCTCCACCTTGGATAAATTTCCCTAATTCACGAACTACTTGTCCGGCATTTAGGTTTTTGGCAGCCACTAATTCTTTCGAAATGTAGCAAGTTAACATCGGCTTGTCTTCGTCGGCAGTAGCCAAAACCAAGAACAAATTAGTTCCTAAATTACCTAATTCATAAGCCAAATCTTTAGCGCCTTCTGGATTCAATTCGACTTGAGTAGCCAAGAATTGAACTCCATTAACTTCTTGTATTTGCGTAGCCAAACTCGCTTTCAAATGTTTCACTTTGTCTTTCATCAAAGCTTCAATTTGTTTCGCCAACTTTGCATTATCCTCTTGTAAATTATGAACGGCTTTCAAAATATCTTGTGGATTTTTCAAAGCACCTTTTATCTCATTTAAGATGTTTTCATACGAAGCAAAATGCGCTTTCACAGCATCGCTTGTAATCGCCTCAATACGACGAATACCCGCAGCAACAGCTCCTTCGGATACAATTTTAAAATGCCAGATTTCAGCCGTATTATTTACGTGGATTCCACCGCACAATTCCATACTTTCGCCAAATTTAATCGCACGAACGTTATCTCCATATTTTTCACCAAACAACGCCATCGCTCCTTCGTCTAACGCTTGTTGAATTGGAATACTTCTTCTTTCTATCAAAGGCAATTGCTCTTGAATACGAGCATTTACAAAATCTTCTACTGCTTGCAATTCGTCCTCAGTCAATTTAGCAAAATGAGAGAAGTCAAAACGCAAGTAATTTGGGTTAACCAAAGATCCTTTTTGCTCCACATGCGTTCCTAAAATACTTCTCAACGCTTGGTGCATCAAGTGCGTAGCCGAGTGATTACGAGACGATAAAGTTCTCAAATCCGTATTTACTTTTGCAACAAAACTAGCCGTTACGTTTTCAGGTAATTGCTTTGCCAAATGCAAAATTAAATTATTTTCTTTTTTGGTATCGATGATTTCAATAGTCTCGTTAGCAGAAACTAAAGTTCCTTTATCACCAACTTGTCCTCCTCCTTCTGGATAAAAAGGCGTAGCATCTAAAACGATTTGGTATAAAACCCCATCTTTTTTACTATCAATTTTTCTAATTCTCGAAATTTTAACTTCATTTTCAGTTTGGTCGTAACCCACAAAAGACTCTACATTTCCAGGAATCAAAACCGACCAATCTTCAGTCGAAACTTCCGAAGCAGCACGCGAACGTGATTTTTGCTCTTGCATGGCTTTTTCAAAACCAGCTTCGTCTAATTGGTAACCTCTTTCTCTTAAAATCAAAGCTGTTAAGTCGATTGGAAAACCGAAAGTATCGTACAATTCAAATGCTTTTTCTCCTGAAAGCCCCCTAACCCCCGAAGGGGGAATTTGAGCAACAGGCTCGATAATTTCTTGTTTTATAGCTAAATCTAATAAATTTAATCCTTGATCCAAGGTTCTTAAAAATGACGCTTCTTCTTCACGAATTACATTGGTAACCAAAGTTTGTTGTGATTTGATTTCAGGGAAAAATTCACTCATTTGATTCGACAACACCGCTACCAATTCATAAATAAAAGGTTCTTTTGTATTCAAAAATGTAAATCCGTAACGGATGGCACGACGTAAAATACGACGAATCACATAACCCGCTCCTGTGTTCGATGGTAATTGACCATCTGCAATTGCAAAGGCAACTGCACGAACGTGATCGGCTACTACACGAATAGCGATATTTGTTTTGTTTTGTTCCTCTGAAACATCTTGAATTTCGTTGGATGTGTATTTTAATCCTGTGATTTGTTCTACTTTTTCAATTAAAGGTGTAAAAACATCCGTATCGTAATTTGATGTTTTCCCTTGTAATGCCATACACAAACGCTCAAATCCCATTCCGGTATCAACGTGTTGTGCTGGTAATTTTTCTAAAGAACCATCTGCTTTACGGTTGAATTCCATAAATACATTGTTCCAAATTTCAACCACTTGTGGATGATCATTATTCACCAAACTCTTACCAGAAACTAACGCTTTTTCTTCTTCTGAACGCAAATCGACGTGAATTTCAGAACAAGGTCCGCAAGGTCCTTGATCACCCATTTCCCAGAAATTGTCTTTTTTATTTCCTAAAATGATACGGTCTTCATCAATCAATTCCTTCCATAAATCCCAAGCTTCTTGGTCAAAAGGAACATTTTCGTCGGGGTTACCTTCAAAAACAGAAACGTATAAATTTTCTTTTGGAATTTTATAGACCTCGGTCAATAATTCCCATGCCCAATTGATAGCGTCTTTCTTGAAATAATCACCAAAAGACCAGTTCCCTAACATTTCAAACATGGTGTGGTGGTAGGTATCAAAACCTACATCCTCTAAATCGTTATGCTTGCCCGAAACACGAAGACATTTTTGCGTATCGGCAATTCGCTGGCTTTTTGGGGTTCCGTTACCTAAAAAGTATTCTTTGAACTGCGCCATCCCTGAATTATTAAACATCAGAGTGGGGTCGTCTTTTAGAACGATAGGTGCCGAAGGAACGATCAAGTGTCCTTTGCTTTGAAAAAAGTCCAAAAATTGTTTACGTACGTCTTGTGATTTCATTTGTAATGTTACTTTTTAAATGCTATTTATGCTACAACGGGTGGAGCCCCAGATTGAAGTGGAAAGCTTCGAAGTTTAGAAATCTATTTTTTCTTGAAATAGCAGAGCGACCAACGGAAGCTCCTGCTATTTCAAAGAAAAAAAGATTTTTAAACGAGAACTTGCAACGAAAAGCTGGAATAGGCTCATTATTATTTTTATTTTTAAAAAAAGGTAGAAAACAAATGAAACATTTATTAAATTTGTTCGTCTAACTTATAATTGAAGTGCAAAAATAGGTAATTTTAAAATATGTAGAAAGATTCATACGTATTTAGTAGGAATGATCAAAACATTTATTAAATTTGTTGTTAAACTATTTTGTATAGCTTCGGTTTTGCAAAAATAGCATATTTTAAGAAATGGCGAAGGTAAAATATTATTACGATTCAGAAAATTTAGCATATCGAAAGATAAAACCCCGAAAAGGAAGAAAAATAGGCTTTGTTGCATTGTTTTTACTTGCCTCAGCATTGTTCGGGTTTTTGTGTTTTGTATTGCTAATGAATACGCCTTTTTTTGAAACTCCTAAGGATAAAATTCAGTCGAGAGAAATTGACAACATGAAGCTAAGGTACTCGATATTAAATAATAAAGTTGCCGATTTGGAGGAAGTTTTGGCAACTATTGAAGACCGTGACAATAACTTATACCGTACGTTTTTTAACGCTGCACCGATAAATGATGACATTAGAAAAGCGGGGATTATAGGCAAAAACAGGTACAAAGAGTTGGAAGGATTTAACAACTCTGATTTGGTGATAAATACCTCAAAACGAGTGGATGTTATAACTAAGCAACTGGTTGTACAGTCAAAATCGTTGGATCAAATTTTAAAATTAGCTAAAGCAAAAGACAAAATATTAAGTGCGATACCCGCAATTCAGCCGGTAAAAAATGAAGAGTTGCGCCGAATGGCATCGGGATTTGGATACAGAAGTGATCCATTTACAAAAGCTAGAAAGATGCACAAAGGGATGGATTTTTCTGCCAAAAAAGGCACACCCATATATGCAACGGGCGACGGCGTAGTTAAAAAAGCAGACAATTCGTTGTCGGGGTATGGAAATCATATTGAAATAAATCATGGTTATGGATATCTAACATTGTATGCACATTTGAGCAAATACAACGTTAGACCAGGAAAAAAAGTTAAAAGAGGTGATGTAATTGGATACGTAGGAAGTACTGGCCGAAGCGAGGCTCCGCACTTACATTATGAAGTACACAAGGATGGCAAAGTAGTAAATCCAATTAATTTTTATTACGGAAATATTTCGGCTGCGGAGTATGTTGCGATTACAAAAATAGCCAACCAAGAAAACCAATCATTAGACTAATGCACATTCAACTATCAAAAGATAAATTATATTTTAGCATTGGCGAAATTGCCGAAGCATTTAGCGTAAACCCATCGTTAATTCGGTTTTGGGATAAAGAGTTTGACATTTTAAAACCCAAAAAAAATGCCAAAGGCAATCGAATGTTTACCCAAGAAGACGTTAAAAACCTTCAATTGATTTATCATTTAGTCAAAGAAAGAGGATTTACTTTGGAGGGTGCCAAAACACATTTGAAAGAAGGTCAAAAAAAGACATTGGACAAATTTGAAATAATAAGTAAGTTAGAATCAATTAAGGCACAATTATTGAATATTAAAAATGAGTTGTAATAAATTTTAAAAAAATAAGAAAAATGAAAAAATGGTTAATCCCCGTAGGAATTATTGTTGTATTAGCATTGCTAGCAGTGTCATCTTACAACGGACTTGTAAGTGTTCAAGCCGATACAAAAACAGCGTGGTCTAAAGTAGAAAGTGCTTACCAAAGAAGAAATGATTTGATTGGTAATCTTGTAAAAACTGTTCAAGGCGCAGCTGATTATGAAAAAGGAACACTAACTGCTGTTATTGAAGCCCGTTCAAAAGCAACATCAATTACCATTGATCCGACCAATGTAACACCAGAACAAATGGCGCAATTTCAACAAGCACAAGAAGGGCTTAAAGGTTCGCTTTCACGTATGTTATTGACGGTTGAGCAATATCCTGATTTAAAAGCAAGCCAAAATTTCTTGGAACTTCAATCGCAAATTGAAGGCACAGAAAACCGTATCAATGTAGAAAGAGACCGTTTTAATGATGCAGCTGGTAAATATGAAGTAAAAACAACTAGCTTTCCAAGTGTTATATTTGCAAAACTTTTTGGTTTTGGCGAAATAGCTCGTTTCAAAGCAGATGCTGGTGCAGAAAAAGCTCCAGAAGTTGAATTTAGTTTTGATAAAAAATAAAACACGATGACCGAAGTAGAAAAATTTCTCACTGCAACTGACGAAACCGCCATTGTAGATGCCATTAAAAATGCCGAAAAAAATACTTCGGGCGAAATTCGTGTACACATAGAAAAAGAAACTTCCATTGCTACAATAGACAGAGCAGTGGAAGTTTTCCATTTGTTAGAAATGACCAAAACAAAAGATCGTAATGGCGTTTTAATATACGTTGCCGTGGATAGCAAAAAATTTGCAATTTATGGTGATCAAGGCATCAATAATAAAGTTGAAACCACATTTTGGGACACCACAAAAAACATCATGCAAAATCATTTCAAAAACGGAAATAACAAACAAGCCTTTATAGACGGAATAACAGAAGCAGGAAATCAACTCAAAAAACATTTTCCTTACCAAACGGATGACATCGACGAACTGCCAAACGAAATTTCAAAAGGATAACCCGATGCAAAACCTAAAAACAAAAAATAGCTTTTTACTTGTACTTTCATTACTTTTTTGGAGCGGAATAAGCTTTGCCCAACTTAATATTCCCGAAAAACCATCCTTCATTCCACCTATAATTGACAGTACTCAAACCCTATCAAGTTCCGAAAAATCACAACTGTACGAAAAGCTAAAAAACTATTCTGACAGCACATCAACAGAAATTTTCGTCATGATTGTGCCCACAACCCAAGGCGAAGAAATCAAACGATATGCTACCGATTTGGGTCACAAATGGAAAATTGGCCAAAAAGGAAAAGACAACGGAATAGTTATACTCATAGCAATTCAAGACAAAAAAATAGCCATTCAAAGTGGTTACGGTGTTGAGCATCTTCTTACCGATGCCCTTTCACGCCGCATTATTGAGCAAGAAATAAAACCCCAATTTAAAGCTAAAAACTACTACCAAGGAATAGATAATGCAGCAAATGCCATTTTTAAAGTCCTAAAAGGCGAATACAAAGCAGACAAAAAAAACGATGACAACATTGGCTCTGCACTAGTATTTTTAGTCATAATCGTTGTAATTTTCATCCTCGTATTTAGCAACCGAAACAAAGGCGGCGGCAACAGCGGCGGTCATTTCAACGCACCCTCTCTACTCGACGTAATTATACTCAGTAACCTAGGGCGCAGCGGCGGGTCGGGAGGCGGTTTCGGAGGCGGCTCAAGCGGTGGATTCGGTGGCTTTGGTGGCGGAGGCGGATTTGGTGGTGGTGGCGCCAGCGGCGATTGGTAATTTCATTTTTTTGGAGCACTCCACCCCGTTTTTCAAGACATCCTGTCCCGCTCTCACCTTTATCTTGCTCCGTAAACTACGCAAGGATATCGGCTCCATCGGGGCTAAACTTCACGTTTAGTTTTTCAGAAGACATTTTATTGACAGTCAATAAACACCAAGTTCTTCCGAAGTTTTGGACACTACTCCAATTGAAAAGTAGTTTTTCAAAAGATAATTACCTCATCTAAATACAAAAAAATGATTTACACTTCAAAATTTAGAAAAATGTATTGGTTCAAAATACTATTTATTATTTTAACAAGTATATTTTTATCTACAATCTGTTTAAAGTCTGCAACTACTTACAACGGAACGATTAATTTTGAATACCCACCAAGTTGGGCAGGTATTTTTTTTTTACTACTTCCAATTTTAGTTTTGCTATCATTGTTAAAAATTTATAGAATTGAAATTGATGAGGGAAACATAATTTTTGATTACTTTATTTTAAAAAAGAAAAAAACATTCGCTTTAAATGAGATAATCAAAATAGAGCGTGTTAAAATCCAAAGAAAAGTTAGAAGCGGAAATATTAGTGATGGATTTCATGAAACTACTTTGTGTTTTTATGACGGAACATCAAAAACCATATCACCTGATTTTTTTGAAAACTACAATGAATTGATTCAATATATCAACTCCAAATTTAATTCGTAAATCTACTCATCTCCAAAAAAATAGTACTAAAATCAGTACTTTACAACAAAAATTCGTTTATAATCAAAAAATGTAAATCACATAATTAAAATAAAATTTAGAATAATTTTACAAAAAGGTTGTAACTTATTAAAAATCAACCTATATTTGATTTATTATTAATAACCCCACTAATGAAAAGAAAACTACTTTTAATTTTTTTTGCACTTGTATTTACATCTCTATATTCAGGTTTTTCGCAATCTGGATTTACATGTGCAACACCAATTTCAATAACTAATTTGCCTTATTCTACAACTGATAATACTTCAAATTACGGAGACACAACAGATGTAATTCAGGGCGGTAGTTGTGTAGCAACAACATCAAATTACATGACTGGTAATGATGTTTTTTATGCCTACACTCCAACTACTGATGGTACAATAAAAATAACTTTGGCTCCAACTGGCACCTATTCAGGAATTTTTGTTTATGATGGTTGTTCCAATGTAGGAATAACTTGTTTAGCTGGTGTTGCAAATTCAAACACTGCAGTTAGACAAATTTCTAATTTATCCGTTTTAGCTAATCATACCTATATTATTGCGATTTCGACATGGGCAGCACCTCAAACTGTGGCTTATACTTTACAAATAAGTAACGTGAATTGCCTGCAACCAACACAAGTAGCTATTGGGTCAAATTTGTCCACCAATTCGGCTGACTTTTCATGGTCAACAGCTTCAAACACAAATACATCTTGGGAGGTTTATTATGCTCCTTGTGGAGCCATACCTTCTGCAACAACGGTAGGCACAACAGTAAACACAAACAGTTTTACAGCTTCCAATTTAACAAACAATACGTGCTACAATTTTTTTGTAAGAACAATTTGTTCTGAAACAGAAAAAAGCGATTGGACAAGTCCACTTAGTTTCACCACATTAGCAACACCAATTGTTAGTCCGATATGTGGTGAAGCTTTTATTGATAATGGAGGTTTAACTGGAAATTATACTGCAAATCAAAATTCAGTTTATACCATTTGTCCACAAACGACAGGAGATATTGTTACGGTAGTATTCAACGCATTTGACGTGGAACAAAATTATGACGCGCTGTATGTTTTTAATGGAAATTCAATTTCAGCACCACAAATTTCGAGTGGCAATTTGGCTTCAAATGTACCTGGTGGTTTAGCCGGTGGATTTTGGGGAACCACAATTCCAGGACCATTTGTTGCAAATAACACAAGTGGATGTTTAACTTTTAAGTTCGTTTCAGACGGAACTGCAAACAAACCTGGCTGGAATGCAACTGTAAATTGTGGCCCTCCCGCTACATGTCAGTTACCATTAAATTTAACATCGAGTGCTGTTACGTTTACAACTGCAAATTTAGCTTGGAACGGACCTTCAAATGCAGCCCAATGGGAAGTAATTGTACAACCATCAACATTTGCTGCACCTGTAACTACATCTGCAGGAACGATTGTTACTAGTTCAACCTTTCAAGCAACTGAATTAAACTTAGGCACAGCATATAAATTTTATGTACGTGCCATTTGCTCAGAAACCGACAAGAGTTTATGGACAAGCCCAGGTTTATTCACTACATTAAATTGCGTTGTTCCATCAACTTATGCTACACAAATCACAAATACAACCGCAACAATAGGCTGGGGTAATTCAACACAACAATCGGCAATTCCTGGTCAGTGGGAATTATTAATTCAACCAGCTGCAAGTGAAGCTCCAACAGCAACTTCAGTTGGAATAATGGCTACAACTAGTCCGTTTGTAATTACAGGTTTAACTTGTGGTACTAGTTACAAATCTTACATACGTTCTTTTTGTAATAATACATGGACGGCATGGTCTGCAGGAAGTTCATTTTCAACAACAATTTGTACGCTTACAGATGGACAGCCAATAAATATGAGCGCCTGTAGTGATGATGGGGTAAATTGCTTTACGCTAACAAACAATAACGCACCTATATTAGCTAACCTTGATCCATCATTATACACTATTACGTATCATTCCACTTTATCAGATGCTACAAATCAAATAAATCCTTTGCCCGCAGAATATTGTTTAACAAATTTAACCAAAACAATATATGCCTTACTAGTTAAAAACGGCACTACAGAGAAGCAAACGTTACAGTTTACAGTTAGCTCAAAATCAATAAACACTACAGCTGCTATTCAAAACATGGTTCAATGCGATGATAATGCTGACGGAATGGTCGTATTTAATTTAACAACAAATATTATCTCAGCTAATGTAGTTACATTCCATTTGTCAAGTGCAGATGCTATTGCAAATATAAACCCAATTACCAATACCACAGCTTATTCAATTGCAAGTCCGTCAGGAAATTTCCAAATATTTGCAAGAGAAATTATTCAAAATGGATGTGATAATATTTTCTCATTTAATTTGAATGCTTATGTTGATTGTAACCTTGCCTATAATTGTGCACAAGCCAATTCGTTATGTGGTGCTTTAGGTGTTCCCTTTGCAAATACGCATCAAGGCATAACTGCCGATCCAAGCAACGCCTATGGTTGCCTTTCATCAAGACCAAATCCAACATGGTTTTATATGCCTGTGAGCTCAAACGGAACATTGAATTTAACCGTAGAACAAAACACAAGTATTGCATTTACGGGTCAAAATTTAGATGTAGATTACATCGTTTACGGTCCATTTACAAATCCTACTTCAGCTTGTAATGGTGGATTAACAGCTGACAAAATTGTAAGCTGTAGTTTTTCGGGATCAGGAATTGAATATCCTGTTATACCAAACGCACTTGCAGGGCAGTATTATTTAATTATGACAACAAATTTTAGTAACCAAGCCGGATTTATAAAAATAACGGTAAACCCAAATTCAATAGGAACAATTGATTGTTCAGGAGTTAGAATGAATGCTTATTTAGATGCAAATAACAATGGAACTAAAGATGCTGGAGAACAAAATTTTCCACTAGGTAAGTTTCATTATACTAAAAACAATGGTGCTCCTCATGACATTATTTCACCAACCGGTGCTTATACAATTTATGACAATAGTGCAACCAATAGTTACAATTTGAGTTACACAATTGACTCTTCTTATAATTCAATGTACACCATTTCAACAACAGCATATAACAATGTGAGTGTAGTAGTTGGAGCAGGAGTAGTCAATTATTATTTCCCTGTAA
This sequence comes from Flavobacterium sp., assembly GCA_044373115.1. Lineage (GTDB taxonomy): Bacteria > Bacteroidota > Bacteroidia > Flavobacteriales > Flavobacteriaceae > Flavobacterium. The sequence goes on from JBILQQ010000003.1 coordinate 84,134, forward strand.
CATCAATTCAAAATTATACCGATGTAGCCGCTACAATAGTTCCGTTAACTGCACCAAGAGCAGGTTTTATATATAAAAATTTAATTGTATATACCAATTTAGGAAGTCAAACTGTTGCAAATGGTTCGATTACATTTACCAATAGTATTGCCACAGCAATTACAGCAGTTTCACAAACAGGAACTACAACTACACCAACTGGATTTACTTACAATTACAGCAACTTGCTCCCATTTGAAGTAAGAACAATTTTAGTAACAATGTATGTGCCGCCAATTCCAACTGTAGCAATAAATCAATTGGTTACAAATTCTGTAGCTATTACACCTACTACAGATGATATTGTTTTGATAAATAATGTAAATAGCTCTACACAACCAATTATTGCATCGTATGACCCGAACGACAAAATGGAATCGCATGGCGAAAAAATATTATTTTCAAGTTTTGCACAAAATGACTATTTATATTACACCATTCGCTTTGAAAATACTGGGAATGCAAGTGCCATTAATATTTCTGTAAAAGATACTTTGGATCCAAAAATTGACCAAAGTTCACTCCAAATGATAAGCGCAAGCCATACCTATACTTTGGATCGTGTTGGAAGCGAATTAACATGGAATTTTGACAACATTCAACTTCCTGTATCTGTAAGCAATACTGACATAGGCAAAGGATATATTACTTTCAAAGTGAAATTAAAACCAGGATTTGCTTTAGGTGATACAGTGCCAAATACAGCAAACATATACTTTGATTTTAATCCAGCTATTATTACAAATACCTTTACAACTGAATTTGTAGCAGCCTTAGGTGTTGCCACAAACGAAGTAAGTGATTTTGTTTTGTATCCAAATCCTGCTCATGATTTTGTTCAAATAAAATTGCAAAACAATGAGCTGATTGAAAGCATTTATATTACAGATGTACTTGGAAAAGCTGTTAAAAAGGTTAGGGCTATTTCCGAAAATCAAACAAATATTTCCACATCGGATTTAAGCAGTGGAATTTATGTAATTGAAGTTATAACTCAAAACAACATTAAAATAAGCAAGAAACTTATTATAAAATAATTTTCTGTTTAGAACAAAAAAAATGCCTTATTTGAATATTCAATTAAGGCATTTTTATATGGAGTCAACAGATTTTATATATGTTTTTGGAGAAAAACCTATACTATTAATTATATTAATTCAACCACCAAATACTAAAATTTAAAAGTGAAGCAAAACTAACCCAAGCCAAGTAAGGAATAAGTAATTTTGCAGCAGTACTATTGATTTTTTTAAATTGATTAAAGGTTTCAAAAATCATCAACCAAAGTAATACAATTTCAATTAAAGCCAATAAAGGATTTTGAAGTCCAAAAAACAAATACGACCATAGCGCATTTAACCCCAATTGAATGATAAAAAATTGAAATGCCTTTTTTACTGGTTCAGGATTTTCTTCCAAATGGTTCCAAACCAAACCGCCAGCAACTCCCATCATAATAAACAAAAGAGTCCAAACAGGAGCAAAAACCCAATTTGGAGGATTAAAAACTGGTTTAACTAAAGTTGGATACCAAGTTGATATACTTTGTTGAGTAACTTTACTTGATAAAAAACCAACAAGTAAACAGGTAGAAACTACAAGAGCAATGCGAACAATTTTATTCATTTTGTTTAAATTTTCAACAAATGTAGTAAACAAATTAAAATCTTTTTTTAAATTAAGTATCTTTGCATAAAATACTAATTAATTATGTTTTCAGAAAAAGATTTTATTCCTAAAAGCTATTCAAATAAACTAGAAAAAGGTTCCTTTACTTGGAGTGCTCCTAGTAATATTGCGCTAGTAAAATATTGGGGTAAAATAGAAAACAAACCAAGTGAAATAAAGGGCTTACAAGAACAAATACCAGCCAATCCATCGGTGAGTTTTACTTTAAAAAATTGCAAAACAATTACCCATTTATCTTTTGAAAAAAAAGAAATAGGCGATTTTTCATTTGATTTATTTTTTGAAGACAAACCAAAAGAAGATTTTAAACCAAAAATCAATAAATTTTTAGAACGAATTGCTATTTACTGCCCGTATTTGAGAGAATTTCATCTAAAAATAAATACCACAAACACATTTCCACATAGTTCAGGAATTGCTTCTTCTGCCTCAGGGATGGCAGCGCTTGCAATGAACATAATGAGCCTTGAAAAACTAATTTTTCCTGAAATGACTCAGGATTATTTTTATAAAAAAGCCTCTTTTTTGGCTCGATTAGGCTCAGGAAGTGCGTGCAGAAGTATTCAAGGAGAAATAGTTACATGGGGGAATTCAAATATAAATGAAAGTAGTGATTTATTTGGAATCGAATTGCCAATAAAACTTCATCAAAATTTTGAAAATTATCAAGACACTATTTTACTAGTTGACAAAGGCGAAAAACAAGTTTCAAGTACCGTTGGACATAATTTAATGCACAACCATCCGTTTGCAGAAAATCGATTTAAACAAGCGCATGAAAATTTAGCAACTATTTCAAACATACTTGCATCTGGAAATCTAGACGAATTTATACAACTAGTTGAAAGTGAAGCACTAACATTGCATGCTATGATGATGACTTCAATGCCTTATTTTATTTTGATGAAACCAAACACGTTAGAAATTCTTAACGCCATTTGGAAATTTCGAGAGCTGACCAAAATACCCGTTTGTTTTACATTGGATGCAGGAGCAAATGTTCATGTATTATATCCTGAAAATGTAAAAGAAACCGTTTTACAGTTTATAAACGAAAAATTAGTTGGCTATTGTCAAAATGGTCACTATATTTGTGATGAAATTGGAATTGGCAGTCAATTAATTGTTTAAGAAATGGATATTCAATTAGAGAAAATAGAGTTGATGAAAAAGTTGTTAGAGACTAACGACGAAACTATAATTAAATCTATAAAAAATATTTTTTCTGCAAAGAAAAAAGACTGGTGGGATGAATTAAGCAAGGAGCAAAAAGAAGAAATTGAGATTGGCGAAAAACAAATTGCGAAAGGAGAATTTGTAGATTTCGAAGAATTTATTGATAAATATATTAAGTAGAAATGAGAGAAATTAAAATCTCTAATGACGCTCAAGAAAAAACAAAACTACTTTTAGAATATCTTGAAATAAAATGGTCAGTAAAGGTTAGAATTAAATTTGCAAATAAATTATATGAAACTCTAAAATTAATCAGAGCCAACCCAGAGATGTTTCCAAAGTCAACAACAAATAAAAATCTGTACAAGTGTGTGGTTACAAAACAAACAACATTGTTTTATAATTTTACAGATAAACAGATAAATGTGGTTGCTGTTTTTGACACGAGACAAAACCCAATAAATATCAAAACAATAAAGTAGCACAATATGAAAGGACCCTTATTTTACTCAAAAATATTACTCTTTGGCGAATATGGAATTATCCAGGACTCCAAAGGACTTTCAATACCTTATAATTTTTACAACGGAGCTTTAAAAACAGACGAAAATCCGTCGATAGAAGCTATTTCATCTAATGGACATTTAAAACGATTTGTAGCTCATTTGAAAAATTTAGCAATTGAGCAACCCAATTTAGTACAATTTGATTTAACAACTTTGGAAGCAGATGTTGCTAACGGAATGTACTTTGATTCTAGCATTCCGCAAGGTTATGGAGTAGGTAGTAGCGGTGCATTGGTAGCAGCTATTTACGACAAATATGCTCAAAACAAGATAACCGTTTTAGAAAATTTAACCCGTGAAAAATTATTAGAACTAAAAACGATTTTTTCGCAAATGGAAAGTTTTTTCCACGGAAAAAGTTCAGGATTAGATCCGTTAAATAGTTATTTAAGCATTCCAATTTTAATCAATTCCAAAGATAATATAGAGGCAACTGGCATTCCAACACAAAGTTTTGATGGCAAAGGTGCTGTGTTCTTAATTGACTCAGGAATTATTGGCGAAACTGCGCCAATGGTAAATATCTTCATGGAAAACCTTAAAGACCAAGGTTTTAGAAATATGTTAAAAACACAATTTGTAAAATACACCGATTCATGTGTTGAAAACTTCCTTGGAGGCGACATGAAATCTTTATTTGCAAATACCAAAAAACTATCAAAAGTGGTGTTAAATAATTTCAAACCAATGATTCCAGAACAATTTCATAGTATTTGGCAAAAAGGAATTGACACCAACGACTATTATCTAAAACTTTGTGGATCAGGTGGCGGAGGCTATATTTTAGGATTTACCCAAGATTTAGAGAAAGCAAAAAAATCACTCAAAGACTACAAGCTTGAAATAGTTTATCAATTCTAAAATAATTCAATAATGTTAACCCGCAAAAAGAAACACCTACTCATGAAAATCATAAGTATGTTTTCAGTAGTTCGTGGATACAACATTCCAATAATTATTATTGCTCAATATTTAGCGGCAATTTTTATTCTTGCACCAGAAAAAAGAGCCCTCAGTATTTTACTTGACATCAATTTGTTTTTATTAGTAATAGCATCAAGCCTTTCTATTGCTTCTGGTTATATTATCAATAATTTTTACGACACAAAAAAAGACATCATTAACAGACCCAACAAATCACAACTTGATCGATTGGTGAGTCAAAAAACCAAACTTCAGGTGTACTTTTCAGTAAACTTTATTGTTGCCGTTATTGCGTTGTTGGTTTCAATTAAAGCCTTACTATTTTTTTCAACCTATATTTTTTTAATATGGTTTTATTCCCATAAAGTAAAAAAAATTCTAATAGTCGGCAACTTTACCGCAGCCATTTTGGCGGTGCTTCCGTTTTTTGCAATTGTATTATATTATAAAAATAGTTATCCCGAAATTTTTGCCCACGCAAGTTTTCTTTTTTTATTAATTCTAATTAGAGAAATCATTAAAGACCTAGAAAACATGACAGGTGATATTGCTAATAACTACAACACAATACCAGCAAAATTTGGAGAAACAGTAGCCAAAAAATCAATAACATGCTTAACCATAACTACTTTAATTCCCATTTATTTTCTGATTGAAATTTATGATGTGGGTTATATGGACATCTATTTTTACTGCAGTTTAATTATTCTTCTCTTTTTTTTACTACAACTTTGGAAATCAAATCATAAAAAACAATACATTTTACTACACAACACCTTAAAATTTATAATTGTATCAGGGGTTTTTAGCATCGTTTTAATCAATCCAAACGTACTAATTCACGGAAAAAATCTACTCAAATTTTAACTCATAAAAAACCAATCAAAATCTGTATCTTTGCAAAAATATTCAGACAATGAGCACTTCAAACAATAAACGTGGCACTTCAGGAAAATCAGGTGGTGATAGAAAAAAAACAGCATCAACTCCAAAACCAGCAATGGCAAAACGTTCCCAAAACAGAAAACCTATTGTTAAAAAAGACTCGCCAAACACACCAAAATCTTTAAAATCAGACGATATTAGGTTAAACAAATACATCGCCAATTCTGGAATGTGTTCGCGACGTGATGCCGACATTTATATACAATCAGGTAACGTAAAAGTAAACGGAATTGCCATAACAGAAATGGGATATAAAGTTAAACCAGGCGACATAGTCAACTTTGATGGCGCAACAATTATCCCTGAAAAAAAGGAATATTACGTACTCAACAAACCCAAAAATTTCACAACATCTTTGGATGAATTAGAACACAGACAAGTTTCTGAACTAATCAAAGGTGCCTCAAAATACAACATCGAAGCCATTGGCAGAATGGACAAAAACACAACCGGTTTACTTGTTTTCACAAACGATACCGATATGATTCGAAAATTCAGCTTACCCAATCAAAAATCGACAAAAATCTATCAAGTTACTTTAGACAAAAACCTGAAATACGAAGATTTAGAAAAAATAAATTCGGGTGTAACATTGGACGGTCACCGTTTATTTGTTGACGAAATAAGCTACATTGAAAACGAACCAAAAACCGAAATAGGCATCAAACTACGAACACCAAACGTAAAAGTAGTACGTGCAATCTTTGAAAATTTTGACTACACAGTAATCAAAGTTGATCGTGTAGCCTTTGCCGGACTTACCAAAAAGAATTTGCCTAGAGGAATTTGGAGACCATTAACAGAACAAGAAATTATCAACTTAAAAAACTGTTAAGCAAACAAAATAATCATGCCAACTCGAAAAAACCTATCCATTGCACACGCTTGGTTTGAAGCTTTCAACACCCATAATCTAGAAAAATTACTTTCGTTATACGATGACGAAGCCGAACATTTTAGCCCAAAATTAAAAATAAAACATCCCGAAACAAACGGACTCATAAAAGGCAAAAACGAACTACACAAATGGTGGCAAGAGGCTTTTCAAAACCTCCCAACTTTACACTACAAAGTAACCTCGCTAACCGCCAATGAACACCGTGTTTTTATGGAATATACAAGAACCGTTGCCACAGAACCCGACATGCAAGTTGGCGAAGTACTCGAAATAAACGAAGGCAAAATAATCGCATCAAGAGTATATCACGGATAAATTTTGCTATATTTGAAGAAGCAATTTCCAGCTGTACGTTGCAAGTTTTTTCGTTGATTGCTTTTTTTCTAAGGCAAAAAACGAGCTTCCGTTGGTCGCTGTTTTTTACCAAGAAAAAAATAGCAATCAACTTCAAAAACTTTCCACTACCATCTGGGCTAAAAATAACGATTCAATGAACGAACTGCATTCAGAAACAAGCCCTTACCTACTCCAACACGCAACCAATCCTGTACATTGGAAAGCCTGGAGCCCCAACACGCTTCTGCAAGCCCAAATCCAAAACAAACTCATAATTATTAGCGTTGGCTATTCGGCATGCCATTGGTGCCACGTTATGGAACACGAAAGCTTTGAAAACAGCGAAGTGGCACAAGTCATGAACCAACATTTTATCAACATAAAAGTAGATCGAGAAGAACGCCCCGATATTGATGCCGTTTACATGAAAGCCGTTCAAATAATGACCTCAAGAGGAGGTTGGCCAATGAATGTTGTGTGTTTGCCAAACGGAAAACCCGTTTGGGGCGGTACCTACTTCAAAAAAGAAGAATGGATGGACTACCTGCAACAATTGCAACATTTATTTGAAAACCAACCTGAAAAACTAATTGAGTATTCAGAAAAATTACACCAAGGTCTTCAAGCACTAGAAATACATCATTCCACACAAGAAACCAACTCGTTTTCAACAGAACAGCTCCATGCATTAGTCACTAAATGGAAAAAAAGCTTCGATTTAGAGTACGGCGGAATGGCACGAGCGCCCAAATTTATGATGCCCAACAATTATGAATTTCTATTGCAATATGCACATCAATACAATGACATTCAATTAGGTGATTTTGTAAATTTAACACTTACAAAAATGGCTCATGGAGGCATTTTTGATACCGTTCATGGCGGATTTTCTCGCTATTCGGTTGACATGAAATGGCACGTTCCCCATTTTGAAAAAATGCTTTACGACAATGGTCAACTAGTAAGTTTGTATGCAAATGCGTATAAATTAACTCAAAATCCACTTTATAAAGAAGTGATCGAAAAAACGCTCCAATTCGTAGAATCAACTTTGTTATCCCCAGAAAAAGGATTTTTTTCTGCCCTAGATGCCGACAGTATTAATCACGAAAACCATCTGGAAGAAGGTGCATTTTATGTATGGACTAAAGAAGAATTAAAAAATATTCTGGGCAATGATTTTGAATTGTTTTCTAAAGTATTTAATATCAATGATTTTGGACATTGGGAAAACGGTAATTATGTACTCATCCAAAATCGCGATTTAGATCAAATTGCTTCAGAAAACAATTTGCAAACAGAAGATTTATCCAAATTAAAAAAAGAGTGGGAAACACTTCTTTTCCATAATAGACAAAAAAGAAACTTTCCAAGACTTGACGACAAATGCCTTTGCTCTTGGAATGCCATTATGCTAAAAGGATATATTGACGCCTACAAAGCACTTCAATCAGAAGAATATTTAAAAATTGCTTTGCAAAACGCTGCTTTTATTCAATCAAAATTCATGGGTACTGAAGGCAATCTTTTTCATAATTACAAAAATAACCAAACAACCATTAACGGCTATCTAGAAGACTATTGTTTTGTTATTGAAGCTTTTATAGGATTGTATCAAATTACTCTCAACGAAAATTGGCTCACCATAGCAAAACAACTTACAGATTATTGTTTGGATTATTTTTATAACGAAAAAACAAAATTTTTTCAGTTCACCTCCCGAACTGACGAACCATTAATTACAAACCATTTTGAGGTAGAAGACAATGTAATTCCGGCTTCCAATTCGGTGATGACAACTAATTTATATGTATTAAGTATTTATTTCAATAACAGTTATTACGAAAAATTAGCACAACAAATGCTGCAACAAATAACTCCCATTATTGATTATCCATCAGCCTATTCCAATTGGTTACGCAGTTCAATGCTACTAGACTCTTTTTCCAAAGAACTTGCCATTTGCGGACCAAACGCCATGGAGGAAGTATCAAAATTAAATGCAAACTACCTTCCCAACATCATCATTGGCGGAAGCCAAAAACGAAGCAATTTACCCTTTTTAATCAACAGATATCAGGACAACCAAACCCTATTTTATGCTTGTGAAAACAAAGCGTGCAATCTTCCAGTAAACTCGTGTAGTAAAATTTCTACAGATTTTTTTACTTAATGTCAAAAAAAACTTGTAATATTGTTTGTTAATTATTAAAACAATAAAATCATGGGAATAGGAGGATTTTTTAAAAACCTAATGGGATCTGCTAAAGAAAACATTGATTCAATTGCTGATAAAGCAGAAGAATTGGCAGGTGACGCAATGGAAAAAGCTAAAGAAGCCGCAGCTCCATTAATGGACAAAGCTGAAGAATACATTGATGTTGCTAAAGAAAAAGTAGCAGAATATGCACCAGCAGCTTCCGAAACTATCAACTCAGTTGTGGATAGCGTAAAAGAAAAAGCTGGCGAATTTGCTGACAAAGCCGAAGATTTTGCTGGCGACGCAATTGCATCTGTTAAAGAAAAAGTGGAATCATTTACAGATTCTGCAGACGAAGCTAATAAACCTGAATAATTTCAGAAAAAAAAGTACCTTTGTCAAAATCTTAAATCACGTTTTTTAAACGTGATTTTTTTATTACAATCAAATGAAAGAAGTCATTAACATCAACTCGTTAGAAAGTTATTCCGCCAAATTTTTTGCGCTACTTATCGATTACTCACCCAAATTCATATCAGCTCTACTCTTATTAATCATAGGGCTTTACGCCATAAAAACATCCAACAAAATTGTCAAAAAAGTGATGCTCAAAAACAATTTTGATCCAACACTTTCAAAATTCCTAGCCGACATTTTACTTTGGGCACTGCGCGTGCTACTTTTTGTTACCGTTATTTCCAAACTTGGCATCGACAACTCATCATTTGTAGCGGTATTAGGTGCAGCAGGTTTAGCCATTGGACTTTCACTACAAGGCTCATTATCCAACTTTGCAGGCGGCATACTCATCATATTATTCAAACCCTTTCGTGTGGGCGACACCATTGAAGCACAAGGAATTACAGGAGCCGTAAGCGAAATCCAAATATTTGTAACCAAAATAATATCCGCCAACAACCAAACCATTTTTGTCCCAAACGGAACACTATCCAACAACACCATCATCAACTACTCCATTCAAGAAAACCGCCGCACCGATTTAACACTTTCCATTTCCTACGACACCAACATCAAACTCGCCAGAGAAACCCTTTTGGAACTTTTACAAACCAACACCAAAATACTACCAGAGCCCGAAGCCTCAGTAACAGTAAGAGATTTTTCTGACCACGCCATCCATTTAGCCGTAAGAGCTTGGTGCAAAAACGAAGATTTTCCAGAGGTAACCTCATTTATTTTAGAAAACTCCAAAGCCGCATTCGACACCAAAGGCATTGCAATTCAACCCTTTGTAAAAGAAAAAAGCAATTAAATTATTTTTAATTTTTTTCAGAAGCACACAAGCACATTTTTCAAGACAACCTGTCCTGCTGTCCGCTATATCTCTTGCTCCGCTGCCGCTACACAAGAGGATACCGCTTCCATCAGGGCTAGGCTTCACGTTTTGTTTTTCAGAAGAAAAATAGTCATAAAGTCGAAAGTTTCAAAGTTTAAAGTTTAAAGTTTAAAGTTTCAAAGTTTCAAAGTTTATAAAGTTTTCAAATTTGTGTTAATTTGTGCCAATTTGTGGTTTAAAAAATTGATTTTTGAAATTGATATTGATATTGACAAAGTTGTCATTCCCTAGCAATCTCATAAATAATTAAAAAAACCACAACAAACCACCACAATTAAATATTTTTCTTACATTTGAAAAATATACAAAAACACTAAATTGTTTTGAAGTTATTTGCCAGATAGAATAGGTTAAAAACGCAATGGCTTTCGTGTATTTACAAGCTATGCGTCATTTTTGAAAAACGCAAGAAAACAGTTATAAACACTGAGAAATAAGAAAAACTATGAACAAATCATTTAGCGGAAATTACATTCCATTTTACACTAGACTTCTCAAAAGACTAGCTCCTTTTATATTAGTTTTTATTATTGCTTATTTACAAGTTACTTATGGAAGATTATCACGCGGAGAAATGGCAAATTACAGAATTTACTTGTTGATTTTTTTTGCTATTTGTTTCATAATTGGACTTTATTATCAAATCACTCGTTTAAGAACTATAGTAAACGAAATACGTTTCAATGATAATAATTTACAAATACTTGGACACGACTTTAGTACAAAATTTGAAGACAAACTAGTTTTAGACAAAGTAATGATTGAAATTCAAGAAGAAGAGCAAGGCAAAAAAAATGTTCGCTATTGCTTGGAAATTTATTCAGAAGATAAATATTATTACTTAAATAAATTTAACGATTGGAATTACCAAACTCTTGCAGAAATCGTAGATGAGTTCAAAACTAGAACTGGAAAAAATATATCTGGAAATGATTTGTATCAGGAACTGATTAAGAACACGAAATAAAACGTCGCATAATAGCGGTTTCAAGAAATGGCGAGGTTCGGGATTTATCAGAATTGCTAATTTTTGAAACTAAACTTTGTCTATATTTGTAATCTAAAGTATTGCAAATCATTAACTTTGAGAGGTGGCGAAACGTTAAGAGTTATGCTGCATCGAAATTCTGCTAAAAATTTAAATTAAATGAAAAAGATATGTATAAAAAAATAATAATGTTGTCACTAATAATTCTTACTTCTTGTGGCGAAAAAGAAACTACTAATGAAATTCCTAAAAATGAAATTCCTGAAGCATTACAAGAAGGAAGCGTAAATTTGAAAAGATATAGTAAAGGTACTAACTTAACAGAAGAATTATATCAAGAACTTGTTGCTAATAATCCTCAATTGAAAAATCTAGAAAATGAAATAGACGAATTTAATCCGCAAGACACTAAAGATAAATTCTATAAATACGATAGAAAATCAATAAATTATTATCAATCAGCTAAAAATAAAGCAGAAGTTATAACTGATAGCATAACTAAAATTAAAATTATAAATTTAATTAAAAAAAGTAACGAAAAATATGTTGGAAAAACGGCTGAACTAAACGGAATATTGAAAAGTATAGCCGAAAAAGAAAATTCTATAAATGATTATCATAATGTTTTAAAAATCGTTTTAACAATTCCGATAATTGAAAAATATCAAAACGAGAATTTACCCGCAAAAACTGAATTTGAAAATGTGTTTAGCAACGAAAACAAATTAATTGAGAAAACTAAAAAACTTACACCAAAATATTAATTTTGTAATAAATACAAGCTCAAACACCTAACATCATTTCCAAAAAACGTTGGACGATATCTTAAAAATCGAAAACAGAAAGAATATGGAATTATACAAAAGAATTATTGAAATAATAGATACGAACTTGACACACTGTCTTATTCCAATAATAGTAACTCTAATTTTTGTGGAACTATTTTTCAAGAAACGTTTTGAAACTAAAAAAGTACTGAATTTAATTTGTTGGTTCATTATTTTAATTTCAATTATTACATGGACATATACATTAATAGGAATGATATTTTATCCTGAAAAATTTGCATTTACCCAAAGAGCAACTGGACCTTATAAATGGGCTTTTTGGATTATGTTCTTATCTGCTTTAATTTTACCTTTCACATTATTTATTAAAAAAAATGCATCGAATTTTTATTATGTAATGTTTGTCGCAATATTTATGAAAATTGGATTTTATTTTGAGCGTTTTGTTATAATTGTAACTAGTTTTCACAGAGATTACGGAGAAGAAATCAGAAACGTTGAATTCATAGATTCATTCACATTTGGAGTAATAATGCTATTTATTCAAGGAATTACAATAGCTTTAATTTTATTAGGATTATTTGAAATTTTAAAAAAGAAAAGATTACAAAATAAGGGTTTTGTAAACGGCTTGTGAAAATACTCTAGCTCCCAATTACCGCTCAAGTTCAATGTAATTAAGTTATCAAAAAAGAGTCTATATTGCATTAATAATATTGTTCGTGCATCAGCGGAGGAAATTCCTTTCGTGTTTTTCCCGACCTCGCAGCAATAAAAAATAGCTAGAGGTTACACCATCAATTAATTACCCCCTTTTATTAGTCGTTCCAACCCCAAGGAGCAGTGGGTGTAGCAACAGTTTTGGTTAAATCAAATTGTACTGTAAACAGCCTATCTGATCCAATACGGCGTAAATTATAGGTAAACAAAGTGTCGGTAATTGTTATCCACCAAACATTAGTGGCAGCAGCCGGAATGGCGTCACATGTTTCTTGATCGGACGGGAAAAATTGCAATGTACCTGTACCTGAGTTGGTTGTAGTGCCACCGTATTGGGTGACTTTATCAGGTGTTCCGTCTTGGTGGCGGTGGTCATGTTTTAATGTGATTCGGTTGTTTTCCAAAGTCAAAACCCATGTTCGTGATTTGTCATCGCCAACAAAAAAGGGAATTCGGATGGTGTTTTCGTTGCAGTTTCTAACGTGCATTACGAGTTTTTTGTCTTGAAATGTGTCGTTATTGCCTGCTGTAACTTGCCCCTCAAAGGAATTTCCGCAGTGTTTTTTTAGGTTTTCAAAAAATAATTCAGCGCCTATTTTTGGTTGAGCGTTTCCGTATATTGCTGCTGTTAGTAGTAGTGAAAGGAGTATTTTTTTCATCTTTTTTTTGCTAAAATACCAACTATTGTTTGATATAGCTACTTTTTTATAAAAAAAAATGTGCTGCATTTAGGATTGCGTTGTTGAGTATCTTTTGGAACTATAGATTTTTTTTGATTGGTGTTTTTGTATTCGATTTTAAAAAAAGCCCAAACGTTTGGAAAATACCTATAGTTGGAGGCTTACCCCCGATTGAAGCGGAAATCCTTTTTGTTTTTTTTTCAAAAACAAAAAGATTGGTGTGTAAAGCGGGAATACGGCTTGGAGGATGCCCGAAATTTTTGGTTCAGGTAAAAATTTGTTAATGGTATAAAATTGGGTTTAGATGAAAAAAAACTGTATTTTTGGAGCATCAAATAACCAAAAAAAAATGAATACTACACCAAAATTTGCAGTTATTGGAGGAGGAAGTTGGGCAACGGCTATTGCTAAAATGTTGTGTGAAAACCTGCCAGAAATTGCTTGGTACATGCGTAATGAATTGGCAATTGATCATTTAAAAACGCAGTTTCACAATCCAAATTACCTTAGTTCGGTAGAGTTTAATGTGAAACAATTGCGGCTTAGTAATAACCTTGACGAGGCAGTTGCATATGCTGATTATTTAATATTTGCCATTCCGTCGGCTTTTTTGAATACGGAGATGGAGCAGTTAACTGTGCCACTAGACGGGAAGATTATTTTTTCGGCAATTAAAGGGATTGTTCCTGAAACGAGTTTGATTGTTGGAGAACATTTTAACCAAAAATACGGTATTCCATTTGAAGATATTGGCGTAATTACTGGTCCTTGCCATGCTGAGGAGGTAGCTTTGGAGCGACTGTCGTACCTTACTATTGCTTGCGGAGATGCTAGTAAAGCTAAAGTAGTGGCTAAGTATTTGAGTGGAAGCTACATTAAAACTAAAATTTCGGATGATATAATTGGGACAGAATATGCTGCAATGCTAAAAAATATTTATGCTATTGCTGCAGGAATTGCTCATGGACTTGGGTATGGCGATAATTTTCAGTCGGTTTTGATGAGTAACGGTATTAGGGAGATGAAAAAGTTTATCCGAAAAGTGCACAAGATGAAGCGTAATATTAATGACTCGGCTTACTTGGGCGATTTGCTGGTAACGGGTTATTCCGTGTTTTCCAGAAATAGAATGTTTGGCAACATGATTGGTAAAGGCTACACCGTTAAAAGCGCCATGATGGAAATGAGTATGGTTGCTGAGGGATATTATGCTACAAAAAGCGCTTGGCAATTGAACCAAAATTACAAGGCAAAAACCCCAATAATTAATGCCGTTTATGAAATATTGTATGAAGGTAAAAATGCCAAAAATGTATTTAAAAAATTAACTGATAAATTAGACTAAAGTATGAATTCACGATGGAAATACCAATTAATGACTGGCACACCTTGGGCGGTTTTTATGATTCTTTTTTCACTATTTGCACTTGATGATACGCCTGCTGATGTACAAGTTAAAACACCACTTTTTTGGATAAAAGTAGTAAGTTATTTTGTTATTGGTATTTTTGTTTTGGGCTACGTTAGTTGGCGCGGCAAACAAAAAAGAGAAGGGTTGAAGAAATAATTTGAAGCACGCTATTAAACATTTGTTCATCGGGAATTTGGCAGGCTAAGCAATTAAGTAGTATGACCTAACCTGTTATCTACCTTGAGTACTTCAACTATCAATCAACAATTGGAAAAGTTACAGTAAATGTGGTGCCTGTTCCAACCGCTGTGTCAAATGTAATAGTTCCTTTGTAGTTTTCAATAATATTTTTAATAATTCCGAGCCCTAGTCCCATGCCGCTTGTTTTGGTGGTAAATTTGGGTTCGAATATATAGGCTGAATTTTCAGTTTCGATGCCGGTTCCGTTGTCTTTTACGCTGATATTGACATTGTTGTCTTGCTTTTTTACAGCAACGATTATACTTTTTTCTTCTTGTTCGTCGGGAATTGCTTGAATAGCGTTTTTGACCAAATTGGTGATGATTCTGATGAGTTGTGTTCGGTCCATAATGGTGATGATTTCTTGGTCGTCACTTTCAAAATGGATGTACTCTTCGTTGAAAATATCCAGAGAAAACTCTACAACTTCTACTACATTTAGCGTTTCGTTTTGTTGTGCTGGCATGGATGCAAAATTAGAAAATGCCGAAGCCACCGAGCTCATCGTGTCTATTTGTTGGATTAACGTTTTGGTGTAATCACTTAGTTTTTGTTTCAAATTTGGGTCGGATTCTTCAAATTTCCGTTGAAAACTTTGCACTGTTAAACGCATAGGTGTGAGCGGATTTTTGATTTCGTGGGCTACTTGTTTTGCCATTTCGCGCCAAGCTTGTTCACGTTCGCCCTGTGCTAATTTGGTTGCACTTTCTTCTAGTTTGTCCACCATGTCGTTGTAAGCGGTGATGAGCGAATTGATTTCACGACTATTGGCTTCAATTACGATTTTTTCGTTTTTTTGATTCAAACTTGTTTCGTTGATTTTATCAGAAATGGTTTTGAGCGATTTGGTTATGTAAGAGGCTAAAAAGTAAGCTAATGCAAAAGCGATGAGCAACATAAAGAAATAAACCTGACTTAATTTTATGAGAAATTCTTGAATTTCGTTTTCATAAAAACTGTCGTCCTCTACATACGGAAGGTTTAATATTCCGAGTGGTTTGAACTTATCATCTTTGATTTGACTAAAGGATGATCTGTTTTTAACACCGTCAATACTTTTTATATCGACATATCTTTTTTCTATAGAAGACCTAACTAGTTTGATAATGTATTTGGGTACGGGTGGCGAAATACTATCAACTGAAAAAGATGCTTTGGATGATTTAATTAGTTTTCCGTCAAGCGAATAAATGTTGATTTCAAGACTGTGAATGTCTGAAAGCTCGTGAATTTTATCTTTGAAAATTAAGGGTAAATTCTTTTCATTAAGTGGATAAGTTGTGTTGGAAAGCACGTAATTGATGTGCTCCTTGATGGCATCTTCTTTTCGTTCTAAACGCTCTTGATGGAAATTTCGGGCTTCATTTTTGAACTGAATTAATGAAATGGAAGCCATTAATATTGAAGCAATTAATATCAATACAATCATCGACAAGAAAATTCTTATTCGTAGTGAAAGCATTGATAATTTAAAGTTTTTCATTGATTAATGATTAGTCGATAGCGATTAGTGAATAGTAAGATGCTAATTACTCTTCACTAATTACTTTTTCTCTCTTATTCGTTTATAAAATTTGAATCCAAGCATTATCAAAATAGAAAATAAAAAGATTCCGATAACGCCGTAAATCCAATTGAAAGCATTTTTTAAAATTACTAAAAAAACTACGGCAAACAAAATGATAGTTGCTCCTTCATTCCATAATCGCATAAAATTTGAGGAATAGTTGAATGTATCATTTTGTAACTGCTTATAAATTTGATTACATTTTAAATGATACAAAAATAACGCCAAAACAAACCCAAGCTTCACATGCATCCAAGGCATTTGTAACCAAGCAGGCATCAAAATTAGTAACCAAACCGCAAATAATGTAGCTAATACAGCACTTGGCCAAGTAATTATATACCAAAGACGGTAGGTCATAATTTTGTATTGGTTTAATAAAATTTCTCTCTCTGGCGATGGTTTGCCATTTGCTTCAATTTGATACACAAACAAACGTACAATGTAAAACAATCCTGCAAACCAAGTGATTACAAAAATTAAGTGTAAGGATTTTAGGTATTCGTACATAAAATAAACTATTTACTAATCACTTTTTATTAATTACTACTTTTAAATTCTTCAATCCATTTCGCAACCACACCACACCATTCGTCTTCGTCATTCATACACGGAATGGCCATAAATTCTTCACCACCGTGATGTAAAAATTGTTCGTTGGCTTCCATCGCAATTTCTTCCAATGTTTCTAAACAATCGGCAACAAAAGCAGGCGTTACAACGGCTAATTTCTTAATACCTTTTTCGGGCATTTTGTTAATTTCCACATCGGTATATGGCGTTAACCATTTGTCACCTGCTAAACGCGATTGAAAGGTTTGACTGTATTTTCCTTCAGGAATACCTAATAATTTAACTACTTGTTTGGTAGTTTCATAACATTGATGACTATAACAAAATTCATGTGCTGGCGAAGGTGTGTCGCAACAAGTTCTGTCTATTTTACAATGCGATTTCGTAATGTCGGTTTTACGAATATGACGTTTCGGAATACCGTGATAGGAGAACAACAAATGATCGTATTCAAAACCTTCCAAATGCTTTTTTATCGAATTGGCTAACGCTTCAATATAACCAGGTTTGTTATAAAATGCTGGAACGGTAGTAAATTTCATATTTGGAAAATGCTTTGCGCGAAGCTCTTCTGCCAATACTAAAATAGTTGTGGTTGAAGCCATAGCGTGTTGCGGGTACAAAGGAAAAAGCATCACTTCTGTTACACCTTTGTCGTGCAATTCTTGCAAGCCTTTCAAGATGGTCATGGTTCCATATCGCATAGCTAATGCAACTGGAATGTCAACCAACCCTTTTACTTTCTCGTGCATTTTTTTAGAAATTACAATTAATGGCGAACCTTCATCAGTCCAAATTCTTGCATACGCTTCAGCAGATTTTTTGGGTCTGGTTTGTAAAATAATTCCTCTAACTAATAAAGCACGTAATAAAAACGGAACGTCAATTACGTATTTATCCATTAAAAATTCATCTAAATACGGTTTTACATCTTTAGCAGTAGGGCTTTCTGGCGAACCAAGATTTACTAATAATACTCCTTTCATTTTTTTTATTTTATAAATTAACGTTTAAGTTTAATAGGTATTTTTTTGGCGTAGTGCCAAATTTCTTTTTAAAAGCTGCAATAAAATGGCTTGAGGTGCTGTACCCAATTTTTAATCCCACCTCGTTTACATTATAGGAGCCGGTATCCAAAAGTTTACGCGCAAACTCCATTTTATAATCGAATAAAAAATTAAAAACGGTATCGCCATAAATTTCTTTAAAACCTGCTTTTAATTTTTTTAATGAAATACCCACTTCATCAGCCAATTCTTGTAAACCAGGAGGTTCTGCCATGTTTTTAATGATGATTTCTTTCGCTTTTTTAATTTTTAGTACATTTTCTTCATCTGACAAAAACGGACAATGTTCTGCGTTTGGATCTTCATTTGTATTAAAAAACAAACTTAATAATTCGTAACTTTTTCCTTTTAAATACAAGGTTTTAATGGATGAATTCTGATTGTAATGAAAAATCTGATTCAAAACAATTGCCATTGACGGGCTGATACTTTCCTCGGTATAATATTTTTTTTCTAAATTATCTTTACTCAAAAACGGAATCATCTCGGAATCGGATGAAAATAAAGTATGGAATTTTTTAATTGAAATAAGAATAGAAATAATCCAACTTTTAGGCGCAATTTCTAAATGAAGCGGTAATTCTTTTTGCGGATTGTATAGCAAAAGTGCTTTTTCTTCATTTAAATCTAAAGTATATGAATTATTGTTAAAAATAAATTTCCCTTTTCCTTTTACATTAAAATGAAATTGAATTAAACCTGTACCTACTTGTTTTTCAGACGTTTCGGTAGTGTCAGAATCGTTTTGAAATCGTAACAAAGTAAAATCGGTATCAATTTTAATTTCTTCAAATGAACTCATAGCGTTATTTTTTTATGAATTGTTTAATCAAAAACAAGGTAATTATTTATAGTTGTTCTAAATAAACAACTTGTATAGTATTGAATTTGTTACAAATTTACTAGTTTATATCAAAATAAGTGCAATTTATTTGAAAAAATCTAATTCCGACATAAAAAGTACTTTCAGCGTTGTTTTTGTTCAGATGTAAACTTTAATTTTGTGCATCTTTTAAATGAGATGAAATTATATATGGACAATCATTCACCTGCAAAACAAACTACTTTCTATGCTATTGGACTAAGCTACAAAAAAGCCGATGCCGAAATTAGAGGTAAATTTAGTTTAGACGCTACTGCCAAAACAAACCTTTTGGAACAGGCAAAAACTAACGGGGTTGAAAGTTTGATTGTTACTTCTACTTGTAACAGAACAGAAATTTACGGTTTTGCCCAGCATCCTTATCAATTGATTCATTTATTGTGCGAAAACAGTTTAGGTACGGTTGAAGAATTTCAGAAATATGCCTACGTTTACAAACAAAAAGAGGCTTTAAACCATATTTTTAGAGTGGGAACGGGTTTGGACAGTCAAATTTTAGGTGATTTTGAAATCATTGCCCAACTTAAAAATGCTTTTGCAGAAAGTAAAAAACATAATTTAGCAAATGCTTACATGGAGCGTTTGGTCAATTCGGTCATTCAAGCGAGTAAGAAAGTTAAAAATGAAACTGAAATTTCTAGTGGAGCTACTTCCGTTTCTTTTGCAGCAGTTCAATATATTTTTAAAAATGTAGAAGCCATTTCTGATAAAAATATTTTACTTTTTGGAACAGGAAAAATTGGAAGAAATACATGTGAAAATTTGGTTAAACATTCCAAACACGATCAAATTACTTTAATAAATCGAACAAAAGACAAGGCAGAAAAATTAGCCAAAAAACTAAACCTACTTGTTAAAGATTATTCCGATTTACAAACAGAATTACAAAAAGCTGATGTGGTGGTTGTAGCCACTGGCGCACAGAATCCTACCGTAGATTTAGATATTTTAAATCTAAAAAAACCGTTATTGATTTTAGACTTATCAATACCTAAAAATGTGAACGAAAACGTAAAGCAAAACCCATTGATTACCTTAGTTCACATGGATCATTTGTCGGAAATTACCGATGAAACTTTAGAAAACAGAAAACTACATATACCAGCTGCCGAAGAAATAATTACGGAAGTGTTGACTGAATTTTTAACTTGGTCAAAAGGCAGAAAATACGCACCAACAATTCACGCATTAAAGGCAAAATTAAATGCTATTAAAGAATCTGAAATCAATCATTTAAAAAAGAAAAATGCTGATTTTAATGATGAATATGCTGAAATTATTACCGCAAAATTAATTCAAAAAATAACCAGTCATTTTGCCAATCATTTAAAAGACGACAACACCGTTGTGGACGAAAGTGTAGAATGGATTAATAAAGTTTTTCAAATAAGCCCCCTAACCCCCAAAGGGGGAATTCCTAAAAAAGAATTTAATGAGCAATAAAAATAATACGTCAACTTTCCCATCTTCGGGGGCTAGTAAGCCTATACGAATAGGAACGCGCGATAGCGAATTAGCTCTTTGGCAAGCTAAAACAGTTGAAAAACAGTTGAATGATTTGGGTTACAAAACGGAGATTATCGCTGTAAAATCTGAAGGAGATATTGTTTTAGACAAACCATTATACGAATTAGGAATCACCGGAATTTTTACAAAGACCTTAGATGTAGCAATGATTCAAGGTAAAATTGACATTGCAGTACATTCTATGAAAGATGTGCCAACATTATTGCCTACCGGAATTGTACAAGGTGCCGTTTTGGAAAGAGCTTCAGCATTTGATATTTTGGTTTATAAAGAAAATTTAGATTTTTTAACCGAAGAAAATCGTACAATTGCGAGCAGTAGCTTACGAAGAAAAGCAAGTTGGCTGCACAAATATCCATCCCATACTATAGATGACATTCGTGGAAACGTGAATACCCGAATGCAAAAAGTCGCTGATTCAGACACTTGGAGCGGCGCTATTTTTGCGGAAGCAGGCTTGGAACGCATCAACTTAAAACCCGAAAAAGCAATTATTTTGGATTGGATGATTCCAGCACCCGCTCAAGGCGCTATGGTAGTGGTGTGTAATGCAGATGATTTCTTTTCTTTAGATGCCGTTTCGCAATTAAATCATATTGAAACAGAAATTTGTACATATATAGAACGTCAGTTTTTAAGAACTTTAGAGGGAGGTTGTACCGCACCAATTGGAGCAATTGCTACGTATAATGAAAAAGAAGATGTAATTGATTTTACAGGTGTTTTATTATCAATAGACGGAAAACAAAAATTAGAAGTTACAAAAACCGTAGCTGTTTCGGAATGGAAAAAATTAGGATTTCATACCGCTCAAGAAATTTTGAGTAATGGTGGTAAATCCATAATGTTATCCATTAAAAACGAAATAAAAAAATAGTATCTTTGATGAATTATAAAGCTATAAAAGATGAAATCCAAAATATCATTTACGGAAAGAGCGGAAATAGCCAAAAAACTCTTATCCGAACAATTGCCGATTACCTTAGAACAAGCGAAAGAGCAAGCGCTTTGGTTAAAAAAGACAAGCAATACAAACAAGAAGAAACTAAGAAATTAATTGAATTTTGTGACCGAAACAACCTTTGGGTAAACGAAAAAGTAAATTTTGATTTATTTGTTTCGGAAGGAGCTGAGCAAAAAGTGTATATTAAAAATAACACAACAGTTTTTAAACTTAATGATGCTATATATTATGAATCTTGGCAAGATTACTTAATTAATTTACAGCTTAATAATTATTTTTTCCCTGACACAACCTATACTTTAGTTGGTTTTTGTTTGATTGATGAAATTTTCTATGCTTTGTTAGAACAACCATTTGTAACAGCTAATGAACTAACAGATTTGGAAAAAGTAGCTGAATTTATGTTGGAAAACGCATTTGTAAATACAAGAAATCACGATTATTTTAATTCTGAATTAGGAATTATTTTAGAGGACTTACACGATGAAAACGTATTAACCAAAGACGGAGTTTTATATTTTATTGACACCGTTTTTTATCTCAAATCATGACAAATCAAACCACAATACTTTCTACCAAAACACTTTCACCAATTCAAAAACAAGAATTAGTTAAAGCAACTATTCAAGTTATTGAAGCCGATTTTATTAAAACAGAAAATGCTTCTTTCGAAATCAAAAATCTGAATAAAAACTTAATTTTCACGAGTCAAAATGCCGTTTTGAGTATTTTAAAACATACAAAAATTGACGAAATAAAGCAAAGAACCGTTTTTTGTGTCGGATTAAAAACCAAAGAATTATTGAACAAAAATGGTTTTACAGTTGACGCTTACACAGGTTACGCCGAAGATTTAGCCGAAATTATTACCCTAGTGTATGCAGATGAAAGTTTTACGTTTTTTAGTGGAAATCTTCGTAAAAATACGTTGCCAGAAATATTAAGTGAAAACCAAATCAAGTTTAATGAAATAAAAGTGTATGATACAACTTTAACACCACATAAAATTTCAGATAAAGTAGATGGAATTTTGTTTTTCAGTCCTTCTGCCGTAACCAGTTATTTGAAAAAAAACACACTTGGCAACGAAAAATTATTTTGTATCGGAAATACAACAGCAGATGCTTTAAGAGCGGTATTGTCAGAAACTAAAATTAAAAATATAAAAACAGCATATCAACCAAGTGTTGAAAACGTAATTGAACAAGTTATAGAATATTATAAAGCCCCATAACCCCCATAGGGGGAATTTGGAAAGCTTAAAAAAACACTAAATTAAAAGTTTTAAAAAAATTAATAAAATGAACACTAACGACACTCAAGTTCCCCCTTCGGGGGTTAGGGGGCTTAAAAACGATTTATTCCTACGTGCCTTAAATAACGAATCTGTAGAACGTCCACCCGTGTGGATGATGCGTCAAGCGGGACGATATTTACCAGAATTCAGAGCTTTGCGTGACAAATACGATTTTTTTACGCGTTGCGAAACACCAGAATTAGCAGCTGAAATCACCGTGCAACCGATTCGAATTGTGAAACCAGATGCTGCGATTTTATTTTCAGATATTTTGGTCGTGCCAAGAGCGATGGGGATTCACGTAGAATTGAAAGATAATTTGGGGCCGATAATTCCAAATCCAATTCGTACTTCACAAGATGTAGAAAAAGTGTTCGTTCCAGATGTGAATGAAACTTTAGGCTATGTTTTTGATGCCATCAAATTGACCAAACAAATGTTGAACGATGAAGTGCCATTGATAGGTTTTGCAGGTTCACCCTGGACAATTTTTTGTTATGCCGTAGAAGGAAAAGGCTCTAAAAGTTTTGATACGGCTAAAGGATTTTGTTTTTCAAATCCAGTAGCAGCACACGTTTTATTACAAAAAATTACAGATACGACAATTTTATATTTGAAAGAAAAAGTAAAAGCAGGTTGTAATGCCATTCAGATTTTCGATTCTTGGGGAGGCATGTTGTCTCCGGTAGATTATCAAGAATTTTCTTGGCAGTACATCAACCAAATTGTAGAAGCTTTGGCTGACGACACTAAAGTAATTGTTTTCGGAAAAGGCTGTTGGTTTGCTTTAGGCGAAATGGCAAAATCAAAAGCATCAGCTTTAGGAGTAGATTGGACGTGTTCACCAAGAAATGCACGCTATTTAACAGGAGGAAACATTACGTTACAAGGGAATTTTGACCCGAGTCGTTTGTTGTCACCAATACCAACCATCAAAAAAATGGTTCATGAAATGATTGATGAATTTGGCAAAGATAATTACATCGTTAATCTTGGTCACGGAATTTTACCGAATATTCCTGTGGATCATGCGAAAGCGTTTGTTGAGGCGGTGAAGGAGTATAAATATTAATGATATTAAAATAATGCAAAATTTATTAGAACTTGAAAATTGGATGATAGAAAATAATATCAAAAATATTTTCCTGCCAAATAACAGAAATAACAGATATGTAACTGATGAAGGTGAAGGATTAGAAGATGTTTATGGTTTATTCATTTGGTATTCTAATGATGAAAAAGGCAATAGAACAGATTTAAAACATTTTATATCTGAAAAAGATGCAGTTCAATTTGTATATGAGTATCTTTTAAAAAATAGAAGTTAATTCTGAAGCTATATAGCAAACACCATTAAATCTAATAACTTATTTGACTCATTATAAAATTGCATCACTATGACCAAAGAAACCGCAATAAAACTATTTGAACAAAAGCAAATTCGTTCTGTTTGGAGCGAAGAAGAAGAGAAATGGTTTTTCTCTATTGTTGATGTCTTACATGTTCTAATTGAAAATGATAGACCAAGAAAATATTGGAGTGATTTAAAAACTAAATTACAAAAAGAAGGAAGTGAAGTGTCCGATAAAATCGGACAGTTGAAATTGCAAGCCGAAGATGGGAAAATGCGATTAACCGACGTTGCTGATACAGAACAACTTTTCCGTTTAATTCAATCGGTTCCATCAAAAAAATGTTACATCAATTTATAGACGAATTCGGAAAAGACAATTACATTGTCAACTTAGGTCACGGAATTTTACCAAATATTCCTGTGGATCACGCGAAGGCTTTTGTGGAAGCCGTTAAAGAATACAATAAATAAGCTGACGATAGTTGTACGTAATTCTAAAAATTATAACTCAATAAAACTGTATTGTTTAAAACACTTTAAAAGAAATGAAAACAGCTATTTTAGACAAAAATAATTTAAATATAGACATTAAAGAGCAAGTTTCTGAATTATTTCGTCAATTAAGTCCAAATAAAATTCAGTTAGATCTTGAAGAAATATTGAATGAGAAAAACCAAATTACAATTGCATATTGTGAGAATAATAATAAAATAATTGGAATTGCATTAATGTGTACTTACAAAGTTATATCTGGAAATAAGGGTTGGATTGAAGATGTAGTTGTAGACTCCGCTTCTCGTGGAAAAGGAGTAGGAAGAAAATTAATTAATTTATTAGTTCAAGTAGGTGAAGAAAAAGAACTTTCTGAAATACTGCTTTTTACTGAAGATCATAGATTGGCTGCAATAAATTTATATTCAAGTGTTGGATTTAAACTTAAAGACAGTAAGATATATTGTAAGAAAAAATAACAAGAACTACGCACAACTGTCGTCAAGCGGCTGAACGCATAGCTAAAAGCTATTTAAAATGAAAGACCAATTTTACCAATACATACAAAACCTTCAAGATCAAATCTGTAAAGGTTTAGAAGAAATAGACGGAGTTGCCAAATTCCGAGAAGATCTATGGGACAGACCAGAAGGCGGTGGCGGAAGGACGCGCGTAATTGAAAACGGAAAAGTTTTTGAAAAAGGTGGCGTAAATATTTCAGCAGTACACGGAAAATTACCAGATGCTATGCAGAAAATGTTCAACGTTGGTGAAGCCGATTTCTTTGCTTGCGGATTGAGTTTGGTGATTCATCCAAAAAACCCAATGGTGCCAACCGTTCATGCGAATTGGCGTTATTTTGAAATGTATGATGATAACGGAAACGTAATCAACAGCTGGTTTGGTGGCGGTCAAGATTTAACGCCCTATTATTTGTTTAAAGAAGATGCGGTTCATTTTCATCAAACCTGTAAAACGGCTTGCGACAAACATAATCCTGATTTTTATCCGAAATACAAAAAACAATGCGATACCTATTTTTGGAACGCACATAGAAATGAAGCGCGCGGAATTGGCGGTTTGTTTTTCGATTATTTGAAAGAATCTGACACAATGAAAATGGAGGATTGGTACAACTTTGTTACTGAAGTTGGAAATTCATTCCTTGAAGCTTATTTGCCAATTGTGGAAAAAAGAAAAGACTTGCCTTATACTGCAGCACAAAAAACATGGCAAGAAATTCGCCGGGGTCGTTATGTTGAATTTAATTTGGTTCATGATAAAGGCACTTTGTTTGGTTTAAAAACCAACGGAAGAATTGAATCGATATTGATGAGTTTGCCGCCACATGTGCAATGGGTGTACGACCATCAACCCGAACTAGGAAGTGAGGAAGAGAAGTTACTTGATGTTTTGAAAAAACCGATGGATTGGTTGTAGAAATTTTTGTTTTGAAAACTAGTTTGCATGAGGGATTGCAGTGGAAAGCCCACAGCAGCCTGTAGCGACAGCGGAAGGTTGCGAGGACTTGGAACGAAAAGCCCGACCTTGTTGCTTACGTATTTGGTGTATTTAGGATAAATGAACTGCAACAAGGGCATGCCCAAATAAAAAAACGCATCCCTTTTCGGAATGCGTTTTTAGTTATTTTGAAGCGTTTTTAATTAAATTACGCTTGCTACTAGATATTCTCTGTTCATGCGGGCGATGTTTTCAAGTGAAATTCCTTTTGGACATTCTACTTCGCAAGCTCCAGTATTGGTACAGTTTCCGAAACCTTCTTCGTCCATTTGGCGCACCATGTTTAATACACGAGTGGTTGCCTCAACTTTACCTTGTGGTAACAAAGCATATTGAGATACTTTTGCACCAACAAATAACATAGCTGATCCGTTTTTACAAGTAGCTACACAAGCTCCACAACCAATACAAGCTGCGGCTTCAAAAGCTTTGTCAGCATCGTCTTTTGCGATTGGAGTAGCATTAGCGTCAATAGTGTTTCCTGAAGTGTTAACCGACACGAAACCTCCTGCTTGTTGGATTCTGTCGAAGGCGCTTCTGTCCACTACTAAATCTTTGATTACTGGGAAGGCTCTACTTCTCCATGGTTCAACAAAGATTGTGTCGCCATCCTTGAACATTCGCATGTGCAATTGACAAGTTGTTACTCCAGTATCTGGTCCGTGCGCACGTCCGTTGATGAATAATGAACAC
Organism: Flavobacterium sp.; assembly: GCA_044373115.1. Taxonomy (GTDB): domain Bacteria; phylum Bacteroidota; class Bacteroidia; order Flavobacteriales; family Flavobacteriaceae; genus Flavobacterium. Next base: position 111,029 of record JBILQQ010000003.1, read on the forward strand.
ATTCCGCAAATTCCTTCACGACAGTCGTGATCAAATGCGATTGGTTCTGTTCCTTCGTTAATTAATTGCTCGTTCAATTGGTCTAACATTTCCAAGAATGAACTTGCTGTAGAAACTTCATTTAATTTGTAAGTTTCTAATTGTCCTTTTGCTTTAGAGTCTTTTTGACGCCAAATTTTAAGGGTTATGTTGATGTTTTTTGCTGAAGACATAATTTTGTTTTTATTATCAATATGTTATTATTGTTGCCATCTTAAAATCTCGGATATTGGTTTCCCATCTATCTCAACTACTTTGAATTCATCTGCGTTTTTAAATAAAATTTCTCCTTTTTCGTTAGAAATTGTTATTACTTCAAATTCTCCTTGTTCTGTATTTCTTAAAAATTTAAAAAACCTATTTTCTGTAACTTCTTTAAAATACGAAAAACTAGACCCGATTAAAACAAATCTTTTTTTAGATTCGATATTTTCAACTATGGTAGCCATTTTAAGGATTTAATGCCTAATTACTTGTAATTACGCGCTGCAATTTTGATAAACTCGTATTTCAATTCTTCTTTATGAAGCTCGGCCTGAGTGATGTCATCACCTTTGTATTCCCAAGCACCAACAAATGAGAAGTTTTCATCATCACGAAGTGTTTCACCCTCTGCATCTTGGTATTCTTCACGGAAGTGACCTCCACAAGATTCATTACGTTGTAAAGCATCCATTGCCATCAATTGACCCAAGTCGATAAAGTCAGCTACACGAAGTGCTTTTTCTAATTGTGGATTCAATTCATCGGCGCTACCAGGAACGTTTACTTCTTTGTAGAATTCCGCTTTCAAAGCAGCAATTTCTTCGATTGCTTGTTTCAAACCTGCTTCGTTTCTGCCCATACCCACTTTGTTCCACATAATCAATCCCAAACGTTTGTGGAAATGATCCACTGATTTAGAACCTTTATTGTTTAAGAATTGGTTGATGGTGTCTTTAACTCTGTTTTCTGCTTCCGCAAATTCTGGTAAATCGGTTGAAATTTTTCCTGTACGAATATCATCTGCTAAATAGTTAGATATAGTATAAGGCAATACGAAATATCCATCAGCCAAACCTTGCATCAAAGCCGAAGCTCCTAAACGATTCGCTCCGTGATCAGAGAAGTTAGCTTCTCCTGCAACGAAACATCCTGGAATAGTAGATTGTAAGTTGTAATCCACCCAAACACCCCCCATAGTGTAATGCACTGCTGGATAGATTTTCATTGGCGTTTCATACGGATTTTCGTCGGTGATTTTTTGGTACATGGTAAACAAGTTACCGTACTTTTCTTTCAACCATTCTTTTCCTAAAGCAGTGATTTCTTCTGCTGTTGGATGATGATTTCCTTTGGCGAAAGCCGCTTGTTTTCCTTTAGATTGAATCTCAGATGAGAAATCCAAATAAACGCCTTCGTTAGTATCGTTAGCCTCAATTCCTTTACCTTCGTCACATACTTCTTTTGCAGCTCTTGACGCTACATCACGAGGAACTAAGTTTCCAAAAGCAGGGTATTTTCTTTCTAAGAAATAATCTCTTTCTTCTTCAGATAATTGAGTTGGTTTTAATTTTCCATCGCGAATTGCCTCTGCATCTTCTTTTTTCTTAGGAACCCAGATACGTCCAGAGTTTCTTAACGACTCCGACATCAAAGTCAATTTAGCTTGGTTGGTACCATGAACAGGAATACACGTTGGGTGAATTTGAACAAAACAAGGATTGGCGAACAATGCCCCTTGTTTGTGCACTTTCCAACCTGCTGTAACGTTACTTCCCATGGCATTAGTAGAAAGGAAATAAACGTTTCCATACCCTCCTGAAGCAATTACTACTGCATGAGCTGAATGTCTTTCGATTTCTCCTGTAACCAAGTTACGAGCTATAATTCCGCGGGCTTTTCCATCTACTTTAACTAGGTCTAACATTTCGTGACGGCTATACATTTTAACACGTCCTAAACCTGTTTGACGAGATAAAGCTGAATAAGCTCCTAATAATAATTGTTGTCCTGTTTGACCAGCAGCATAAAAGGTACGTTGTACTTGCGTTCCTCCAAAAGAACGGTTGTCTAACATTCCGCCGTAGTCTCTTGCGAAAGGAACTCCTTGCGCCACACATTGGTCAATAATATTTCCAGACACTTCTGCTAAACGGTGAACGTTAGCCTCACGAGCTCTGTAATCACCACCTTTAATAGTATCATAAAACAAACGAAAAGTACTGTCCCCGTCGTTTTGATAGTTTTTTGCTGCATTGATTCCTCCCTGTGCTGCAATAGAGTGCGCACGACGTGGTGAATCTTGGAAACAAAATGCTTTTACATTATAGCCCATTTCTGCAAGAGAAGCAGCAGCAGACGAACCTGCCAAACCAGTTCCTACAACAATAATATCAATTTTTGGTCTATTGTTTGGAGCAACTAATTTTAAATGGTCTTTGTAATCAGTCCATTTCTGTGAAATGTGACCTTCTGGTATTTTAGAATCTAACTTCATAATATTTTCTGATGTTGATTATTTTAAGAAAAAGTGAATGTAAACTGGAATAATTGCAAATAATAGCGGAACAATAATTGCAAATGCTGCTCCAAATTTTTTAATCGCTGGAGTATATTTAGGATTATTCAAACCTAATGATTGGAATGCACTTTGAAAACCATGTAATAAGTGGAATGCCAAAGTAAACATTGCAAGGACATATAAAATGGTTGCAATTAAACCAGTTTTTGGATGTTTGAAAAAATCAATAGTAAGTTTGTGTAAGTCTTTGTACAAATCAGCTACTTTAACATCAACTTGATTATAATACAATTCAGTTCTGTTTTTGATAATAAACTGTTTTGGCATTGCACCTGGCTCAACTTTGTCGGTTTCTTTGGCAACTTGTTCGATAGGAAAAAACTGTCCTGCTTGGCTTCCAACATAAAAAACTTGCTTATTCCCTTGAACTTCAATAATTTTTGTCATTAACGGAATGTTTTTGTCAAAATGCATTACTGCCCAAAAATTAACCATGTGTGTTACAATAAACACAAGAATGATGGTACCTAAGACTGCCATGTTTCTTGACGAAACTGAACTTGATGAGCCGTCTGTTTTTGCATAACCAATTGGTCTAGCTTTTTTGTTTTGAATAGTCAATAAAATCCCATCAAAAGCGTGGAATAATATAGAAATGTACGTTAAATAAGATAAAATTTTTACGGCAGGATTACTTGTCATAAACAACGCATACTCATTAAAATGTTTTGCATCGCTAAAAATTAATTGAAGATTTCCTGCTAAATGTCCTGATAGGAACAAGCATAAAAATAAACCTGTAAGAGCCATCCAATACTTTTTTGCTATAGATGACTTTAAAAATGCAGATTTTGCCATAAGATTAAATAATTTGTTTAAAAAAATCAAACAAAAATACACTTATTTGACAATAATTACAACCTTTGCGATCTAATTTATAATCAATTTAAAGTGAATTTAACACTCGTTGATTTTCAACATGTTACAAATAACATTTTCCAGTTTAAACGTTAAACAAAATCAATACGTTTTAGTAACATCTTGATCTACCACCAGAATAAAATCGGCTTTTTTTAAATGTTCAGCTTCAAGTGTGTTCAAATCAGCTTGTTCAACTGTTGCAATGGTAACAATTTCAACCGTTGGAAGGTACTTTTTTAAATACCAATTTATACCATCAAAATTATCTGAATGAAAAGTTCCATTAAAATGAATAAATACGCCATCGGACTGCAAATTTTTAAATATAAAATAAGCCATTGTAGCATCTTTAATAGCCTGTGCTTTTGGCATATTTTCACTAGCATGATCGCCCATCATTTTCATCATGGCAACATAGCCCGGCAATGAGGCATCATAAGGTATTGGCAAAGGTGCTATCCATGTTTTTTCTTCATCAGTAAGTGCATTTAACGTTTCAAATCCTTTTTTGGACACCATTGATGCGTATCGTCTGGGAATATTTGTAGCAATAAACGGGATACTTTTATCTTTTGCAAAATCAACCAATGGTTTATAATCTGTTTCATAGTTTTTCCAAAGTCGAGCTGTTGAATCCAACTGCTTTTGATTAATTTCGCCCCTCAAATATTGATCAACTTGTTTTTGGTTATCAGCTTCCAACATTTCCGCACCCAAAACAACTTTATTATTTTGAGCTACATCAGTTGTGAGTTCTAACTGAAGCCAATGAGAAATAGAATTGTTGTGGTATTCGCCAAAAAGTACGATATTTGTTTTCGATGCACGTTCAACTAATTTTTTGTAAGTTGTTATTTTACCATTTGCATCAAATAATTGATAGGCCTTTTTATCCTGTGCATTTGCTTGTAATACAAGGACAAAAATTATAGCTATAATGTGAATTTTCATGTTCTTATTTTTTATAAAAATAGTGTTTTTAATTTACTTTGAAAAACTTTTTTTTGAAAAAGATGAAAACCGCGTAGTATTTTTTTTACATTTGAACTTTGAAGTCAAAACACGTAGTATTTTCAAAAAAAATAGTGTTATTTGCCGTCTCATTTTTAATTATTTTTAATTATTATTTTTATGAAATACCATCAAATCGATAAGGATTTATTTATTAAAAACCGAGCAAAATTTATTGCTCAAATGAAACCAAACAGTGTAGCTGTATTTAATTCTAACGATATTTACCCAGTATCGGCAGACAGTACTTTGCCTTTTTCGCAACACCGAGACATTTTTTATCTTAGTGGTATTGATCAAGAAGAAAGTATTTTGGTGCTTTTTCCAGATGCACCTTACCAACATTTAAAAGAAATTCTTTTTCTAAAAGAAACCAACGAGCACATTGCAGTTTGGGAAGGAGAAAAACTGACCAAAGATCGGGCTTTTGAAGTTTCAGGAATTAAATCGGTGATTTGGCTCCAAGATTTTCATAAAACGTTGAAGGAAATTATGGCTTACGCCGAAACTATGTATATTAACACAAACGAACATTACCGAGCTGTTATTGAAACTGAAACTCGTGAAGCGCGATTTGTAAAATGGTGGAAAGAAAATTACCCAGCTCATAAAGTTGAAAAATCAAATCCAATATTGCAGCGCTTACGATCAGTTAAAGAAAGTGAAGAAATTGATTTAATTCAAAAAGCGTGTGAAATTACTGAAAAAGGGTACCGAAGAATTTTACAGTTTGTAAAACCATCAGTGATGGAATACGAAATTGAAGCTGAATTTGCTCATGAATTTTTAAGAAACCGATCAAAAGGTTTTGCTTACACACCTATAATTGCATCAGGTAACAATGCCAATGTGCTACATTATATTGAAAACAATCAACAATGTCATGCAGGCGATTTACTACTTTTGGATGTAGCTGCCGAATATGCAAATTATTCAAGCGACATGACCCGAATAGTGCCAGTTTCGGGACGTTTTACCGACCGACAAAAAGCAGTTTACAATGCCGTTTTAAGAGTAAAAAACGAGGCTTCAAAACTATTGACTCCAGGAACTTTATGGAAACAATATCATGTGGAAGTTGGTAAAATAATGACTTCCGAACTTTTACATTTAGGATTAATTGACAAAGCCGATGTGCAAAACGAAAATCCAGATTGGCCTGCTTACAAAAAGTACTTTATGCACGGCACATCGCACCATTTAGGACTTGACACTCACGATTATGGATTGCTTCATGAGCCTATTAAAGCCAATATGGTATTTACCGTTGAGCCAGGAATTTATATTCCGGAAGAAGGATTTGGTATAAGATTAGAGGACAACTTAGTAGTACAACAAAGTGGTGAACCATTTAATTTGATGCGAAATATTCCAATTGAAGCAGATGAAATTGAAAGTTTAATGAACTCTTAAATACAATTTGAATAAATTTATAATTTTTGTATTCTAAAAATCATCAAACTAGTGGTTAAAAAAAACCGATTGCCTTAATTTTACTAATTAGGAAATTGAAAGTTGTTGAGTTTGAAAAAATCACAAATAGTTTGAACTAAAAAATCTATAAAATATGAATTTCGAAAACATTATTGTGGCATCACAAAATCAAATTGGACAAATAACCATTAATCGTCCAAGCAAACTCAATGCGCTTAACCAAGCAACTATTCAGGAATTGCATACCGCATTTACAACCTTAAATGAAGACACTTCTATACGTGTAATCGTCCTAACGGGCGAAGGCGAAAAAGCATTTGTTGCAGGAGCTGACATATCAGAATTTGCCAATTTCTCGGTACAACAAGGCACCGAACTTGCTGCAAAGGGACAAAAAAACCTATTCGATTTTATAGAAAATTTATCAAAACCGGTTATTGCTTGCGTTAACGGGTTTGCCCTTGGTGGCGGACTCGAACTTGCCATGGCATGCCATTTCCGAATTGCATCTGACAATGCCAAAATGGGCTTGCCCGAGGTATCGTTAGGCGTAATACCAGGATATGGAGGCACCCAAAGATTACCTCAATTGGTAGGCAAAGGACGTGCGATGGAAATGATTATGACAGCTGGCATGATAGATGCACCAACTGCATTAAGCTACGGACTAGTGAATCATGTGGTGCCACAAGCTGAATTGATTGATTTTGCCAATAGTATTGCAACCAAAATCATCAAAAATTCTCCTAAAGCAATTGCTACCGCTATAGAAAGCATCAATGCCAATTTTGCGGACGGAACCAACGGATTTGAAGTAGAAATAACCAATTTTGGTAAATGTTTTGGCACCAACGATTTTAAAGAAGGAACTACTGCCTTTTTAGAAAAAAGAAAAGCGGTGTTTGAGTAAGTGTGGTTTGATATAATTTAGTAAAAAAAATAAAAAATGTTTAAAATTGATAAAGTATTATCTACTTTAAAATATTTATTCAGTTTATGGATGATTGAAGTTGTAATAGCTACTTTATTATATTTACCTTATGCTGTATATAAAAGTGAGATTGATGGAAAGCTTAAATATATAATTACATTAAATATTTTTAGATTAATTTATTACTATTGGGCGTTATTTTTAATATATTTAAAGTTTGATTTTTCGAAGCCGTCATCAAAGGCTGTAATTAATTTAATTGTGTTTATTTTTATTTCAATTTTTTTAAGCTTACTTATTACAGATGCTTATCAATTATTTCTAGAGTATTCTTTTTTTTGCAATTCCATAAGTATTATTCTTGCTCCTTATATCTTTATTGAGGTATTAAAAATGGGTGAAAATTAAATTTGAAAATTAAAAAAAAACTAGATGTACCGGTTGCAAACCTGCTCTATCGAGCTTGTTGAAAACCAATTGATTTATAAAACAAAAAGTGGAGTATATTTATAGTAATCCATAAAAAAATAAGAATTTTTCTTTACTTGAAGATTAATATTTTAGCTCCGCTAGAAATTGTGATGATATTAAAAAAAATTATAAATTATTTAGATAGATTTTTTATATTTATTTGGAACACGAAAGGATTCGTGCACCATCTCCCCGAAGAGTTCACTAGTGCTGTGAAGCTCTGTGATGGTCTCCTGACCTCGCAGCAATAATAAAAACCAACAACCACAACTCTAAAAAGTTGTGGTTTTAAAACTATTTAATTTTCAAACCCTGTTAGCGTTAAAATGCTAACAGGGTTTTTAACTTGAAACGTGAAACAAAACAAACTTGAAACAAAACAATAACTCAACTGAAAAACTACATATCTACTCTAGCCCCGATAGAGCCGATATCCTCCCGCAGTCCCGTAGGGCAAGGGAGATAAAGGCGATAGCGGGACTAAACGCCTTTTGGAACGGTATTGTGTGCTTCTAATAAAAAATTATTGTATTCCCTGCCACTCTGCATAGAATTGCTCAAGGAAGATTTGCATAAAATCGTGGCGTTTTTGGGCTATTTGTTTTGCTGTTGGGGTGTTCATTTTGTCTTTGAGCAGGAGAAGTTTTTCGTAAAAATGGTTGATGGTTGGAGCATCGCTATTTTTGTATTCTTCTTTGGTCATGGCAAGGTTTGGAAGGATTGCTGGGTTGTAAATAGCTCGGTTTTTGAAGCCTCCGTAGTTAAAGGTTCGGGCAATACCGATGGCACCAATGGCGTCTAGGCGGTCGGCATCTTGGACTATATCTAGTTCGTTGGAATGGAAGTTTTTGGTGAAATTACCACCTTTGAACGAGATGTTTTCTATGATGGAAACCACGTGATTGGTTATATCAGGGTTTACATGTTGCTGTTCTAGAAATGTGCGTGCAATGGTGGGACCTATGGTTTCGTCGCCGTTGTGAAACTTGCTGTCGGCAATGTCGTGCAACAAGGCTGCAAGTTGAACGGTTTGTAGGTTGCAGGGTTCTGTCTGGGCAATGAGGAGTGCGTTTTTGTACACTCGTTCTATGTGAAACCAGTCGTGACCGCCTTCGGCATTAGCTAGTTGTTGCTGTACAAATTTTATTGTGTTTTGAATGAGGTCCATATTTTTAAAAAAATCCTCACTTTCGGGAGGATTTTGAATTTATTTTACTAGTGCTGGTTGTACCCATTTGAAAATATAATTTTCGTCTGGAAGGACTAATCTTTCGGAAATTTTTGCCATTCTACTTGGTAATTTCATAAGATAGTCACGTGCTTTTTCTGCTTCGTCGGTTAGGTTTGAAATTTTATCGATTTCCCATTTGTCAATTAATTTTTGCATGATATCAACATAATCGTTGGCGGTATAAACGCCTAATTTTTGTGCTGAATTTGAAAATTCTTCGAAAGCTGTGCTTATTTTTTGACCCGATTCTCTCAAGAAATGAGCTGGCATGGTTATCTTTTGTTTCATCATGTATTGAAAAGCAAGCATCATTTGAGAAGGATCAACTTTAAAAATTTGATTTACAAATTCGCTGTACGCTTGGTGGTGACGCATTTCGTCGCCAGCAATAATTTTACAGGCTTTTGAGAGTTTTACATCGCCAAATTGTTTTGCTATTTGCGAAACTCTGTTGTGCGAAACGTAGGTTGCTAGTTCTTGAAAACTGGTGTAAACAAAGTTTTTGTAGGGGTCACGACCTGTACCAATATCAAATCCATCGTTGATTAAGTGTTGGGTGGTGATTTCAACTTCTTTCATGTTTACTCTTCCCGATAGGTATAAATATTTGCTCAACAAATCACCGTGACGGTTTTCTTCGCCCGTCCATTGTCTAATCCATCTTGACCATCCATTTCGTTCCAAATTATCAACCCCTTCAACTTCCATCAGCCAAGATTCGTAGGTTGGCAAAGCTTCTTCAGTGATTGTGTCACCTACCATTGCTACCCAAAAATCGTAAGGTAAGTCTTTAGCTATTTCTTGTAATTCTTTTACTTCATCAAAAAAAGATTCAGATTGAGAATCAGGTAAAAAATCGGATGGTTGCCAAATTTTTTCAACTGGTATTAGGAATTGATCTATAAACGAATCGACATTTTTTTCTAGAAATTGCATTACTTCTAGTCTGATGTTTTGTAATGACATTTTATTTATTTTGATGGAGATTTTGCAATCTCGTTAATTAATAATAATAGCATCTTTGACTGCTTTCTCCGTTTTCTCCATCATTTCTTCAAAAGAAAAATCACTAACAGCTATAGGATCGTGAATTATAAATTCTAATTTATTACCAAGCCCCATAGGAAACGCACCAAATTTAACCATTTTCCACGAATTATTTATAGAAATTGGCACAACAAATGCATTAGGTGCATATTTGCATAAAATTTTTAACCCACTTTGAGCAAATTCTTTGGGTTTTCCTGTTTTACTTCTGGTTCCTTCTGGGAAAATTACGGCAGTTCTTATATTTTTTTCGATGTATTCAGAAAGTTCTTTTATGGCTGGAATAGCCTGTTTGGGTTCTTTTCTGTCAATTAAAACAGAACCACCGTTTCGTAAATTATAGGAAACACTTGGAATACCTTTTCCGAGTTCTTTTTTACTTACAAACTTTGGATGAAATTTACGAAGAAACCAAATCATCCCAATAATATCGTACATACTTTGGTGATTTGCAACGAAAATTAAAGGTGCGTTTTTAGGAATTTTATCAATGTTTTTGAAATGATATCTGGTTCCTAAAATATTGGTACATTTAACTAAGAAAAAGTTTAAATAATCAACACTTTTTTTGTGGGCTTGATAACCAAATACATTAAAACAAATCCATTGAATGGGATGAAATAATACAAGAAATAGACCAAAAAACAAATAATAAATTATTGATATTGGATATGAAATTAACTTTTGCATTAGATTAAATTTATAATGTAAAAGTAGTAAATTAATTGAACTATTTTAAGTAAAACAAAAAAAGGAAAAAATAATTAATTACATTTTAGTTCGGATATTTCGGAATTTTCTAATTAAAGCAATAAACAGTAAGAAAGTAGCAGCTGAAATTTCAAAATAGGATAATTTATTTGCTGAATAGATAGGGTTAGAGATATTAATGCTTGTTAAAGCAATAATAAATAAAATTAAACTTAATGAGAATAAAACTTCTGTAAATTTTTGACTTGCTGACATCTTTGAATTAAACTAAAAATTAATTTGCAAAATTAAAAAAAGTCATTTTTAAAAAAGTTGTCATTTCACAACTTTTTGATTTTTTTTGGTAAATTTATATACATATTATTTTGAAGAATTTAAAAAAGAAATGTTGCGTTTAAGTCCTTCAAACTTAGTTCTTTTAAGAGGAGAATCTTTAAAAATTGATTTAAAAACATCTTCTGAAATTTCAGTCCAATCATTTTTACTGTAATGCAACATATCAGCAGGCTGAAATTTAGGTTCAGAATGAGGTTTAGAAAATCGATTCCATGGGCATACATCTTGGCAAATATCACAGCCAAAAATCCAATCATCAAACTTACCTTTCATTTCTGTTGGAATGGCGTCTTTCAATTCAATTGTGAAATAAGAAATGCATTTACTTCCATCTACTTGATAAGGAGCTACAATTGCATTGGTAGGACAAGCGTCAATACAAGCGGTACAAGTGCCACAATGATCAGTTGTTGGATTATCATAATCTAATTCTAAATCAATAATTAATTCGGCAATAAAATAAAAAGAGCCCACTTTTTGGGTAATCAAATTGGCGTTTTTTCCTACCCATCCTAAACCACTTTTAGCTGCCCAAGCTTTATCTAGTACAGGTGCCGAGTCAACAAAGGCACGACCTGAAACTTCTCCTATTTCTGACTGAATAGTATGCACTAACTCTTTAAGCTTATCTTTAATTACGTGATGGTAGTCGTTGCCATAAGCATATTTCGAAATTTTAAAAGTGTTGTCAACTTGAACTTGATTAGGATAATAGTTAAACAATAATGAAATCACACTTTTAGCATCGTCAACGAGTAAAGTAGGATTTAATCGTTTGTCAAAATGATTTTCCATATAGGACATTTTCCCTTGGTAATTTTGATTCAACCAATGTTCCAAACGGGGAGCTTCTTGTTCTAAAAATTCAGCTTTAGAAATACCACAAGACAGAAAACCAAGACGTTTGGCCTCGGTTTTAATAAGTTGTGAATATTTGAATTTATTATGTATCAATTTAAAATAAACCTCCTTGAGTAGATTTAATTTTGCCAAGATGAAAGTAGGCTTTTTCGGTAACCTCCCTACCTCTAGGTGTACGCATAATAAACCCTTCTTGAATTAAAAAAGGCTCGTAAACCTCCTCAATTGTTTCCGCACTTTCAGAAACGGCTGTTGCCAAAGTTGACAAACCAACAGGACCTCCTTTAAACTTATCAATTATTGTGATTAATATTTTATTGTCCATTTCGTCAAGCCCATGTGCATCGACATTAAGTGCCTTTAAAGAAAATCTTGCGATTTCTATATCAATACTACCATTTCCTTTAATTTGAGCAAAATCGCGAACTCTACGTAATAATGCATTTGCTATACGCGGCGTACCTCTACTCCTACCAGCAATTTCAATGGCGGCTTCCATAGTAATTGGCATTTTTAAAATGGACGAACTACGCTGAACAATAGTTGTGAGTAGTTCTGTGTTGTAATATTGTAAACGACTTTGAATACCAAAACGAGCACGCATAGGTGCGGTTAATAAACCCGACCTTGTAGTGGCTCCAACGAGCGTAAAAGGATTTAAGTTGATTTGAACCGTACGTGCATTAGGACCAGACTCAATCATGATGTCAATTTTGAAATCTTCCATTGCGGAATAAAGATATTCTTCTACAATTGGGCTTAATCGATGAATTTCATCAATAAATAAGACATCTCGTTCTTCTAAATTGGTTAATAAACCTGCCAAATCACCAGGTTTATCAAGCACTGGTCCTGAAGTAATTTTAATACCAACACCCAATTCACTGGCAAGAATATTGGCTAGGGTAGTTTTCCCTAATCCAGGTGGACCATGAAAAAGAGTATGATCTAAAGCTTCGGAACGAAGATTTGCAGCCTCAACGAAAACTTTCAAATTATCCAAAACTTGCTCTTGACCTGTAAAATCATCGAATGAAAAAGGGCGTAACTTTTTTTCTAAGTCAAGCTCATCATTTGAAAAATTTTTATTGGTTGGATCTAAATTATCATTCATACTACAAATATAGAGTAAAGTTTTACAAAAAAAAAAGCCTTTTGAGAACAAAAGGCTTTAAATTATATTAATGATGAAGTATTTCTTCTCCGTCTTTCATAGGAACATTTTGAGGAACAAAATCTTCATCGTGACCAGGTTTGCTATAATCATAAGGCCATCTGTGTACTTCAGGTATTTCTCCAGGCCAGTTACCATGCATGTGTTCGATTGGTGCAGTCCACTCAAGAGTGTTAGATCTCCAAGGGTTTTGCACTGCTTTTTGACCATAAAAAATACTATAGAAAAAATTCCATAAAAACACTAATTGGAACACACCTCCAACCAAAGCAAAAACAGTAATGATTACATTGACATCCGCTAAATCATCAAACAATGGAAAATTTGTATTAGTATAATAACGTCGTGGTAAACCTGCCATTCCTATAAAGTGCATTGGGAAGAAAACTCCATAAGCACAAACTGCAGTAACCCAAAAGTGAATATAACCTAAGTTTTTGTTTAACATTCTACCAAACATTCTTGGAAACCAATGATAGATTCCTGCAAACATTCCGTAAAGAGCAGAAATACCCATAACTAAGTGAAAGTGAGCAACAACAAAGTAAGTATCATGTACGTTGATGTCTAATGTACTATCTCCAAGAATTATCCCTGTTAAACCACCCGTAATAAAGGTAGAGACAAGTCCAATTGAAAACAACATTGCAGGATTAAGTTGTAAATTACCTTTCCAAAGAGTTGTAATATAATTAAATGCTTTTACCGCAGATGGTATAGCAATCAATAATGTTGTAAATGTAAATACAGAACCTAAAAATGGATTCATTCCAGAAACAAACATATGATGTCCCCAAACTATTGTTGAAAGGAATGCGATTGCTAAAATAGACATAATCATTGCTCGGTAACCAAAAATTGGTTTACGAGAATTAGTTGCAATTACTTCAGAAGTCAATCCTAAAGCAGGTAATAATACAATATACACTTCAGGGTGACCAAGAAACCAAAATAAATGTTCATATAAAACAGGTGAACCACCTTGATAATTTAAAACTTCACCTGCTAAATAGATGTCCGATAAAAAGAATGAAGTTCCAAAACTTCTATCCATAATAAGCAATAAAGCAGCAGACAAAAGTACAGGGAAAGAAACTATACCAATAACAGCAGTAATAAAAAATGTCCAAATTGTTAATGGCATTCTGGTCATTGTCATTCCTTTAGTCCTAAGATTAATAACTGTAACAACATAATTTAAAGACCCCATTAATGATGATGCAATAAATAATGCCATAGAAACTAACCACAAAGTCATACCCATACCTGAACCAGAAATAGCTTGAGGTAAAGCACTTAAAGGAGGATAAACTGTCCAACCAGAAGATGCAGGTCCTGACTCTACAAATAAAGATGAAAGCATTACTACAGCTGATAAAAAGAATATCCAATAAGAAAGCATATTCATGAATCCAGATGCCATATCACGTGCGCCTAATTGTAGCGGAATTAATAAATTACTGAATGTTCCACTTAAAGCTGCCGTTAGTACGAAAAAAACCATAATAGTACCATGTATAGTTACTAATGAAAGGTATGCTTCGTTGGTCATTACTCCTTCTGGCGCCATTTTTTCACCTAAAAAGAAACTAAAAACTTTAAAGGATTCTTCAGGCCAAGCCAATTGCATTCTGAAAAGCAATGACATTCCAACGCCAATTATTCCCATAACAATACCTGACAACAAATATTGCTTGGCAATCATTTTGTGATCAATACTAAAAATATATTTAGTAATGAACGTATCTTTGTGATGGTGTTCGTGATTATCGTGTGAATGATTATCGTGAGCGTGATTATCGTGTGAGTGACTCATTTCAGGATAGTATTATATTAATTTTATTTAACTTCAGTTTGAGCAACCGCCAAAGTATCCACTTTAACAGCAGTAGTATCTACAACAATACCATTTAATTTTGCTTCCTCAGCTTTTGCTTCTTCAGCAGAAGTTTTAACAGCTATAGCAATGGTAGTTTTCTTTTTATCTGATAACCATTTATTATAATCTTCTGGAGAATCTACAACAATTTTCATTTGCATATTATAGTGAGATGAACCACAAATTTTATTACATAACAATAAGTAATCAAAAGTATATGGATCAAGTGCTGTTTTTCCTTCCGCTACTAATTCAATTGATTTTTTTGAACGAATAGCATTGATGTTAGCAACTTTTTTTGTCATAGCATCAGTAGCTCTCATTTCTGAAGTAGTCATTGAAGGAGTGAATGCAAATTGAGTTACCATACCAGGAACACAGTTCATTTGAGCTCTAAAATGTGGCATATAAGCAGAATGTAAAACATCCTGAGATCTAATTTTGAAAATAACTTTTTTTCCTTTAGGAATATGTAATTCATCAGCTAAAAAATCATCATTAGCATTAGGGTCAGATAAATCAACACCTAATGAATTTACTCCTTCAATATATCTTACATTAGCTTTTCCAAGAACATTATCATCACCTGAGTATCTTGCAGTCCATTTGAATTGTTGTGCATAAAGTTCAATTACAATTGGTTTATCTTGTTCTTCATCAACAAACATGATGTCATTCCAAGAAAATAAACCAAAGAAAATTAACACCGCAAGAACAATTGCCGGAATAGAACTCCATATAAATTCTAACTTATTATTATCTGAAAAATATACAGCACTATTTTCTTTTTTACCTCTATACTTAAAAGCAAAATAATGTAATAAAGCTTGAGTAATTGTTTGAACAACAAATATCAAAATCATTGATATCCACATCAATTGATCGACTTCTTTTCCATGTACAGATGCAGCATTATCCATTAATGGAAAATGACCGAATTTAACTAAACAAAATATTGTTGTTATATAAATAAAAACCAAGAATGCAAACATTAAATAACCATTAACGTTATTATCATTGTCATTTGCAACTTGTGTATTATCATTTGATTTACCTACCTGAGTTAGATCAAATATTTTAGTAAGTTGCCAAACAGCAACAGATAATAAAACTAAAACAAGAACTATCAATAAACTATTCATTTTATGTTTATTTTAAAATATTAATAATGGAAATGTTCGCTTTCTTCAATAAAAGGATTTCTTTTTGGAGTAAGTGGAGCTTTTGATATAGCGGTAAATACAACAAAAATAAATAATCCTAAAAAGAATAAAACCGATGCGATTTCAGAAACACCTATAAACCATCTATCACCAACTGTTGCAGGCATGACCATGTTGAAAAAGTCAACATAATGACCACATAAGATTACAACTCCAGCACCAACAATAATAGGCGTTATACGTTTGAAATCAGTATTAATTAATACTAATAATGGAAAAATAAAATTCATTACAACGGCACCAAAAAAAGGAAGGTTATAAAATTCAATTCTATATTTGAAATAAGTTACTTCTTCAGGAATATTTGCATACCAAATCAACATAAACTGAGAGAACCATAAATATGTCCAGAATACACTAATACCAAACATGAATTTAGATAAATCATGAATATGACTAGAGTTAACGTTATCTAAATACCCTTTTGATTTTAAATAAAGTGTAACCATTGAAATTGTAGTTATACCGCTAACAAAGAAACTAGCAAAAACATACCAACCATATAATGTACTAAACCAGTGTGGGTCAAATGACATGATCCAATCCCAAGACATAATAGATTCAGAAACAATAAAGAATACTAAGAAACCTGCTGATAATTTGAAATTCTTTTTGTAGAATGTGTTGTCATCAGATGCATCTTGAGCGATACAGTTTTTTCTTGAAAAATAACGATATAAATTCCATCCTGCAATAAAAATAGCAGCACGAATCAACCAAAATGTAACATTCAAATATCCAGATTTTCCAGCAATTAATTTATCATAATTTGCATTACCTACTTCAGTAACACCTTCTTTCATCCAAACAAATAAATGGTTGAAATGAAATCCAGATAATACTAAAACGATGAAGAAAATGATAGATCCTGGCAATAAATAAGCAGTTATACCTTGCATAACTCTAAATAAAACTGGAGACCAACCTGCTTGAGCAACTTGTTGAATTGCGTAAAATGCTAAAACTCCAAGAGAAATCAACATAAAAAATATACAAGCCACGTACAATGCAGCCCAAGGCTTATTTCGTAATTGATGTAAAACATGTTCAACATGTGATTTATGCTCATCTTCATGAGAAACTTCTGATTTCTCATGGTGCGGTGCAGTTACTGCTTCTTCATTAGCTGCAACAGCTAAAGTATCTTTATGTAAAGTATCTTTTACTGTAGTAACAGCTGCTACTTCGTGAGTGGATTCTTCAGCAGCTTCATGGGATGTAGTTGCAGCTTCTTCATGTTTTACTTCGTCAGCTTTGTGAGAAACTGCATCGTGAGAAGTTGTTTCATGATGAGTAGCGTTTGATTCATGACCACCACCGTGATGACTTTCGTCAGCAAGGATTTTTTCTACATCTTGAATATCTTTGGGCGCGGTATAAAAACCGTAACCAATACCAAGAGCTCCAATTACCATTAAGGCAATAGAAATATTTTTTAATTTACTTGAAAATGTATACATATCTATAACAATGAATTTGTTCTACAATTTATAATTGGCTTTTTAGTTTCATAACATACGCAGAAACCATCCAACGCTCTTCTTGATTTAACTGATTAGCATAAGCACCCATCGAATTTAAACCAAAATTGATAACGTGATTTACACTTCCTTCAGTAATAACTCGTGTTGCATAACTTGGTACACCTAGAATTTTTTCTTGTTTAACCAAACGACCGTTACCATCACCTGCATTACCATGACATATTGCACAATAAATTTCAAATAATTCCTGAGCTTTCTTCATATCGATTTTAGAAGGGTCAAGTGGTGATTTTGAATTTAATTTTGAGGCTTCATAACCTTCTGTAGTATTAGGAAAATCATAAGGCACATAACCTCTTTTAATTGATCCAACAGCAGGTAACTGACCTTCTTTTCCTTTTAATCCAGATTCTGAATTAAACGCTTCTGATTCTGAGTATGTTTCATACGCAACAGACTCATACATATTAGGAAAATATTGATAATTAGGATTATTGCTATCCTTACAAGAAGTAAGCGATAATGCAACTCCTAAAACGAATGAAATATTAAAAATCTTTTTCATAATCTAATGCTTGTCAATTACTTTAACTTCAACTGCACCTGTATTTTTTAGGAAAGATGCTAATTCATCTTCATTATTATTTACAGCAACTTCCATCAAAAAGTGATCATCTGTTGTTCTTACATCTGGATTTTCTGCTTGTTTAAAAGGCCACAATTTACTTCTCATGTAAAAAGTAATAACCATTAAGTGAGCTGCAAAAAATACGGTCATTTCAAACATAACCGGAACAAAGGCTGGCATGTTTTGAATATAACTAAAACTTGGCTTACCTCCAATATCTTGAGGCCAATCTTTAATCATGATGTAATTCATCATTACTGTAGCAACAGTAATACCAATACATCCGTAAATAAAAGCACAAATTGCTAATCTTGTAGGAGCCAATCCCATAGCTTTATCCAATCCGTGTACTGGAAATGGAGTATAAACTTCTTCAATATGATGGTGTGCTTTTCTGGTTTGCATAACTGCATCCATCAATATATCATCATCATTGTATATAGCGTGTATAACTTTATTACTCATAACTATTCTAATGTTTGTCTGAATGATTGTTTCCTTTAGACTCTCTTTGTTTTTTATAATTTTCTCCTGAAGATTTTAAGATTGTTTTTACTTCAGCCTGAGCAATTACAGGGAATGAACGAGCATATAATAAAAATAATACAAAGAAAAATCCAATAGTTCCGATGAAAATTCCAATATCTACAAATGTAGGAGAGAACATTGTCCAAGAAGATGGTAAATAATCTCTATGAAGAGATGTAACGATAATTACAAATCGCTCAAACCACATTCCAATGTTTACAACAATTGATATTACAAATGAGAACATAATACTTGTTCTTAATTTTTTGAACCACATAAATTGAGGTGAAAAAACATTACAAGACATCATCGCCCAATATGCCCAAGCGTAAGGTCCTGTTGCTCTATTCAAGAAAGCGTATTGCTCATACTCTACTCCAGAATACCATGCTACAAAAAGCTCTGTAATATAGGCAACACCAACGATAGAGCCTGTAATCATAATTACAATGTTCATTAATTCAATATGTTGTAAAGTGATGTAAGCCTCAAGATTAGAAACTTTTCTCATAATAATCAACAAGGTGTTTACCATTGCAAATCCAGAGAAAACCGCTCCAGCAACAAAGTATGGAGGGAAAATAGTTGTATGCCAACCAGGTACTACAGAAGTAGCAAAGTCAAACGATACAATGGTGTGTACAGAAAGTACAAGTGGCGTAGCTAAACCTGCTAATACTAGTGAAACTTCTTCAAAACGTTGCCAGTCTTTTGCTCTTCCGCTCCATCCAAAAGATAGGATAGAATATATTTTTTTGTTAAAAGGAGTAACAGCTCTATCTCTAAGCATTGCAAAATCTGGAAGTAAACCTGTCCACCAGAAAACTAATGATACAGATAAATAGGTAGAAATTGCAAATACGTCCCAAAGTAAAGGCGAGTTAAAATTCACCCATAATGATCCGAATTGATTAGGAATTGGAACTACCCAATATGCCAACCACGGACGACCCATGTGGATAATTGGAAACAATCCCGCTTGCACAACAGAGAAAATAGTCATTGCTTCTGCTGAACGGTTAATTGCCATTCTCCAACGTTGACGGAAAAGTAAAAGTACAGCAGAAATAAGTGTACCTGCGTGACCAATACCAACCCACCAAACGAAGTTTGTAATATCCCAAGCCCAACCTACAGTTTTATTTAGACCCCAAGATCCAATACCGGTTGCGATGGTATAAGTTATACAGCCTATTCCCCAAAGGAAAGCTGCTAATGCAATGTAAAATACTGTCCACCATTGTTTGTTTGCTTTTCCTTCTACAGGAGCTGCAACATCAACTGTTACATCGTGATAATTTTTATCACCTATAACCAAAGGTTTTCTAATGGGTGCTTCGTAATGAGACGACATATTCCTCTATTATTTATTCGTAATTAATTTTTTTACTAGGTATTTCTAACTTTAACATGATAAATCACATTAGGTTTTGTTCCAACGTGCTCTAACAAATGGTACATTCTATCATCTTCCACAAGTTTAGCAACATTAGATTCTTTATCGTTAACATCTCCAAAAACCATTGCTCCAGAAGAACAAGCATTTGAACATGCGGTTTGGAATTCACCATCTTTAATTTGACGTCCATCACGTTTTGCATCAAGAATAGTTTTTTGTGTCATTTGGATACACATAGAACATTTTTCCATAACTCCACGAGAACGAACATTTACATCTGGATTAACAACCATACGACCTAAATCATCATTCATGTGATAATCAAATTCGCTGTTTTTGTTATACAAGAACCAGTTAAAACGACGTACTTTATATGGACAGTTGTTTGCACAATAACGCGTACCCACACATCTGTTGTAAGCCATTTGGTTTTGACCTTGACGACCGTGAGAAGTTGCTGCAACAGGACAAACCGTTTCACATGGTGCGTGATTACAGTGCTGACACATTACTGGTTGGAAAGCTACTTGTGGGTTATGAGCTGGATTTTCCATTTGTCCAAAACCTCCAAGTGAACCATTGTCTCCAAATAATCCGTCAAAATTCTCTTTTTTCTTGTTATCTCCTGCAAAAGTATCTTCAGAAGAGTAATATCTATCAATACGCAACCAGTGCATATCTCTACTTCTTCTCACCTCAGATTTACCTACTACAGGTACATTATTTTCAGCGTGACAAGCTATAACACAAGCACCACATCCAGTACACGCATTCAAATCGATTGATAAGTTAAAATGATGTCCTACAGAACGATCAAATGACTCCCATAAATCTACTGATGTAGCTTCTACTTCTTTATGATCTAACGATACCATAGGAACTAAATTCCATTCCTTAGCATCTTTTGTATTAAATATTTCAAGGGTAGTTTCTTTAACGATATCACCTCTACCCATTAATGTTTTTTGTGATTGAACACAAGCAAACTCATGTTCGCCACCAGCTTTAGTAAACTTAACAGATTGAACATTATTGAAATTAGAATACAAGGCGTAAGCATTAATACCTACTTGCATTTCTTCTTTTAATGCCGCTTTTTTACCATAACCTAAGGCTAAACCTAATGTTCCTTGAGCTTGACCTGGTTGAACAATTACAGGTACATTTTCTAAAACTGTTCCATTTAATTCAATGTTAGCATAACTTCCGTTAAGACCACCATTGGCAACAATTTTATTTTCTAATTCTAATTTTTCAGCATCAGCAATAGAAACTGTAACATAGTTATCCCAAGATACTCTTGTGATAGGATCTGGAAACTCTTGCAACCATGGATTGTTAGCTTGTTGACCATCTCCAAGACCAGTTTTAGTATATAAAACTAATTCAAAGTTAGCATCTGATTTAGAACTTGCTAAAGCAGCAGCAGCGCCATTATAATCAGCAGTACCGCCTGCAAAAGACGACCCCCCAATTACAATTAAACCATCATGAAGTATAGAATTCCAAGAAGCACCACCTGTAATAGCAGATGCTGTTCCTTTAATATAATCGTAATATGAACCAGCAATTCCATTCCAAGACATTAATGCTTCTTGAAATTGTTTTGTATTAAACAACGGACGAATTGTTGGTTGAGTTAATGAATAAGTTCCTTTAACTAATACTGAATCATTCCAAGATTCCAAGTAGTGAGGTGCAGGTGCTGCAATGGTCACTTTTTCAGCAGTTTCGTCTTCTCTTAAAGAAAAAGCAACTGACAAATTAACTTTTTTCAATCCAGAAACAAATGCTTTGCTGTTTGCCAATGTATAAACTGGGTTCACGCCACTCATTATTAATGTATGAACATTACCCGCATTCATATCTGCAATTAACTGAGCAACTTGCTCATTAGAACCTTTTCTAATGTATCTAACACCAGTAAAAGCTTCACTTGCCAAAACTTGATTAATTGCTAATACTAAAAGTTGTGCATTTTTATCTTGAATACCCGATACTAAAACTCCTTTAGAACCAGCAGATTTCAATTGTTGTGCAGCTTTTGTAACTTCAGCTTCATTTTCAATTTTTCCTGTAGGAATAGAAGAATTTGTAATGATATTATAAATTTTTACCAAAGCTTGTTTTTGTGTAGCCACTTTCATTGGAACACGTTTATCAGCAGCAGCACCAGACAAAGTCATGTTTGCTTCAAACTGATAATGCTTAGTCATTTTTCCAGATTTAGGAACTCTAACAGCAGCAAATCCAGCATCATATCCTCCACCTTGCCAATCTCCTAAAAAGTCAGCATTTAAAGAAACAATTACACCTGTTGCTTTTGAAAAATCATAATCAACTATACCTCTTTCACCATATACGGTTTGAAAAGCATCTAAAGCAGCTGATTCAGAAACTGCATCATACACTACATGTTTAGCAGTAGGGTTTTTTGCAATAAAATCAGCTATTAATTTTTCTGTAGATGGACTCGCAAGTGTACTGGTTAAAAGTACAACTTGTTTGTCTTTTGCTTGAGCTAAACTAGCCTTAACTTGTGCATTAACATCACTCCAAGAAGCTGCTTTTGCATTTATTTTTGGCGATTGTAATCTCATGCTATCGTATAATGATAAAACAGACGCATGAACTCTTGCATTTGCAGCAAAATGAGCTCCAGCAATTTTATTATTATCAATTTTTATAGGACGACCTTCACGAGTTTTTACTAATAAATTAGCAAAATCAAAACCATCAAACATAGTAGTAGCATAATAATCTGCTACTCCAGGGATGATAGAATCTGGTTGAACTACATAAGGAATTGATTTGTGTACGGGTCCTTCGCAAGCTGCTAACGTTGCTGCAGCAGTAGAAAAACCAACATACTTTAAGAAATCACGACGGGTGGTTGATGAAGAGGATAATGAACTATCAGCAAGAAATTCATCTGTAGGAATTGCTTCTACAAATTCATTATTTCTAAGCGTCTCAACAACAGAACTATTTTCGTTTAGTTCTTCAACACTTTTCCAGTATTTTTTGTTAGATGACATCGTATATAAATATTAGCTTCTTAATAATTTGATTAATAGTGACATTTACCACATTCTAAACCTCCCATTTGCGCTGCAGTCAATTTGTCCACACCGTATTTTTTTGAAAGTTCTTTATGAATTTTATCGTAGTAAGCGTTACCTTCCATTTTTACTTCTGTTTCACGGTGACAATTGATACACCATCCCATTGTTAATGGCGCAAATTGTTTTTGAATTTCGTAAGTTTCAACTGGTCCGTGACATTTTTGACATTCAATTCCTGCCACAGTTACGTGTTGCGAGTGATTGAAATAGGCAAAATCAGGTAAGTTATGGATACGAACCCATTTAACTGGCTCAGTTTTACCTGTATATTTTTGAGCGTCTTTATCCCATCCAACTGCGTTGTATAATTTTTGAATTTCCCCATCATAAAAAGCTTTTGAATGTTCTGCAGTAGCAGTAGTGTCAGACACTTCTGAGATACTTTTATGACAGTTCATACATACATTTAATGAAGGAATTCCTGCATTTTTACTAACTCTTGCTGAAGAGTGGCAATATTTACAATCAATTCCATTGTTACCTGCATGTATTCTATGTGAATAATGAATTGGCTGCAGTGGTGCATAATCTTGATCTACACCCACTTGCATAAAGAAACCATATACAAAATAAGCTGCAGCTAACATTAAGAATATTACTGATACCAATACTAAAAATTGATTTTTAACAAATGCTTTTGGTAAAGCTAAAAAGTCAACTTCTTTATTTGCAGCCTCTATTCCATTAGCTTTTGCAACTTTAGTTAATACATTGTTTACCAAAAACAACATGATTACTAAAATCAACATTACAATAGATAATGCACCTAATATAATATTGTTAGACAATCCTGAATCTTCTGTTTTCGCACCTGGTGGGACTGTACCTGGATTTGGAGCAGCAACCTCTGTTTTTACTTCAGAAGTATAAGCTATAATATTGTCAATATCGGCGTCAGTTAATTGAGGAAAAGCAGTCATTACCGACTTGTTGTTTTCTTCAAACACTTTTACAGCTTTGGCATCACCAGACTTGATAAGTGCCGAACTGTTTTTTACCCATTTATAAAGCCAAGGCATATCATATTTTCCTGCTACACCTCTCAATGCTGGACCTGTCATTTTTTTATCTAAAGCGTGACAAGCTGCACAATTTGTTTTAAATAATTCTTTTCCTTTTACCGCATCTCCAGCTCCAGTTGCAGCAGGCGCTTCAGTTTTTGCCATAGCATCCGCAGGAGCAGCTGGTGCCGCTTCTTGCGCAAATGTGGACATAGAGAATGTTAGCATTAATGCTAAACCTAACGAGTAAATTCTTGAAATCGAATTATGGTTTCCCACTTTTTTCATATTATTAATGATTATCGACTAATTTTGGTATGATTTTTTCATTATAAGTAAACAACTATTTATTCACTTTTTTAAAAACTTTGACAAAAATACGACTTCTATACTATTCTCAAAACCTTAAATATACCTAATTTTTAATTTATATTAATTCTAAATAATAATAAGCTTTTATAAAATAACAATATGTTTTACATTTGCATTAAAATCAATCCTTTATGAAAAATTTAACACGCCTTTTTACGAAATCGTTTTTTGTATATTATGTATTTTTGTTTTTAAATACTTCAATTTTTGCACAAAGCACAACTGTAATTCAAGATGAAAGTTTTGAACAATTGCTAAATGAAAAAAGAAAGATAAATTCATCTATTTCAGATAATAACAGTTATAAAATTCAAATTTTTAACGGAACTAGCGAAGAATCTAAAAAAAATTTATTACAATTCAAAAGAGAAAACAAGGACTTTGACGCCACCATTATTTTTAGTACTCCAAGCTATAAAGTATTGGTTGGAAATTTTTTAACTCGGATAGAAGGGGAACGATATTTGAAAATAATTAAAAAAAAATACCCAAACTCTATATTAATTAAACCAAAAGGTTAATCGTTTTTGAATAAAAAACAATCCTGAACGTGGTCATTTACCATTCCGGTAGCTTGCATGTGAGCATAAATTACAGTTGATCCAACAAATTTGAATCCACGTTTTTTTAAATCTTTGCTTAATGCATCCGAAATTGGCGAAGTAGAAGGAACATCTTTCAAAGTTTTTAGCTTGTTTGTAATGGGTTTACCATCAACAAAGTTCCAAATATATTTTGAAAAAGTTCCAAATTCCTTTTGAATCATCATAAAAGCTTGCGCATTGGATACGGTTGCTTTAATTTTTAATTTATTTCGAATGATGCCCACATCTTCGGCTAAAGCATTCATTTTGTCATCAGAATATTGAGCTATTTTTGTATAGTCAAAATTATCAAATGCTTTTCTGAAATTTTCTCTTTTTGCCAAAACGGTGTACCAACTCAATCCTGCTTGAAAGGTTTCCAAAATTAAAAACTCAAAAATTGTGGCATCATCATAAACAGGTTTCCCCCACTCATTGTCATGATAATTGCGGTACAAGTCATCTTTTTCGCACCAAGAGCATCTATTCATAATGTATAAAAAACTTTAATAGGTTGGATAATAAAACTCATTTAAATCAGAATTTCTTTTTTCAAATGAAGCTCTTAATCGTGATTCATTTTCAAATTTAAGAATTATTTTATCTATTTCTTCCTCTCTTTTGTTGGTTTCATCAATAGTAATTGTATTAAAATATCGGTAGGCAGAAGGGTCAATTTTTGAACCATCAGAAACAAAAGCAACGGCACACAACAATTTTTCGTTAGGCATTTTATTTTCACCTTTTTTTAATATTTCAAAAAAGAAAAACTTAGTTGATAGTTTATTATGTGTAACCTCTTTACTATTTATGAATAAGATTTTGTCTTTTTTGGTAATGGTTTCAAAATTATATATAGCTGATTTCGCAATTTCTTCTTCAGAAAAACGATTGATTATAGCATCATTATTTTGATTGATAAGAAGTTGCAACGTTATAAATTTATAATCATTAGAAACTAAGTATTTATTCAAATCAGGCTCAGTCAAGGTATTATTTAACACACCAATACGAATGAGTTCAAGGGTGATTTCAGGGATTTTTAGTTTAGCAATTTTTCCAAACAATAGGGTATTTGACTCGTCATTTGGAAAATGCGAAAGCAAATTGATATAGGTAATTAAATCGGTAAAACTCATATAGGATTGATCTGAGTAATCGTCGTCATCGTCCTCAGTTGTTTCGTCAGTCACATCTTCTTGTGAACCTACTGCAGCATCAAGAGATTGCGAAATTAAGTTTGAAAAATCAGAAGAATCGTTGGTGTCTGGATTTTTTTCTTTCCAACTCAAAACTCTTTTATATTCAAGCTTAGCATTGGTTTGGATAATCTTTTTATATCCTTTTAATTTATTTACAGCCACTTTTCGGTTGTCCAAAAGTTTGTTGCAAAAACTTAGAATAGGAAGCGTATATTCTTTAATACTATGAAATTCAACTATTTTAGGATATAAGATTTTACTGTTTTCGATGTCATTTTCAAAAAGTCGAAACAAATTAGCAATTTCATATTGATCGTCTGAAATTGGTAAATCGTACTCTAACAATTCCATTATTTTTTGATAACCTGTTTTTGAATGTTGATTAACCAACGCTTTCAAAATTGCAATTTGAAGGCTAGTTTTTACATTTTCTGACTTGTACTTTTGTTCTAAATAAGGGATAATTTTTGAATCGTTAAGTAAACCACTATGTTCAAGTAAAGTTTCTAAAGCAAATAATTCTGAATCTTTAAAATCAAAATTATCCATAAAATCAATAATTTGAGTAGTGTTTTGTTTTTTCAAATCCAGTGAATAAACAGAATTAAGAGCAGAAAACCGAAGGGTGTCTTTCTCGCTATGGGCATCTTCAACAAATTGGTTCCATTTATCAGTAAAAACAGAAGTTGTTTTTGGCGCTAAAAAAGCAAATGAATTAATTGTTTTTTCAATAAATTGATTATCATTTTTATAATTTTTATCAACCAAAACAGAAAAACCAGCCATTGTTTCTTCATCAAAATATACTTTGTGTTTGATTGCTTGAGTTGAATTTATTTTACCAACTAAAGCATCAAAAACATGGCATTTTTTATCTTTATCAAATGAATAGGATTCTGATAAAATTTGGTAAGGGTCAATTGTTTCGATTTTCTTATACCATGTTGAGTATTTAAATCCTTTTCGGGTGTAAACATTACTGTCCAATAAAGATACTGAATTGTAATCAGAATAGTCGTCATCATAATCAACATAACTGGTGTCAATTAAGTCAGATGAAGTGTAGGATTCGTTTAAAAATTGTTTTCTTAATTCAACTTTTAACGAATCAATGGAAGTTGTTGAATAGTATTTTTGATAACGATTAGTTCTAAATTTGAGGGCTGTTCCCGATGCAGAATAAAAGGAATAAGATTTATTTTTAGCTCCAAAAATATTTTTATCCTCATAAGAATTGTCGGGTAAATTTAGAAACAACTTTTCATTTGTTTGTTTAGGAACGGCAACCTTAAAATTCAAATCGGAATTAGTAAAATCAGCAAAAATTTCCTCGGGTGCCTTTTTGTTGATTAGCTGAAACGATTTAAAATAAGTTGCTGTTTGGTCAACCGTTGCGTTAATTGCACCTAACAAATAGTATTTATCACCACTAATTACAGATTTCAAACTGAACTTTTGGTTTCCTAAAGTAGTTTCAGAAACCATGGAATTGTTTGCTTCATCCAAAACTTCTGATTGAATTTTTAAATCATGTTGCAAATAAAATTCGTAATGCAACTGACGGTTTTCAAAAGCTGTAGATTCCAAATAATCCACATCATTTAAACAATGTTCAACTAAAAAATAATAACTATTATTTACTGGTTCGTAGGCTTGAATTTCAATATTTTGCAATTCATCGTTTTTATTTCCGTACACCAAATTGTAACTTGGAAGTGTTAGGTTTAAATTTAGTTTATCAATTGAAATAGTTTGCCATTCAGGTTGACTTGTTTTTAATTTAATGTTGTTAAAAATTTCATTTTCAAATTGCGAGGTATAAGTACTATTGCCCGTCATTGAAAAGGAAATAATTTCAAGAGGTGTGATGTAAAACTTCCAATGTTGAAAATTACCGGTTTTAGTTTTATTTTTAATATCATACACCTCAACTAAATTTTCCTTAAAATAGTTCTTCTTTTCAATAGTTCCGGGAATGTTTTCAAAAAACAAACTATCTAGTGATTTTGAATTAAAAACTTGGTTTTTTTTATCTAAAAAATTATTTAGCAACAACCGTTTTACATTAATTGCACCTCCATTTGTAAAGTCAGGTGAGCCAATATTTTCTTCATCAATAATCACTTTATTGTTCAAAGGAACTGTAAACATTAAATCATTTGAAGTAAATGATTTGAAACCTGGATTTGGAAAAAAACTTTCAATTTCTTTTTTTTGACTTGTTCCTTCGGCTGACATTTCGTCAAAAATTGGGGTTAACGTAAATCCTTTATCTTTTAACAATTGAACAATACCTAATTTACCCGACAAATGAGCTGCACCAACTGCTGCAAAAAGGCTTCCTGTTTTTGACAGAGAGTCAATGCTGTTAGCCATATCTTTGTTTCTGTTAACAATTAAGGCATCGTGCGCTTTTTTGGAAAGCATTAATTTATAAATAGAATCCAACATAACAATGTCTTTTTCCCTGTAATAATCTTTAAGCGTTTCGGGGAAATTTCCATTTTTAATCAATTTCATTAACAATTCCCTGTTTTTTTCGTCGGGAGTCGCATCAGTTTCGCTAACGCGCAAAATAGAAAGAGTTGACTCCACTGCGTCTTCCAAACCAACAATTTTTTTCTTGTATTTTTTTCCAGTTTGATAAATAAAAGAATCTAAAACAGTGTCTTCTTGGTAATCTGATTGGGCGCCTTCCACACCGGAAAGCAAACTTTTAAAAAAATCATTGTTTTTAAAAAGAGTTAGAAGGTCATTTTTTTGAATTTGTTTCAAATAAAAAGCACTATAAAACTTAGATTGATTCGCTATATCGGGGGTTTTTAACAAACGCTCCACTTTATCCCAGGTTTCGGGATCACTTTCGTTACTAACAATATCAGCAGTAAGCAAATGTTTAAAAAAAGCATCCGAAAGATGGTACGAAACTTTACTATTTACGTGCATGGTACCGTAAACATAAGATTTTTTGGTTAATCCATTACCTGAGATTTCCCAAAATAAAGTTTTTTCATTTTGAGCAGTCATAATAGAATAGGCGAATACGAATAACAGAGTTAAAACATTTTTTTTCAAGTGAAATGGATTTTATATTAGTTGAAACAAATATAAAACAAAAAACGGCATCTCAATAAAGAAATGCCGTTTAGAAAATAAAAATTTATTTCTTATGCTCCAAGAGCAACTCTACTGAAACCTGTAACAGTTAAACTTGCATCAACAGATTTAATGTAAGCAGCTACACTCATAGAACCGTCTTTGATATAATCTTGGTTTACCAAAGTGTTGTCTTTGTAAAAACGTTGGATTTTTCCTTTAGCGATATTATCTAACATTGCTTCTGGTTTTCCTTCTTGACGTAATTGATCTTTTGCAATTTCTACTTCTTTTTCAATGATTGAAGCATCAACTC
The DNA here is from genome assembly GCA_044373115.1 of Flavobacterium sp. Taxonomy (GTDB): domain Bacteria; phylum Bacteroidota; class Bacteroidia; order Flavobacteriales; family Flavobacteriaceae; genus Flavobacterium. The sequence goes on from JBILQQ010000003.1 coordinate 140,536, forward strand.
CAGCTTCGTCTAAAGCAATTGGATTCATTGCTGCAGCTTGCATAGCAACGTTTCTTGAAGCTTCTTCAGCACCGTCAACACTAGCAGAAAGTGCAACTAATGTAGCAATTTTGTTACCAGCATGGATGTAAGATCCAACAAAAGCACCGCTTAATCTTTGGAAAGAAGCGA
>JBILQQ010000075.1:0-10296 GCA_044373115.1 Flavobacterium sp.
AATCAGGCGAAATTGATTTATCGCAATACACTGGCAACATTTCTATTGCATTTAAAGTGACCGGATCGGGTACAAACACCACTTTAGATGGATCTTATCAAATTGACGACATTAGAGTTTTTAATAAATAAATAGTTTACACTCATGAAAAAAATACTTTTAAAAGCAAGTCTTCTAATCAGTTTGACTCTTGGAGTAAGCTGCATTAACGACGACAATTACAGTGTTCCACAAAACACTTTAACAACTTATGAATTAACAGCTACAAAAACGTTTGCACAAATAGTCCCACCCCAAAACGTAACTGCATATACATATACTGCAGACGATATTATTGAAGCTTACGTAACTTCAAATGATGAAAGCGGTACTTTTTACAAATCCATTTCTTTTCAAACCATACCTGCCGATAACACGGCTCCAATAGGCTTTAGCGTGCCCATAAATCAAACATCTCTTTTTGCAAAAGGGTTTACGCCAGGCAGAAAAGTATTCATCAAATTAAAAGGTTTATACGTTGCCAAAGTATTTGGATCGATACAAATTGGTTCATTGTTTGAAGGTGAAATAGGTAGAATCTCTGAATTTGAATTCCAAAATCATTTGTTCCCTTCGGCTACAATTGTACCCGAATCTGCAATGGTCAGAACGCTTACATTAGCGCAAGCTTATGCGGATGTAAATCAAAACACCTTGGTTGATTTAAGTGTTGTTCAATTTTCTGACGGGTCAATTAATAGAACATATTATGATGTTGATTCTGGTGGAGGCGCAACCAACCACTTACTTACATCTTATGCAGGTGGTACAGAAAGAATTATCAGGTTTAGTAGTTTTGCTGCTTTCACAGGAAATCAAGTGCCTACAAAAAGCGGAAAAATTAGAGGGGTTTTAACCAAATACAATTCTGATTTTCAATTTATTGTTCGTTACGAAAGTGACATCAATCTTACCGAAACTCGTTTTGATGTTTCCCCTCCTGTTGGAGGTACAGCAATCACCTTTGCTCCTACATTTAACGAAAATTTTGAGTCTTACTCTGTAACTTCTTCAGGTGCAACATTCTCAAAATACGTAAACGACCCATTTATTGGCTCACGACTTTGGGATGTTAAGATTTTTAGCAATAATAAATATGCTCAAATGAGTTCTTTTAGTTCCAATGCTGTAAACAAAACGTATTTGGCAATGCCTGTTACTTTTACTCCAGGCTACAAGTTTTCATTCAAATCAAAAGACGGATTTAATAATGGAAATGTATTAAAAGTGTATTATTCAACCAATTACACTGCTGGATCAAATATGAGTCAAGCAACTTTGGTTGATATTACCTCTAGTTTTACCATTGCAACAGGAACTACTTCTGGATATGCAAATAATTTCACTAACAGTGGCGATTATGTAATTCCGGCATCCTTAACAGGAAATGGCTATTTTATCTTTGAATACAGCGGTAATGGCGTTGGAAATGTTTTAACAACAACAATGCAACTTGATGATATTAAAGTAATACAGTAACATAATATAAATTTTGAATTACAACTTGTAGCGTAATTCCATACCTTTTTATAAACCACAACTTTTAAAAGTTGTGGTTTTTTTTTAAAGAATATGCTGACAAAAAAAATTACTTTATGAGTAAATTTTTTATTAAGCTACATATTGGATTGAGTATTTTTGAACACAAATTAGCATAAAATTTAATTTAAAAACGTTACAACTTTGCATAACGTGAACTGAAAAACTAGTTGTCGATTCTAGCCCCGATGGAGCCGATATCCTCCCGCAGTCCCGAAGGGCAAGGGAGATAAAGGCGATAGCGGGACAAAAAGTCTTTTGGAATCAAATTGTGTGCTTCTTATTGGAAAAATATTATTCATTTTTTACTATTTTAATCGCTTTACTTCCAAATTCGGTATTGATTTTTAAGAAATAAACTCCTTTGGTTTTATCTGAAATATCCAACGTTGTTTCTTTTGAATCAGTTGTTTTTACTTGCAATAATCTGCCTTGCACGTCATATAGTTCTATAGATTGAATGGTGTTTTTGCCTTGAATTGTAACTAAAGAAGAAGCTGGATTTGGATATATAGACACACTTTCATCCATTGTAAAAATGGAGTTACTCAAGACTGTGAAAGTGGTAATTTCCATATTTGTTTCAATTGGTGCGTTGTAATCAAAATAGATGTTGGCGTTTTTGTTTACAAAATCATCAGGGACTAGACTGTTTTTTGATTTTATTTTAAACAAAATGGTTCCATGACCACCAACTGGCGGATTTCCAGAAGCGGGTGCTAGGTTGATGTTTTCAAAGATAAATTCGAGTATATTACCGTTTAATTTTGTGTAGGAATTATGCGATGTGTTTAGAATTTGCAACGAATTTACATCATATTTATTGGTATCAATAATATCTTTTACAACCACATTTTCAGCCTGATAATTCCCAAGATTTTCAAAATTGATAACATAATGCAAATATTCGCCAATTAATGCAGTATCAATGGTTTCGCCTTCCAAACACTCCACACTATTGGGGTCATAGGCACCCACAACGGTTTGGTTATAGTTAAACACGTTGTCAGCGGTTGTTTCGTCGCCTGAAACAGGATTTATTGTTGCCGAAAATGTCAAAATGTCGTCAATAGTTACAGCTGGGGTTTCTACCGGCGAATTGACATTTAACGTAATGAGAATAGTTCTATTTTCAAAAGGTAGTAAATTGGTATAATTCCAACTCAAATTTCCAGTTGTTTGATTGTCTGGTGTTATGGTGGAAGTTATGAAATCCAAAACAGCATCGTTGTAAGTAAAATTAATAGCTCCCGAAAGGGTTTGATTTCCTTTGTTTTTATAGACAATTTGGTAGGTTGCATCAAAACCTGGACGTGCTGGCGTGATAGGCGCTATAACAATTTCAACATCATTATGAACACCATTTGAAGTTATGCAAAAGTTTTGTGTTGTTATATTATTATTGTTGTTTGCAAAAGGCACAGTAGCCGTTGTTGGATTCAAAGTAAACCATGTTGGGTTTTCCAGACTTGGAAGGAGGTCAAAACTACCTGTTTGGGTGTAAAAAGTATAATTTCCTGCGTTGTTGGAATAAGTTGCCCCTTGATTTGTTCCGTCATTGATATTCATGCGAATATTAGGTTGTAGTACATCTAAGGCATCACAACCATTGGTATTGGCATCAAAAGTTACAGCGCCTTTGATGGTGTTGAAGTTTCCGCCGGGTGTGAAGGAGCAGTAGGAATTAGCTACACAATTGGTTAAACCATTGTTTGAAAGAAATAAATTTAAATTACCGATAGCTTCATCAAAACAAATAAAAGACAAATTAGGGTTATTACTGATGTCAATATTTAGTAAATAGGTTTCGTATGTGTTTTGTAAGTTTAAGATTTTACCATTTTTTAAATTTATTGATATTAAATTATTACTACTACAATATAAATCAGTTAAATTTTTACATTGGCTTATATCTAAAGTAGTTATTTGATTGTTATCACAATTTAAACCAATTAAATTCCCTAAACTACTAACATCTAAAGAAGTTAATAGATTACCTACACAAATTAAAGTATTTAAATTTACTAAATTACTAACATTTAAGGAATTTAATTGATTATTAAAACAAATTAATGAGGTTAATTCGACTAAATTGCTAGCATTTAAAGAAGTTAATTGATTATTACTACAATCAAAAGAAATCAAATTAACTAAATTGCTAACATTTAAAGAAGTTATTTGATTATTACTACAATTTAAATTGATTAAATTCAATAAATTGATAACATTCAAAGATGTAATTAGATTATATTCACAAATTAAGAGAGTTAAATTCACTAAATTGCTAACATCTAATGAAGTTAACTGATTATTAGAACAATTTAAACTAATTAAATTCACTAAATTGCTAACGTCTAAAGTACTTATCTGATTATTAGAACAATATAAATTATTTAAACTTGTAAAACTATTTATTCCAATTAACGATGCAATAGTAGAAGCTGAAACATCCAAATAGCTCACTTGCAGTGCTTCACTTTCTTGGATTTCGCCATCATCATTGGCATCTATTTTAAAATAATTGTTTGCTGTATTTTTGGCAATAGTATTTGAAGAGTTAGCAGCCAATAACTTTGCTTTAAAATTTGCATCGGGGATAGTTACAATTTGTGCATTTGAAATGCTTGCAAAAAGGAGTATAAATAGGAAATATTTCATAAGAGTTTAAGGTATTTTTTGATGTCAATTTTCTATAAATTTTTAATCATTACTTGCAAACGTTCTTTCTTGCTCTGGGCAATAGGAATATGCGTATTATCTGCCATAATTACATAACCGCCATCGCTTTTTATGTATGATTTCAGATAGGTCAAGTTTATCAAATGCGATTGATGAATCCGTTCAAATCCATGTTCGGTTAGCATTTCTTCATATTCCTTTAAGGTTCTCGAAATCAAAACGGGTTTGTGGTTCTTAATAAAAAACTCGGTATAATTTCCTTTTGACTCGCATCTAATAATATCCGAAACTTCAAACAAATGAATGCCATCGCTGGTTGAAAGTGCAATTCGTTTGAAATTATCTACTTTTTTTCTAATGTTTTCTAGCAATAAATCAATATGTTCAAACGAATTGGTTTTCTGTGTGGCTTCCTTAATTTTTGTAATTGCGTTTTGCAACTCATCAGGATCAATGGGTTTCAAAATAAAATCTAAAGCACTAAACTTAAAGGCTTTGACAGCATATTGCTCATGAGCGGTAATAAAAACGATGTGTGCATTGGTTTTTCCATTGGCTTTTGCTACTTGTTCCAAAATATCAAAACCGGTTCCGTCAGTCAAATGAATGTCTAAAAAAACCACTTGCGGCTGCGTTTTTTCTAAAAGTTGCACGCCTGTTTTTACACTCTCGGCTTCTCCAATAATATGAATATCATTGGTGTAGCGTTCCAAAAGACCTTTTAGTCCTTCCCGTAAATGTTTGTCGTCGTCAATTAATACCGCTGTAATCATGTTTTATTCTTTAATAAACTTCGTATTTGAAACGCCTAAATCGGTATGCACTTTTACAATATAATTTCCTGCTTTTAAACTAGAAACATCTACTGTTGAAAGCGTATCTGTTACCGCCAAAACCACTTGACCTAAGGTAGTATAAATTTCAATAGAATGGATTGAAGTGTTGTCTTTTGATTGAAAATTCAAAACCTCTTTCACCGGATTTGGATATAAGGTAAAATGCGTTCCAAAATCAAAATCGGTGGTACTCAAAGCCGCAATTGTTGTGGTAGCGGTATTGGTAATAATCGGGAAATTATAATCAAAATAAATGTTGGCTTGGTTGCTAAACGTGTTTCCAAGTACTAAGCTGGGCTTGGTTTTTATCTTAAATGCTACATAACCGTCATTGTTGGCATCGTCAAAAGGTAAGTTGATGTTTTCAAAGATAAATTCTACTTTGTTTCCTGCAATTCGGGTTTCAAAGTTGTGACTTGCCTTAATTGGAAGTAAAGTTGCTATATCAAATTTTGCCAAATCAATCATGTCTTTTACCACGATATTTTCTGCTGGAAAAGTTCCTGTGTTTTCAAAACGAATAACATAATGCACGTATTCGCCTACCATTGCTGGCGTAATGGTTGCACCTTCAATGCAGGTTTTGTCATTGGGGTCATACGAACCAACAATAACTTGACGAATACTAGAACTATTATCAATTGGAGTTTCATCGTTAATTTCTGGAGTTACTGTACTGGTCATGCTCAAAGTTTCACCAATATTTAATGCAGGAGTTTCCATTGGCCCATTTAAGTTTAAAACAACCGTTATTTCTCTGGTTTGAAATGGCTGCAAGTTAACATAATTCCAAGTCAATGTTTTTTCGAAACCATCTGAATTTTCTGAATTAAAAGCTGGGTTGCACGAAACAATATCCAACGCATCTTGGTTCAGATACGTTAAAGTAACCGCTCCATTTTCAATTTGATTTCCTTTGTTTTTGTATATAATTTTGTACGTTGCATTAAACCCTGGACGTGCGGGCGTTATTGGAATTAATGTTACTTCAATATCGTGGTGAACGCCGTTGGGTGTGATGCAGAAATTTTGGTTAAAAGGACTTGCAGTTGCAGGAAAAGTTACCGTTGCCGATGTTGGCGAAACGTTGTAGTAACTAGGGTTTTCTAATTGTAGTGTGATAATATGTGTTCCTGAACTTACTGGAATAGTATAATTTCCTGATGCATTTGCAATTAAAATTCCGTTGACAGTGCCATTAGACAAGTTGTATTTTAAATTTGGAAAATTTGAGTCGTTGCTATCACAACCATTATTATCCGTATCGAATTTATTATTTCCTAGAATATTGTAAAAAGTCCCTCCAGGTGTGAAAGAGCAGTAGGAGTTTAAATTACAATTTGGATAAAGATTTATATTCGGAAAAATATCATTTTCATCGCAACAGATGTAAATTAAATTTGGATTATTTTCAAAAAAGATATAATTTGATTTCCCGTTTTTACTAAAAATATTTATTAAGTTATTATTCTTACATTCGATAGTTATAGAGGCGTAATTTTGATGAGCTGTACAATTTTCTAAATTTAATGATGTTAGTAAATTATTATTACAATTTAACTCAATTAAATCAGGCTTATATGATAGATTTAAGTCAGAAATTTGATTATTGTTACAAATTAAATTTTGTAAAGCTTCAATTTGTGAAACATTAAGTGTTGTTAATTGATTATTGCTACAGTCTAATCTTTTTAAGGTATAATTACTTTGGCTTATAATAAGATTTGATAAAATATTGTTTTTACATGATATTCGTTTAATTTCATTACTAATATACAAACTAGTTAATTGATTGAAATTGCAATCGATTCTTTGTAAACCATTATTTAAAGTTAAATTAGTTAAAAGATTATTGTTGCATTCTAAAAACACTAAATTACCCAAACTAACTGTTGATATATTTGTAATTAAATTATTTGAACACCTTATTTCTTTTAAGCCTGAAAGACCAGTAACTGGTGAAAAATTAGAAATAATATTACCAGAACATTGTAAAAATTTCAGGTTTTGAAATGCTTCAATACCTGTTAAATTAGAAATATTTGCATTATTTATATTTAATGCTTTTATATTTTGAGCCTCTGAAATAGAAATTTCACCATCATTATTTAAATCTATTTTTACGCTTTGAACTGCTGTATTCCAACTAAAAGAAAATGATGCTGCATGATATGCATATGCTGCATCATTATCAAAAGCGATATTGGTATAAGTAGGATTAACACTCGCCGCCAACAACTTCGCTTTAAAATTCGCATCAGGAATATTAACAATCTGTGCTTGCAACCCCAAGGATAACAGCAAAAAGCAAATAATTTTTCTCATAATTTTAAGTTTTGTTTAATAAAATAGCTTAAAAAGTATTTTTTTAAAAGCGCAAAGAGTCCCGTGTATTAAATAGTTTGAATGAAAACATTGCTAGCAACATTAATTACAACAGGTACAGTGCCAATAACTTGAAAACTAGAATTGTATTTTTTGAAATTTCCGTTGTATTGAATGGTGTAGTTGGCGGTGCTGTTTTTTGTTACCGTTACAGTTCCAACTGGGTTATTTGCATTGATCGCAATAGAACTACCTCCTTGAAAAACAGCACACATAGATGTCCATCCTAAACATAATTTTTGATTGGTTACCAAGTCATCAAAAAAATCAGCATCATTATCGTCTAAGGTTTCTGCAATGCTGTAAGTGCCCTCTACAGGTAATCCGTCTTTGTAATACAAATCAAATGAAACTGTCGCAACGTTTGTTCCGCTTGTACCGCTTAGGGTAATGGTGGAGCGATCAAAAGTTTGCCCTTGCTGCGTAATCATATTGTTCATTTTTTGTTCAACAATTCCTTGAGTAGGTAATAAAGTGTACGACTGATTATCAATCTTAAATTCAGAAGATGTAGCACTGTCATCACTGGATGAACAAGAAGTTAAAAGAACTAAAGCTGCACAAAAAATTGTAAATGGTTTAAAAAAGTTTTTCATAATAATGATTTTTAATGGTTTTTATTTAAAGTTTATATAAATTATTGATTACTATTTGATTCTTAAAGTAACTAATTACACATATTGAATGGGTAATTTCAAGGTTACTTTTGTTCCTGTTTGGCTGTTAGCTTTTAGGTCTTGTATTTCTATTTGTGCCGATTTTAATAGGGTGGCTTCCATTATTTCCAATCGTTTTTTGGTAATGTCCAACGCCATTGATTTGTGTGCCGTTACCGAATTTTCTTTCCTTGTTTTCGACTCCGATAATCCAATCCCATCATCGGTTATGGTGCAAATTAATTTTCCGTCTTCTTGATCAAATTGAACGGCTATTTTTCCTTTTTCTTCTTTTGGTACAATCCCATGAAGTATTGCATTTTCAACAAATGGCTGAATCAATAACGGTGGCAAACCTACATTAAACTCCACATTTTCAGTTGAATGAATCGAAAAATCAAACGCATTGTGAAAACGCAATTGCTCGAGTTCTAAATAATTTTGTAAACTTTCTATCTCTTTATCAATCGGAATCAATGCTTCTTTTGAATATTCCAATGTCAACCGCATGAGTTTTGAAAATTTAGACAAATATTTCAATGCCGAATCTGTTCCATTTTGAACAATAAAACTCGAAATTGAACTCAAACAATTAAAAACAAAATGCGGATTCATTTGCAAATGCAAGGCTTTTTGTTCGTATTCGGCTACTTCTTTTTGCAAGGTTAAACGTTTTTTTAACTGCCTTCTGTTATTTATCACAAATAACAAACCTATCAAAAGCAGTGCACCAACTATCGAAAAAACAACAAATTGCGTTTGGCTTTTATGTTTTTCTGCCAAAATGGCCTCTTTCTTTTGGTATTCAAAATTCATTTCGGCAATGGCAAATTTCTTTGTATTCTCATGATTGTTAATACTATCACGCGCCAAAATGTATTTTTTATAATGCGCCAAAGATAATTCAGAATTTCCTAAAAAAGCGTGCAATTCACTAACTAATTTCTCCGAGTGAAATGTCTGGTCCAAAACGCCAATTTCGGTGGCATAATCCAAAGATTTTTGAGCAAAAACCATCGCTTGACTGTATTTTTTTTCGTTGGTAAGTAATTGCCCAATGTTGTACAACGCCAACGATGCTCCAAATTTGTTCTGCATTTCATCATTTAAAACCAATGCTTTTTCATAAAAGGTTTTAGCAACTTCATTGTTGTTCATTTTTACATAATAATCGCCATAATAATTGTAAAGCAATGCCAAGCCTCTTTTATTATCGGTTTTTTTAAACAAGTCATTGGCTTTGTTATAATAGTGAAAGGCTTCCTTATTTTTGCCTTGTTCAAAATAAATGGCGCCAATATTTGTGACCGTTACCGCTGCATTCTGTTCGCCAATTTCTTGCTGAATCGCAAAGGCTTTTTGAAGAAAAGTAATTGCTTTTGGGTAATTCAACATCGATTTATAAACCACACCAATATTATTGTAGGCTTTAGAAATACTAGGTTTATCATTTATTTCTTGGTATATTTTAAAGGCAATTTCGTAGTTTTCCAATGCCAAATAATAGTTGTTTTGTTCGGTATAAACCACACCTAAACTCGCCGAGGACCGCGCCAAACCGTTTTTTATAGCAGCATTTTTTTTGTCATTGGATAACAGTGTTTCAAAAATAGATTTTGATTTCAAAAAATAGGCACTCGCTTTTTTATAATCACCAAAAATTAAATGGGAAACCCCTGTATTAATATACGATTGCCCTAAACCGAATGGATAATCTATTTTTTGAGCCAAAACAGTAGCTTTTTTAGCATAAAACAAGGTAGAATCTGGATAAGATGCTTTATAGTTATCAGCAATTTTATTGAATAAATTTACTTTCAGCGTGTCTGTTTTGGCAGCCCGAAGCACTCTTTTCAAGCTATCAATTTCGGAGTTTTGCGACACGCATAAATTACTAGAAAAAGCAACTAGTAAGAAGAGGATTATTTTAAAACTATTTTTCAATCTATTTTTATTATAAAATTGGTACAAATGTAGCGTACTTTTTTTATGTAAAATCAAGTGTTTATTAAACAAGTGTTTTGGGTTATTATGGCTTGGTTTTGAGTGAGTATAACATGGTTTATCATTTTTTACACCAAATACATTTATACAATAACAAAATCTAGTTGATGTTTATTGCTACTACTATTTCAAAAAAAATAGATCCCAAGCCTAGTTAT
>JBILQQ010000022.1:0-39832 GCA_044373115.1 Flavobacterium sp.
CGGTAGCTCCTGTTGCACCTCCTGATAAGGTATAGGTGATATCGGTTATCGGTGTGTTAATACACGCTATTTGACTAGTAGTTGCTGCTGCAGAGCTTAACGCAATGGCGTGAACTGGGTTAACGGTAATAGTGTATGAGGCAGATGTACCAATACATCCTAACAGGGTAGGTGTAACAGTAACTGTAGTAGTTATAGCAGATGAAGTAGTATTTGTTGCAATAAAACTAGAAACATCTCCTGTTCCAGAAGCAGCTAATCCTGTATTTGTGTTATCATTACTCCAAGTGTATGTGGCACCAGAAGGTGTACTAACAAAACTAGTAGCAAGTACAGAATCACCTGGACAATAAACTTCATTAGTTGGAACAGCAACTGTAGCGGGGCTACTTACTACAACTTGAATCATTTGATAGGGCCTACATAAAGGATCCGATGAAATAGGGTTTGAAATAGCATAAACAAAATAGGTTCCCGCAACATTGGGTAATGAACCAGTGGATCCAAGTGCTCCAGAACTGTAGGTTGCAGTAAATCCTGTACCGTTTACCGTAGGAGTAACATTACCTAACAAATCACCTCCTGAATACATGTCAGAACCTGTCTGAATTGAGTTAAAATAAACAAATGAAATAGAATTTGGAGCTGAATAACCCGTATCAACAATAAATGGGGATGGAGTGCTATTTGGGCAAATCGTTTGAGTTCCCGATGGATTAGAAATTGGTTGACAAACAATTATAATTAAATCAAACTCTCGAGTATAAATACAACTTCCAGGTCCAACAATACTCATATAAATTGTTTGTCCAGTACTAACAAATGCACTTGGATTAGAAATAGGATTTGCAACGTTTTGAGCATCTACCAAACTTGTATGATAAGCAATAGCATACAGCGAGGGATTAAATGTACCAAGTACAGCACTAGTATTTGGTGTTAAATTGAAAGTTGTTGAAAATTGCGAAATATCATTTGGCTGAAGTAATACATCACTAAAAACATCTACAGTAATATCTTTCTTGATTTTAGTTATTAGCCCACAAGTATTATAAGTAGCCTCCGCAGTGTATGTTGTCGTTGCTAATGGACATACAGATATTGTTGGTGTAGATCCGAGAGAAGTTGTTCCTTGCAACCATTGAAAAGTAACAGCAGATGGACCATTCGGTTTAAACCTCCATGCCTCATTGGTTGCTGTCCAATTTCCTGTATCTCTTCCAGGAGCAGCTAAAGCCTGCGATGCGCCGCTTCCTCGTATTCCTATAACTCCATTTCCACTATTGTGAGAATTACAAGGAGTTCTGTTTTGTACATAAACTTCAATAATATTTGATATTTCGTACAAAACAATTTGAGAAGTTTGTAAACCAACGTTATTATTACATGAATATTGTGGTAAGTTATGGAAATTAACAATCAGCTTTCTACAAGGATATGTACCTACCAACTGATAATTTACACTTTTAACAAAACCAGCAGGTGGCGTTATTGCTGTATTTGTATCTTGGTACACTCCAAAGATTGCATTTGTAATATTTTGCGAACCACTTGGAAAATTGGCATTAGTAATAGGATTATTTATGATGAATGGATTAGTTCCAAAGACATTTGCAGGATAATTGGTTCCAAAATTAATAACTCCATTATCTCCAATTTGAACTGAAGTAAAAGAGGTTCCGTAAAAACAGAATTGAAATGGAAGTGTAAATACTGGAGAATGTGAATCATCAGTAGTCAAAGGAAATTGAATGTAAGAAGGATCATTAAAAGCAGCTTGCGGACAGTAGGGAATAGACTGAACTGAATAAGAAGTAGTACTACCTAAATCAACAAAAGAAGATGTTAATGTTCTACATACTCCAGGACCAGGCTCACAAATAGGTGTAACCCCTCCATTTATTGTAGTACCACCTGTAAATACAGAAGCACATCCATTTATGTTAACTGTTACAGTAGTTGAACTCACAATTGAAGTATTCAAACAACCAACTGGATTTGAATTAACGCTAAAAATTGAAAAAATTGTTGTTACATTTATTATTGGTGTAACAAAAGTAGTTGTGCCAGAAACAGGTAGTACAATTGTTATAAAATTACTATCAACATTGTTTTTTACCAAAACTGTAGCTCCAGCAGTACCCGTTAAGGTTAATGTTGCGGTGTTTCCTGGACAAACAGTTGTTCCTCCTGAAATTGCAGCAGTTGGTTGAGCCAAAGGAGTAATTGTAAAGGTTTTAGTATACGTACATGAAACGCTTGTTGTAAAAGCTATATCATCAATAGCAAAATCATTTCCACCAGAATTTAAATTTCTATTAAAAATTTCTATCGATGCTAAGGTACTTGTTCCCGAATTCCATGACATTGTATGTTGTGTCCAGTTACCACAAACTGCTGTTGCAGGTGCTGAATTAACACCAGCTGAAACTCCGTTTATCATTACCTCTAAAGAAGCCGGGTTAATAGGAGTTGGTGAAGAAAGAGTTTGTACCCAATAACTAAAAGTGTAATTTTGGTTGGCAGTAACAACAACTTTTTGACCCCAAACTTTTAAGTTTGAAACGGTAGCTCCATCGGCGACTAGCATTCTTTGAGATCCATTTGTATGATCACCACAAATAGTAAACCCTGCAAACCAGCTATTTGGATTTGCTGTCACACCATAAGCACCTTGTACTCCTGTATTAGGAACAGATGCTGCGTAAGCATAATCAGATGTAAATCCTATATTATTGTTTGTAAAATTACCATTAAAAATTAAATTTTTGGTAATTGAAACGTCTGAGGCAACGGTGTAAGTGGTTGCAACCGTTGGCGTAACTGTTGGGTTGGCGCTAGTAGTTTGACCTGCTAACGATGGATCAGTTGGAATAGCAGTCCAAGTGTAAGTTGTTCCTCCGGAAACACTTAAGTCTTTAGAACTTCCAACACAAACACCTGAGCTCAAAGTTGCAGTCAAAGGATTGGTAATAGTTGCAACATTTGCTGTATTTATTGTAGCTGTCGCTGTAGGCGTTGAAGAATCTGTGATAACAACCTTGTAATTTCCTGATGCTAAACCAGAAAAAATACCTGTAGAATTGGTTTGTAAAGTAGTTGCTCCTGATAATAAATTAAAAGTAAGTGGCTCAAGTCCTCCTTTTGGATAAACTACAATTGTTCCATCAGAAACACCTGGGCAATTTGGAGATGTAGAAGAATAAATAGCACCTGTTAATGGCGGCATTAACGACAAATCGTCAATAGCAAAGTCATTTCCTGTTGCGCTCACGTTAGAATTTGACAATTGAATAGTATGAGTTGTTGCTGAAGCTACAAAAGTATAAACAACTTTTTGCCATCCAGCAGCAGGTAAAGGTGCTAATGCAGTTCCAGATAGCAAAGATGGCGCAACAGTTGAATTTACTGAAACCACAATATTTGCTCGTGTTGCATTAGTAGTAACAGTAGGTGAAATTGATTTTATCCAATAGGTAAAAGTATATTTTGAACCGACTGTTAAACCTGAAACACCTGTGCCGGCACTTCCTGCTCTCCAAAATTTTGGAGTACCCGCAGCAACAGTTGTACCATCAACTACCATCATTTTGCCAGTGCCCGAAGTATGATCTGCTGAGGAATCGAAAGTTGAATTAAATAATTGAGGGTCAGTTGTAAAAGCATAGTCACCAGTGGCAGAGGAGCCAAAAAGAGCAACAACTACATTATAATTTGTATCATTTATATTAAAACCAACACCGTTAGCACCTGATTCAAAATCGCCATTTACAAGTAAATTCTGAGAAAAAATTACTGATGTAAATAACAAACTTACTAATGGCGTTAAAAAATATTTTTTCATTATTTCGGGGAATTTAAGGGGTTAAAATTAAGAAAAATAGTGAAATTACAATATTTTTAATCCTTTTTTTTTAAATTTAAGATTTATTACTTCGTTTTAGATATATATTATTTATATTTGTAGCTAATTTAATTTAAAAAAAATTATCAAATTATTTTATGATAAACAAAGAAGATTTTAATGACGAAGTTGGTAATAACCACATTGCTACCAATGAAGAAACCCCTATTAGATCAGACGCTTTTGACATTTCGGATGATGAAAAAATTGAACGCATCAAAAAAGATGTTGAACATATTTTGGAAACTTTAGGTATTGACTTAACCGACGATAGCTTGAAAGGAACCCCTAACCGAGTGGCGAAAATGTTTGTGAAAGAAATTTTTGGAGGCTTGAATCCTGCCAAAAAACCTTCGTCATCTACTTTTGAAAATAAATACAAGTACAACGAAATGTTGGTTGAAAAAAACATTGTTGTGTATTCCACCTGCGAACACCATTTACTTCCTATTGTGGGAAGAGCACATATAGCTTATATCTCTAACGGAACAGTGGTTGGATTGTCCAAAATGAATCGAATTGTGGAGTATTTTGCAAAAAGACCTCAGGTGCAAGAACGTTTGACGATTCAAATTGTAAGAGAACTACAAAAAGTAATGAATACTGAAAATGTTGCTTGTATTATTGATGCCAAACATTTGTGTGTAAATTCTAGAGGGATAAAAGACATTGAAAGTAGCACGGTTACTGCTGAGTTTGGTGGTAAATTTAAGGAAGATGCTGTGCGAAAAGAATTTTTAGAATACATCAAATTAGAAACTAAATTTTAATACTAAAATAACTTATTACTACTACACGCCTAGCCCAGATTGAAATGGAAATCCTTGCGAAGGCAAAACATATATTTTCTTGGTACAAAAAAGCGACGCCAGGAGCTCTTTTTGTACCATAGAAAATAATGTTTTGGCAAGCAAGATTGGAATGAAAAGCTGGAAATAGCTTCTTAAAAAAACAACAATTATGTCATTATTTAACAATCAATCGCTAAAAATTTATAATTCGCTTTCGGGTGAGAAAGAGGTTTTTAAACCTGTTCATGAAGGAAATGTGGGCATGTACGTGTGCGGACCTACCGTGTACAGTAATGTGCACTTGGGCAATGTTCGAACTTTTATGAGTTTTGATGTGATTTTTAGATATTTAGTGCATTTAGGTTACAAAACGAGGTATGTGCGAAATATTACCGATGTGGGTCATATTGTGGATGATGTGGATGATGGCGAGGATAAAATTGCCAAAAAAGCCCGACTGGAGCAGTTGGAACCAATGGAAATTGTGCAGAAATACACGGTTGATTTTCATACTATTTTGGACAAATTTAATTTTTTGCCACCCAGTATTGAGCCAACAGCAACGGGGCATATTATAGAACAAATTGAAATTGTTAAAGGTATTATAGAAAACGGTTTTGGATATGTAGCCAACGGATCGGTGTATTTTGATGTGGTGAAGTTTAATGAAACACACAATTACGGAAAGCTGAGCGGTAGAAATATTGAAGATATGCTTGCCAATACTCGTGATACCGATGGGCAAAGTGACAAACGAAATGCACAAGATTTTGCCCTTTGGAAACGTGCTGAACCTGAACATATTATGCGTTGGCCTTCGCCGTGGGGTGTTGGTTTCCCGGGGTGGCACTTGGAGTGTACTGCCATGAGTACTAAGTATTTGGGCGAAACGTTTGATATACACGGTGGTGGAATGGATTTGAAATTTCCGCATCATGAGTGTGAAATTGCTCAAAATGAAGCGTGTACGGGTCATGCGCCTGTAAACTACTGGATGCACGCCAACATGCTGACCCTTAACGGTAAAAAAATGGCAAAGTCAACCGGAAATAATATTTTGCCAGGCGAAATATTTACGGGTGACAGTCCGTTTTTGAGTAAGGCTTTTGAGCCGAATGTAGCACGTTTTTTTATGTTGCAAGCGCATTACAGAAGTGTTTTGGATTTTTCTAACGATGCCATTTTGGCTGCCGAAAAAGGATTCAATCGCTTTATGGAAGGATTGGATTTGTTGAAAAATTTAGAGCCTTCTTCTACATCTTCATTGGATATTTCATCATGGAAAACAAGTTGTTATGACGCCATGAACGACGATTTTAACACACCCATTTTAATAGCACAATTGTTTGAAGGCATTCGTTTTGTGAATGTGGTAAATGACAAGCGTGAAACGTTAACCGCAGCTGATATTGAGTTATTAAAAACAACTTTAGAGTCGTTTTTATTTGACGTATTGGGAATAAAAAACGAAAAATCGGCAGGGAATAATTCTGAAAAATTAAACGGTGTTATAGAAATGTTGATTGAAATGCGAAACGATGCTAGAGCCAACAAAAACTGGGCATTGTCTGACGAAATTCGTGATAAATTACTTGCTCTAGGCATCCAACTAAAAGACGGTAAAGACGGCACTGGATTTACGCTATAACAATGAAACAAATTTCAAAAATAGCCATACTACCGTTGCATTTTTTGATACGGTTTTATCAAGTGGCAATTTCGCCGTTTACGCCAGCAGCATGTAGGTTTGAGCCAACGTGTTCCCACTACTTCATAGAAGCCTTACAAATTCATGGTTTTTTTAAAGGTAGTTATCTAGGAATCAGGCGTATATTGAGTTGCCATCCGTGGGGCAAAAGTGGCTATGACCCCGTGCCAACAAAAAAATGTACACACAATTAAGATTAATTTCACATTGATTGAAAAATTACTCATTATATTTGAAAAAAATTACTACAAAATGATTTGGAACCCATCAGAAGGAATACACATAGGTCCAATAAACCTTCGTTTTTATAGTCTAATGTTTGTTGTAGCATTTGGGCTAGGATTTAAAATAATGAAACATATTTATGACAAAGAAAAACAACCCTCAGACAAATTAGACACACTTTTTGTTTGGACTGTTTTAGCAACTTTGTTAGGTGCACGTTTGGGGCATGTTTTTTTCTACGATTGGGAATATTTCAGAAATCATTTAGCCGAAATTTTACTACCCGTTAAATTTGAACCCGAATTTCATTTTACAGGATTTACAGGACTTGCCAGCCACGGAGCAGCCATTTCTATCATTTTAGTGATGTATTTTTACAGCCAACAAATTGTACAAAAACCCATCCTATGGATATTGGACCGAATTGTAATTCCGGTGGCTAGTGGCGCTATTTTTGTACGATTAGGGAACTTTTTCAACTCCGAAATTGTAGGTAAAATAACTAATAATAGCACCTTTGGTATCAAATTTGTACGGGATTTTTACACTCCACAAGACGCTATCAGCAAAACTCAAATTCAAGATGCCGATGCCGCCTACAAAGCCATCGAAACCCAACCGCAATTTGCCCAACTTTTGGCTGATGTACCCTTAAAACACCCTGCGCAACTGTACGAAGCAGTGAGTTACATTTTCGTTTTTGCCCTCTTGTTTTTCCTGTATTGGAAAACCGAAACCAAGCAAAAACTCGGCTTCCTCTTCGGACTCTTTTTAGTCCTTTTATGGAGCATCCGTTTTGTGGTAGAATACGTCAAAGAAAGCCAAGGCGGTTTTGGCGACGGCACCCCCTTCTCAACAGGTCAATGGCTTAGTATTCCATTCATAATCATTGGTTTATACTTTGTTTTTACAGCAAAAAAAGCAACAATTTCAGAATAATTAGAAGCACACAATTACGTTTCAAACGGCATTTTGTCCCGCTTTCGCCTTTATCTCCCTTGCCCTTCGGGACTGCGGGAGGATATCGGCTCAATCGGGGCTAAAATAGACAAGTAGTTTTTCAGATGACGTTTTGTTGGGTTTCAGGTTTCAAGTCAAAACTTTGTGCCTTTGCGATAAAATAAAAATTCAATATAATTTTTTTGAATCTTTGATAAAAACAATAAGTTATTTGCCAAATAAAATTATGTGAAAACGAAATTACTATACGTTACTAACTAGCTATTTATCAGTTTCTCTGAACCATATAAAATGTAAATAAAACAAAAAATATGCGATTTTTATATCTTCTTTTAGTTGTCTTGTGTGGAAATATTTACTCTCAAGAAATATTGAAAAATTCTGAATTAATTAAAAAAGAAAATTTAGTTTATAGAACAGATAATTCACAACTTTTTACAGGTAAAACACAAAGTTTTAAAAACAACAATCATTTACTTTTAGAAAGAGCATATACAAATGGAATATTGAGAAAATATATTATTTATTTCAATGGAAAAGAGCAAATTGTTTCAGATGAAGAATATTATAATGAAAATGGAAAATTAGAAAAGAAAATAAGATATTCACTTGACCATAAAACAAATTGGAATAAATATTATGATGAAAATACAAATAAAATTCTTGAAGAAGATTATAAAAATGGAATTTTAGTTTATCGTTGTCCATATTCTAATGGTAAGAAAAACGGAACTGTTTTTTCAATAAATGAAAAAGGAGAAAAAAACGAATGTAAATATGAAAATGGAAAGTTAATCAAATAACTAAACCGAACAGCCCTAGTTAGCGGGATCTTCTAGCTCCTACCCACAAACAAACGCAAGTTAAAATAGATAAAAATGGTTAAACTAAGAGTAAATATATTTGTAACGGGTACAAACGAAACACTAGTACTGACGTGGGTATGAATTTACTTATTGTGCGGTGGTTTTATTTATTATGTTCGTAAAATTTGTTGTTAAACAATTCAGTAGGGTCGTATTTTAGTTTTAGTTGGAAAAATTTGTCTGCTCTTGGATAAGACTTTCTCATTTTGTCTTTGTCAATGTGTAAACGATAAGGTAAATAAAATGTTCCTTCATTTTTCAAAGCGACTTCTAAAAGTTGATTTGTTAAATTTTTCATTTCTGCCTCTTGTTTTTCTGATTTTTTCTGATTGAATAAGAATACAAAACCAAAAACATTTTCTTGTGCGTAACTCAAATAACTATCATTGTCTTGACGAACGCCACGAATGGTTATATTTAACAAGTCTATTTTTGATTTTTTTAAAATAGGTTTTATATCCGTAATGAATTGATTAAAATTCCTTTCAGGGATAAAGTATTCTTGTAACAAATCGGTTGAAGAAGAATCTTTATTTTCAATCAATGAAACGTGGTCATTTAAAAGCTCGTTCCTTGAATAAATTTCGTTTTTTGAAACTTTATTCATTCCTGTCTCCAAATCCCAACGAAGACGTTTCCCATATTCGCTGTTTACACTTCCTCTGAAAACTAATCTTTGCGCTTCGGTGCTTTTTTCGTTTTGTAGAATGGGAATAGTTGCTTCAACCTTTTCAAAGAAATTTAATGTTGCTTCTTCTAAAAAATACTTGTCTGAAATCCGTAATCTACCAAATACAAGATTTACATTTGGATTTTCTGAAATGTATTTCTTGTAATAGTTTACGTAATTGTAAGGACTTAAACGAATGTATTTATATTGCAAGGCTTCATTTTCAACAACTTTTAACTTCACATCTAAAATAATACCGAACAATCCGTATCCGCCAATAACTAGTTTAAATAGTTCTTGATTTTCTTGTCTGCTACAATTGATAATTTCTCCGTTTTCTTTCATCAAAGTAAAAGAAACCACGCTTGAAGAAATTGGTGGTACGTCTTTTTGCCAACCGTGTCCGTTTACACTTATTGAACCACCAATTGAAAACGAACTGAATGCTTGCATTATAGAAATAGATTTTCCGTACTTGTCTAAATATTTTATAGCATCTTCCCATAATGCACCCGAACCAATTGTCAAAACATTATTTGTAGTGTCAAGTGCCATTTGCTTATAAGGAAGCATATTTAATACAATTCCATTTGGATAAATGGTATGTCCTCCCATACTGTGTTTAGCGCCAGCAATAGAAATTTTTAAATTATTTTCTTTTGCATAGTTTAATACATTTTTGAGTTGGACTTTAATTTCATTTTTGTCACTTGGAACTTGAATTATAGTATCGATTTTGGTTAAGTTCAGTTGACTTGCATCATTTGTAAAACCTTTTGGTGTTTCGGTAATTACATCATTTTCATTCCATTTAGTTTTTAGAATATGAAATATTGGAATTGACAGAAATATAATTACTGTCAAAAATCCGACTATCCAAAAATGCTTTTTTTTCATTTGTTATTCTATTTTTTCTGTGTTGTGTTTTAAAATAGCTTACTAACTATATTGATACAAAAGTTCTTGCATTTTTACATTTTTGTTTGGCAAATAACTTATTGTACTATTTTCAAAGATAGAAAAAAAAGTTTTCTGTTTCTAAATTTTAATTCTTTTATAACAAAGACGCAAAAGTGTATTTTTTATGACTTTAATACTTTGAACCTTTTGCCTGTTGCCAAATGCCTATTGCCTTTCCACAAAAGTCAACTGAAAAACTACTTGTCAAGTATAGCCCCGATAGAGCCGATATCCTTGCGTAGTTTACGAAGCAAGATAAAGGCGATAGCGGGACAAAATGGCATTTGGAACGGAATTATGTGCTTCTAAAAAACACTACTCCTCTACTCGTTTGATGACATTTCGGGCAACTTCGATTTTGAATTTTTTGCCTTTCATTTTTTGGTCTTTGATGGCGGTTAAAAAGTTGCGCACTTTGTTGCTTTTTATGGCTACAAATGAGATGAAGTCTTTAACTTCTATCAATCCGAGGTCGGTTTTTTCTAGGTTTCCTTTTTGGAGAAAGAAGCCCACTATGTCAATTTTGTTGAGTTTGTTTTTTTTGCCTCCACTGATGTAAATGGTTTGGAAATCAGGTTTTTGAGGTAGTTTGGCGTTGGCAGAAAGCTGCAAAACGGGCATTTGATAGTTGATGTAATCCAGCTTTTTTTCGCTTTCGTGCAGCACGATATAGGCGGTTCCGGTTGCCAACATCCTTGCGGTACGTCCGTTTCGATGGGTATATTCTTCTTCCTTGGCTGGCAGGTGGTAATGAATTACGTGGTTCATCTCGGGAATATCGAGTCCGCGGGCAGCCAAATCGGTGGTGATTAAATAAGGAATACTGCCGTTTCTGAACTGGATGAGGGCACGTTCGCGCTCGTCTTGATCCATTCCACCGTGGTAGTAGGTGGAGAAAATTCCTTTTTCGTTGAGCGTATCGCTAATGCGCTCTGCGGCATCACGGTGATTGCAAAATACAATTGCCGACTCGGTGCCGATGGTGCAAAGCAATTGGAAAAGCGTTTGCAATTTGTCTTTGTCTGCCGAAAGGACAATTTTGGTATTTAGATTGGTGTTTTGCGTTTCATCGGTTAGGAAATCTAACACAAATGGGTTAGAAACTCGCGTGTATTTTGGAATTTCAATGCTGGATGTTGCTGAGACCAAAATGCGTTTGTTGAGTGCGTTTAACTTGGCAATAATGAACGACATTTGCTCGTGAAAACCCAATTGTAACGACTTGTCGAACTCGTCTAAAACAAGGGTTTTAATTTCTTTGGTTTCGAATGAATTTCGGTCGATGTGGTCGGCAATTCTGCCTGGTGTCCCCACCAAAATAGCGGGAGGATTGCTCAAGTTTTTAAGCTCGGTTTCTAGGGAATGCCCACCATAACAGGCGTTTATTTTGTAAGAAGTTCCCATTTTTTTCCAAACTTGTTCTATTTGAATGGCAAGCTCACGGGAGGGTACTAAAATTAAACATTGAACAGCGTTAATTTCGGATTGTAATAGCTCGAAGATTGGAAGCAAAAAAGCCAACGTTTTACCAGATCCTGTTGGTGATAAAAGTAAAATATTGGGTTGACTCAAAATGGTTTCTTGAGCCGTTTCTTGCATTTCGTTAAGTGATTCAATCCCTAAATTAAGGAGCAAATTGTTGGAATGGGTATAATTCATGTGGCAAAGATAACATAAATGAAGCTATTTTGCCTAAATTATACAACTTGTAAGCGAGTTACAAATTGCCTTCTTCGTCTTCAAATAATAATTTAATGTTTTCGTACGAATTTTTCAACGCTTCCTTAACTTCATTTGGCGAAAGCCAAGCCACTTTTTCGATACCTTCTTCGGCTTGACCTATTGGAATACCTTCAAAATCGGTTGTCATTTCAAACCACGAAGTTATTTTGAGTCGGTATTTGCCGTTTCGTTTAAATATATGGTAGGTTTTTTGAAGTTTTTTTGTGATTTTTAAGTTGCCAACGCCCGTTTCTTCTTCTACTTCACGGGTTGCGGTGTCTTCAATCTCTTCCTCTTTTTCAGTTCCGCCTTTGGGTAAATCCCATTTTCCGTTTCTTAAAATAAAGAGAACTTCGCCTTTTTTATTGTAAACCAAGCCTCCGCCCGCCTTGCGAACGGGAATTTGCTCTTTCATTTTCTTTAATATTTCCTTTTCATCGGGATAATATAAGTACGCTTTATTAATTTTATTATTAAACATTTTAATAATAAGTTGCTCAATATCAACGCTTTCAAGCAAAAAAAGCTGAAAGTCGGTTTCCTTAACAATATTATTTGTTAGAAAAAGTGGTTTGTCGTTTACAAAAACTTTATACATTTGTACTATGATTTTTAACAAAGACACAGCAGAAAAAACAGCCGAATCATTATTGCAAATTAATGCAATTAAATTGAAACCAAAAAATCCATTTACATGGGCTTCTGGATGGCACTCCCCTATTTATTGCGATAATAGGCTAACACTCTCATTTCCAGTAATTAGAAATTACATTCGAGATGAATTTGCAAAACAAATTGAAACAAAATACGGTAAACCTGACGTAATTGCGGGCGTAGCAACAGGCGCAATTGGCGTCGGAATACTCGTTGCAGAGGCTATGGGCTTGCCTTTTGTGTATGTTCGACCTGAGCCAAAAAAACACGGAAGAGAAAATCAAGTGGAAGGTTTTTTACAAAAAGGACAATCAGTTGTAGTTGTAGAAGATTTGATAAGTACAGGAAAAAGTAGCCTACTTGCCTTAGAAGCACTTAAAGCTGCCGGCGCAAATGTGAAAGGAATGGTTGCCATTTTCTCGTATGGATTTGATGTAGCGACAGAGAATTTTGACAATGCTGGTGTTGAATTAACCACATTAAGTAATTACGAAAATTTACTAACTTTGGCTGTAGCCAAAAATTATATTACCGAAGAAGAAATTGCAACACTGCAAGAATGGCGTAAAAATCCATCAACTTGGCAGGCAAAATAATAACAATACCTTTTTAAAACAAAAAAACTATGAATTTAGAAAGCCCCAAAGTAAGTGTAGAAAAATCAGCTCAGTACCTTTTTGACGCTATGACTGATGTAAAAAGCTTTGAACGATTAATGCCTGATAGTATTGCAAAATTTGAAGTTACAGATGTTGACTCATTTATTTTCGGTCTAAAAGGAATGCCCGAAATTAAACTTCAATTGAAAGAAAAAACCGCCCCATCCAAAGTGGTTTTGGGTGCTGCAAGCGACAAATTGCCCTTTACCCTTACGGCAAATATTGAATCAATTGCTGAAAACAAAAGCGATGTTAAATTGGACTTTCAAGGCGAATTTAATCCCATGATGGCAATGATGATTAAAGGTCCTATTTCTAAATTTTTGGAGGCCCTATCAGAAAACATGCACAAGCTATAACAACAAAACGCTCCAATTGGAGCGTTTTTTTTTATATAAAAATTGATAGCTAATTTAATACTACCCAATTAAGCCACTAATTGGTATAAAAACTACCTAAAACAAAATCAGTACCCAAGCTAAACGAACTATTCTCTTTTGTCAAAGTAACCTTTTTCAAATGCACCGTGTGCTGGAACTGACTACCAAAAGTAGTTGTAGTTACCTCAACAATTCCGCTTACTCCACTAACCCCATTTACACTAACCCATTGCTCAATTACCGAAGGTGTTGACGGTATCGGTGATGAACAATAATACGCATTGGTTACAACCGAATTAAAAAGCTGATAAACCAATTTATTAGTACTACTTAGCAAAGCCGTACGTGGCGTAGTAGTAACACTTGACTGAATCAAAGCCGCGTAAGTTGCTGCATCCAAGTCCAATTGAAGTACCTCGTTAGCATTAATATTAAACAAACGAGTATCTGTTGCAGTACAATTACTTTTAGCCAAATCATCCACATCAAATCCAAAGGGCAAACTGGTGGCGGTAGTAATATAATTCCCAAAATTCAATGTTTCAACTGTTTGTGTACCAACGGGTTTTTGAAAAACCAAATTTTTAAAAACAATTGAGTGATTGTAACTAGTAATTTTTTCAAAACCAGTGGTTGCATTGGTTGTTTTTAGTGCCGTTGTAGCAATTTGTGCCGTGCCCGAAACCGCCTTCCATTCCTCAGTAACGCTAGGCGAAGCATTCAAAATTGTACCACAAAAATTCCCCGAAGACAATGTTCCGTTATAGGCTCTATACACCACACGGTTTTCAGTGCCTGATACGGAAAGAGTTCTTGGAACAGCTGTTGGCGTTGCATCATTCAGAAAAGCAGCAGAAAAAACACTAGCTGAATTAACATTAAATAACAAAGCGTCGGTTGTATTAAACTTATAAAGCAAATTGGTGTCACTACATTTTTGCGGCTGAACACTATCAAAATCAATCACTTGCACCTCAACATTGCCGTCATCACACGAACCTAACAACGTAAGAAGCACAAACAAAAACACACTTTTTTTCATCGTAATTTTTTTTTCAAAAGTATGTTTTTTAAAACAAAACCACCAACAATTTTAATCAAATTTAACCATTTTTTTAGGGCATGCCGGCAAAAGCCCCATCAACATTCAGCACAAGGGGGCTTTTGCCGTCGGGCTTTCGGCTCTATCTTTTACTTGCCCCAAACTAGCAATGCCACACAGGGGCAAGTAAAAGGATGCCGCCTCTATCCCTCATGCGGGTGTACGGTGGATAGTTTATTTAGGATTAATAGGTTTATTAGGTTTATGGGTTTTATGGGGAATCTCACCCTGTCAGCTGACAGGGTTGCAAAAATTAAGACGTTTTTTTACACTACAATTATTAAAACCAGCAGTTGACTGATTATGGTTTAAACTCCTAAACTTGACAGCCTACTTTTGCCATGAAAAAAAATCACTAGACCAAACCAAGATCTACAAATTTTACTAATTAAAATGACACCTACTACAGAACGTTTTCTCACAAATTACAACACAATTTTGATTAGAATACTTTCTTTAATAATTAACTTAACTTTTATACTATGAGAAAATTACTATTTTTACTTTTTATGTTTTTAGCTAAATGTGCATCATTTGCTCAAACGCAAACCATCCCTTACCACAAAAAAGCAACAATGACGGCTGGCTCTGGGTTACAAACTACATTAACCAATTTTACAACTTGTCAATCTGCCGTAACAGTAAATTTCAGCGCCAAAGGCTATAGCGGCACTTGGACACAAGGTAATTTTGAATACTATGTAAACGATATACTAATTGGTTCTGGTGTCGGCAACCAAACCTTCAATATTTCAAGCTACATTCCTGTTAACTCTGTAAAAGTTAAAAAAACAGATTATAGTAACTGGAACGAAGTGGAAATATTGGTTAATGTGACATCATTATCGTCATCAGCTCCCACTACTTCACCTATTGTGAGCAATGTAAACTATTGTAAAAACCAAACTGCAACGGCTCTTACAGCTACATTATCATCTACAGGTACCCATTTAAAATGGTACACGTCAGACATAGGCGACAATTTTTCGACAAATCCGCCAACACCATCTACCGAAAATGTTGGCACATCAACCTACTGGGTTGCACAAGCCACAACAGCAGGTTGCGAAAGCACAAGAGCCAAAATTGATGTTATGGTATCTGAACTTCCTACAGCTCCAGTAGCAACAAGCCAATCAGTTTGTGCGGGTAGCACCATTAGTAATTTGAGTGCAACAGGATCCAATCTAAAATGGTATTCAAGTGCTACTGGAGGTAGTCCATTAGCAACTACAACAACACTTAACTCAGGAAATTATTTTGTATCACAATCCAACACTTCATGTGAAAGTGCCCGAACACAAGTAGCAGTAACCTTAACAACGTCACCAACACCAACAGGTGATAGTTCGCAAAGTTTTTCTGCCTCAAATCCAACACTAGCAGCCATTACAGTATCACCCGCAACAGCAGTATGGTATGCAACTGAAGAAAACGCAATTTCTGGTAATAACCCATTAGCAAGCACCACAATTATTGAAAATAACACCACTTATTATGCTGTTAATGTAACAAATGGTTGCAGAAGTTTGCCTTTTGCAGTAACTGTAGTCAACGTTGGTTTGAGTTCAGAAAATTTTGAAACAAACAAAGTAACCTTTTACCCAAACCCAACAAAAGATGTGCTACATATTCAAAATGACACAGCTATACTCGGAATTGAAGTATCAAATGCTATTGGACAAATTATGTTACAACAAACAACAAACAATGCCAATGTACAATTAAATGTATCGCATTTATCTTCGGGAACCTACTTTGTAAAATTACTAACTACCGAAAAAACAAAATCATTCAAAATGGTGAAATTTTAATATAAAAGTTCAAGCATTTGTTGAAGATTATTTTATCAACTAATTAAATACAGAAACCAGGATTATCAAATGATATTCCTGGTTTTTAATTATGATTTGAAATGTAAATAATCTATTCTAGCCCTGATGGAGCCGATATCCTTGCGTAGTTTACGGAGCAAGATAAAGGCGAGAGCAGGACCAAACACCTTTTGGAACGAGATTGTGTGCTTCTAAAAAAATAAAAAAATGATGTTTGGAAATTACTCAAAATTGAAAATAAGTTTAATGTAATGATTATATTTGTGGCTTCAAACTAAACTTTATGAATAATATTTATCTTGATAGTGCCGCTACAACTTGCATAAGACCTGAGGTGGTGACTGAAATGGTTCGGGTTTTGAGTAACGATTTTGGTAATCCGTCGTCCACACATAGTTTTGGCAGAACGGCTAAAAACGATATGGAAACGTCTCGCAAGAGTATTGCTAAATTGTTACATTGTTCGGCTCAGGAGCTTATTTTTATGGGTTCGGCAACGGAGGGTACTAACTGGATTTTGAGAAATGCGGTGCAAAACATGGGGGTTCAGTGCATTATTACGAGCCGAATGGAGCACCACGCTACTTTATATACAGTAAAACAGCTTGAAAAAGAGTTTGGCATAGCGGTTTTGTATGTGAAACACTTGCCAACAGGTGCTGTTGATATGTCTGATTGTGTGCAATTGTTGATGAACGGCAAAAAGACTTTAGTAAGCTTGATGCACGTAAATAATGAAATTGGGACGGTGCTAGATGTAGAAAAAATGAGTCGTTTGTGCAAGCAACACGAGGCTTTGTTTCATTGTGATACGGTGCAATCAGTAGGGAAGACCGAGTTGAACCTTGAAGAATTGCAGGTTGACTTTATGGTAGCAAGTGCGCATAAATTTCATGGGCCAAAAGGTATAGGATTTGCCTTTGTGCGTAAAGGATTGGTGATGCAACCGATGCTTTATGGAGGCGAACAAGAAAAGGGTTTGCGTGCCGGAACAGAAGGCGTGCATCAGGTGGTGGGAATGGCAAAAGCATTGGAATTGAGCTATTTGCACTTAAACGAGGAGCGTGAGTATATTGCATCATTAAAAGAATATTGCACTAATCAGTTGAGTGCAAGTTTTGAAGGTATTAAAATTAATGGAAGCAGTACATTTTACAATATATTAAATATTTTGTTGCCATTTTCAGAAGAAAAAACGGCTATGATGTTATTTACTTTGGATATGAAAGGCATTGCAGTGTCAAGAGGAAGTGCTTGCCAGTCGGGAAGTATGAAGCCATCACATGTATTAGCTGAGATATTAAGTGCTGAAGATTTGTTGAAACCAACAATTCGGGTTTCGTTTAGTCATTATAATACGAAAGAAGAAATTGATATGTTTATATCGGTTTTGAAGGAGATTTAAATAAAGAGAATTATAATAGTGATCCGGTATGAAATTTAATCATACCGGATTTTTTTTTAAAAAAAATACATACATAATAGTTAGATACATAATAAACTTATGTATATTTGCGTTATCAAAATAAAAAAATATGCTATACTCGTCAGAATTAATTAAAGGAACTTTAAAAACGATAGTTTTAAAGCAATTAGAAAATAACAAAAGAATGTACGGTTATGAAATTACACAACGTGTAAAAGAGTTGTCAATGCAAAGAATTCATATCACTGAAGGTGCTTTATATCCAACACTCCATACATTAGAGGCAGAAGGTTTGGTTACAACAGAAACGGAATATATTGGAAAAAGGGTTCGGAAATATTATAGTTTAAATCAGAAAGGTAAAACAGCTATAGATGAAAAGATAAGTGAGCTGTCTGAATTTATGACAACCCTAAAATTTTTATTAGATATTAATCCGCAACAAATATAAATGTATTGCATAAGTGAACAACAGCTAGATTTTATTCTTGATGACCTACGTGCACGGGGCATTGGGATGGTTAGCCTGCAGCAAAACCTATTGGATCATGTATGTTGTATAATTGAGCAAAATCTTGAAGAAGATGGCAACTTTGAGAGCTTTTATTATCGTACAATAGAGCAATTTTATAAAAAAGAATTGTGTGAAATAGAAGAAGAAACCATCAATTTATTAATTCATAAAAATTATTATACTATGAAAAAAGGAATGTTAATAAGCGGTACGTTAAGTACGTTATTTTTAAGTGTCGGAATTGCATTAAAGTTTTTACACATGCCAGGAGCAGCCGCACTTATTCTATTGGGTGTGTTTTTGTTGAGCTTTTTATTTTTACCACTTTTATTTATTCTAAAAGTAAAAGAAAGTAAAAAAGGCAAGGATAAAGTTATATTGGGGTTAGGTTTTTTGGCGGCAGTATCGTTGACTTTAGGTGTTTTATTTAAAATAATGCATTGGCCTTATGCAAATATGTTAGGATTAGCTTCTTTGTTTATTATGCTATTCATCTTTTTACCGATTTACTTCTTATCTGGGATAAAAAACCCCGAATCAAAAGTAAACACAATTGTTTCATCTTTAATTATAATACTTGCCTGTGCGTTAATGCTAATGTTGGTGAGGAGTCCAAATGGAACAAGAAAATTATATTTACAGAAAACACAATTACATTTTACAAACGAACAAATTTTGAAACAAGAACTTTCCATTTTTCAAAAAAGCAAATTGACAATGAGTTCTGTGGAAATGAATTTGTTTGAAACCTGTGAACAATTAAAAAAGAAGTTATTACTAGAAGCTACTGGTGTTCCAACAATTGAATCTGCATTTGAAGAAAAGAACAGCTTAATTAATGAAACCAATGCTAGCGATTGTCTGAAAAAAGAAGATTATGATTTATTGTCTAAAAAAATAAATGAGTACAATTTGAGTTTAGATCAGAAGATGAAAAAGTTTATTAAAATACAATTAATTACAGAAGCTAAAGACATTAAATCAGACTTTGTTTTGAATACTTTATTTCAAATTCAAATGCTGGTATTACAAAACAAGCAATAAACAAAAAAGCCGGCTTAAAAAGCCGGCTTTACATTTTTAAAACAAATTATTTTTTAGAAGTTTTATCATTTTCTGTTTTAGTATCCATCATTTCCATTAATTTCATTCCAAGTAATCCGCTGATGCCACCTTCAGACCCGTTAGTTCCCGAAATTAACACATCTGGTATTACTTTAATATTTCCTTTACCAATTTCTTCGGTAATTTTGTATTTTGTAAAATTATCACCTCCCATTGCAGAAACTTGTAATTGATATGCCTCTGCCGTAGATTTTCCAATTGCCATAATTTTTTCGGCTTCAGCCAAACCTGTTTTAGATATTTTTTCCGCTTCGGCACTTGCATTTAATTTTGTTGCTTCGGCTTGAGCCCCTGCTCTGGCTTTTGTTGCTTCTGCTTCAGCGTTGGCTCTCATTTTGGTCGCTTCGGCTTCGGCATTTACGTTTAATTTTAAACTGGTTGCATCACCTTCGGCTTTTTTAACGGTTGCATCGGCAGTTCGTTGAGCAATTTCAACACTTTGGGATGCTTTTACAATCTCTTTTTGCATGTCTGCAATAGCGGTTTCTTTTTCAACTCCTTGTCTTTGCTCTTGTGCCATTCGTTGGGTTTGATAGGTTTTTTGCTCTTCTTCGGCAATTTTTCTATCGGTTAATGTTTTCATCAACGAATCGGGCGGAACGATATCTCCAATCAAGGTATCAACAGCGTTTACATTGTACTCATCCAAAACTGCTTTAATATGATTTTTAGCCGATTCTTGTCGTTCTTTACGAGTGCTTAAAAAAGAAATTACATCGCTATCTTGAGCTGAGTTACGGAAATAATTACCAATTGTTGGCTCTAATACTTGCGAAACCAAGTTGGTCATACTTCCAAATCGTGCAATTACTTTCGGTGCTTCATTGGCTGGCACGTGAATTATTTGCGCCACATCCAAATTAAATGGGAAACCGTCTTTGGAGCGGACAGTAATAGTTGATAAATTTTTATCCAAATCGTGCGATTCGCTTCGTGCATTTGCCCAATTCAATACGAGGTTGGTTGTAGGTACAGGCTCCAATTTAGTTGTATATTTATTCAGCGCATATTTACCTGGACCAAAAGGCTCCATCCACACCCCTCGTTGTCCTTTGGAAACAATATTTCCATGTTTAAAAGTGTCGCCAGTAACGTCTTTTCCGTCTTCACCAATATATGAAATAACCACACCAACGTATCCAATTGGCACGTCAGTCATTGGGTTTTGCTCTATTTGAATTGCCCAAGTGTTGATATAATAGGAACCTGCTAACATTACTTGTGGTTGCAGTCCTCTATTACCTCCTTTTTCTAAAAAGAAATCAAAATCTTGGAAATTATTATGTCCATCCACAAATTTACCTGCAATTTGACCTTGCGGAATAGGATCACCGTCAAGCGCAGTAACAATTCCTACCATGTTTTCGAAAATTTTAATTTGCTCGGCCATAACAATTTCAAACAAAAAAGTATTAATTCTGTATGATCCAGTTGTAATAAATGCCGATTGACGACCTTTTTGCCCACCATTGTTTAAAAATGCAGTAGCATCTTGAAAATTGTCACTATCTACTTTTCTTGCTAATATCCGACCAGTTGGAATTTCTTTCCCATCCTTACTTAATAC
Organism: Flavobacterium sp.; assembly: GCA_044373115.1. Taxonomy (GTDB): domain Bacteria; phylum Bacteroidota; class Bacteroidia; order Flavobacteriales; family Flavobacteriaceae; genus Flavobacterium. The sequence continues at coordinate 21,069 of JBILQQ010000022.1, forward strand.
CAATCCAATTTTTCCTTCAGGAATAATAGTAAACGATGTCATGTCAACTGAGTACTGCCATATCCACATTCCCCAGTACAGACCAGGAGCTAAAGTTTGTGCCTGAAAACCCGCTTCGCCTTTTGTAGCTATAATTCGACCATCAGGAAGCGACTTGTCAGCTCCAAAAAGCACAAATTTCTTGGTTACTAAACCAATTTTATCTTCAGGAACGATTACCATACCAAAGAATACACGTAAAACAAATTTGTAAAGTACTATTGATAATACAATTAAAAGTACCCACCAAAAGCTAAAAATTGATGCCATTTTTGAAAAATTTATGGTTTATAAATGTTGTGAATTAAAAATGAGTAACTATAGAAAAACAGTGTAAGTTCTTGTTCTATATTAAATATGAATTCAATAAAATAGGTTGCATTGAAATTCATTTGTTTTGAAGCTACAACACATTTTGTGTCATTTTAGAATAGGTTCGTTTTTAAATCCATTATTATACGTTTGGTATAAAAAAAGGTTACAAATTTTAAGATAAATATTTTCAAATAAATTTTAAATTATTGAAAACGAATAGCTTAATTTAAAAAAAACTAATACAGCATTACAATTTGTTTTAAGTCGTAAGAAACAATTTCGTCATTTTCCAACAGAATATCAATCAAACCCGAAAAGGAAACTCCTTGAATAATCCCCATAAAACGTTGTTTTTTATTGTCTTCAAAAGGCATTGGTATCCCTATTTTAAATAAAACACTTTGGTACTTTTTCCAAAAAAAAAGAATATCATTAGGTACCATTTGGATGTTTGTAATAATTTGTTCTCTAATAGCTTCTGCAAGTTTATCTACATCATAAAATAAATGGGTTTGAAGTGACATTGAAGTTGCTTTTGGTAAATTTTCAAAGACATTTTGATTACAATTTAAACCAATACCAATAATTGAAGAAATAGAATTGTCTGTTTTGAAGGTGTTTTCAATTAAAATACCACCAATTTTTTTTGAGTCTGACATAATGTCGTTTGGCCATTTAATAGTTAAATTTGGAATATTATAAGCTGATAAAACCTCAAAAACTGCAATAGAAACAAAAACATTCAAATCAAATATTTGTTTAAAATAAACAGAAGAATTATTAATCAAAATGCTCATTATTAAATTTTTACCTTTTTCAGAAGACCAATTAGCACCGCGTTGTCCTTTCCCTTTTGATTGGAATTTAGCGGTCACAAGAGTAAAGTTTTCAACCTCCGATTCTTTGTTTAAATTTTTCAAAAAATCATTTGTTGAATCTATGGCATCGAGTTTGATTGTTTTCATAAAAAATAAATTTTGTAAAAAAAGCTGTAAACTTTTGTTAAGGCTCAAAATTAATCACAAAATTTGGTACATTTGTAAATTATAAAAAATTAAATGACAAAAAATACAACAAATACCGATGTTTTATTATCAAATATAATAAAAGGAATAGAAGAAGTTAAAGGAAATGATATTGAAATTCTTGATTTAAGATCAATAGAGACAGCAGTTTGCGACTATTTTGTAATTAGCAACGGATCTTCAAATACGCAAGTTAATGCAATTGTAAACTCAGTACAAAAAACAGTTTCAAAAGAATTAAAGGACAAACCATGGCATGTTGAAGGCACAGACAATGCCGAGTGGGTTTTGATGGATTATGTTAGCATTGTAGTACATGTTTTTCAAAAAGAGATTCGTGACTACTATAATATTGAAGGACTTTGGGGTGATGCGAAAATTACTAAAATAGAAAACAAATACTAAAAAATATATAAATTATAATGGCTGCACAAAAAAAACCAAATGGTGTTAAAATAAGTCCATGGTGGATTTCAGGAGTAATTATTGCAATGTTTATTGTTTTAAATATAGCTGGAGGATCAACCATGAAAGACCCTGCAATAATTTCTTCATCAAAATTAGACCAATTAATCAATTCAGGGCAAGTAAATAAAATTATTGTCTTCAACAAAGTACAAGCCGAAGTTTTTTTAACTCCCGAAGCTATAAAAGATGTATCAAACAAAAAAATTGCAAAAGATGTTTTTGGCAACCCAAACAAAGGACCTCATTACACATCTGAAATTGCAGATGCGCAAAATTTTGAAAATAAATTGATTAAAGCATCACAAGAAAATAAAATCAAAGAATACGATTTTCAGCAAAAAAATGATTGGACCGATATGTTAATGGGTTTTCTTCCATTTATTTTACTGATTGGAGTTTGGATTTATATAATGAGAAGAATGTCTGGTGGATCTGGCGGACCTGGCGGACAAATATTTAATATAGGTAAATCAAGAGCTAAATTATTTGACGAAAAATCTGAAATAAAAACTACTTTCAAAGATGTTGCAGGACTAGAAGGTGCTAAAGAAGAAGTACAAGAAATAGTTGAATTTTTAAAAAACCCTGAAAAATATACAGTTTTAGGTGGTAAAATACCAAAAGGAGCCCTTTTAGTTGGTCCTCCTGGAACAGGAAAAACATTATTAGCAAAAGCCGTTGCTGGAGAAGCAAAAGTACCTTTCTTCTCGTTATCTGGATCAGATTTTGTTGAAATGTTTGTAGGAGTGGGAGCTTCAAGAGTACGAGATTTATTTAAACAAGCTAAAGAAAAATCACCTGCAATCATTTTTATTGATGAAATTGATGCGGTAGGAAGAGCAAGAGGAAAAAACAGCATGTCGGGCGGAAATGACGAAAGAGAAAACACTTTAAACCAACTACTTACTGAGATGGATGGTTTTGGTACCAATACCCACGTAATTGTATTGGCTGCAACTAACCGTGCCGATGTATTGGATAAAGCATTGATGCGAGCAGGACGTTTTGACAGACAGATTTATGTAGATTTACCAGATATTAGAGAACGTAAAGAAATTTTTGAAGTACATCTTGCTCCTTTGAAAAAAGTAGAAGGATTGGACACCGATTTTCTAGCTAAACAAACACCAGGTTTTTCAGGTGCCGACATTGCAAATGTTTGTAACGAAGCCGCATTAATTGCTGCAAGACATAACAAATCGGCTGTTGATAAACAAGATTTTTTAGATGCAGTTGACCGAATTGTTGGTGGATTAGAAAAGAAAAATAAAATTGTAACTCCAGAAGAAAAAAAGGCAATTGCCGTTCACGAAGCAGGTCATGCAACAGTAAGTTGGATGCTTGAACACGCAGCACCTTTAATTAAAGTTACTATTGTACCTAGAGGGCAAAGCTTAGGAGCAGCTTGGTATTTACCAGAAGAAAGACAAATTGTAAGACCAAACCAAATGCTAGACGAAATGTGTGCTACAATGGGCGGAAGAGCAGCCGAAAAAGTTGTTTTTGACATCATTTCAACCGGAGCATTATCTGATTTAGAGAAAGTTACCAAACAAGCACGTGCCATGGTAACAATTTATGGATTAAACGAAAAACTTGGTAATATAACCTATTATGACTCATCGGGACAAAATGAATATAATTTTTCTAAACCGTACTCTGAAGATACTGCTATAATTATTGACAAAGAAATTTCAAGTTTAATTGAAGGGCAATACCAACGAGCAATTGAAATATTGACTGAAAACAAAGACAAATTACTAAAGCTAGCCGATATATTAATTGAAAAAGAAGTCATTTTTAAGGACGATTTAGAAACTATTTTTGGAAAACGTATCTATGAAAGTTCAAATAATGATGTGGCAAACGAAATTTCGAAACAAATTAGTGATTCTAAAGGTGCAAATGCAGTCGAAAATTCTGTTGAAACGCCTACAGAAAGCTAGTACTAAATTACTTAAATACACTCTTTTTAAAAAAATCTTAATTCAAACTGATATTTGAATTAAGATTTTTTTATCTTTGAATGTTTTTAATGGTTATTACCAATATAATATAAATATATGAGTCTTTTTAGAAAAATATTTGGGTCTAGCGAAGATGCTTCAAACGAAGATGAACAAAGTGAATACTTTACAAGCAAAGGATCTGAACTTCCTGTTGACGAACAGTTTACCTACGTATTTAAAAAAAATGGTGGTAAATTTATTTACTGCGAAACTTTGGATGAAGTAAAAGAACAATTTGAAAATATTCTTGAAGAAAATGATTGGTTTGAAAAAGAAGTACTCTGCTTTGAACCAAGATTATACAATTTGTTGGACGAAAATAAACTAAACTATAACTCTATAACTACTCCAACTTTTATTTTAGCAGGTTGTGAAAATTTAATTGCAGAAGATGGCGCGGTGCTTTTTTCTTCAAATCAAATAAAACAACTAAAACCAAATGAACTTCCTGATAATATAATAATTTTGGCAACTACAAGTCAAATTGTAGAAAACAAAAGTGATGGTTTACGAGTAATAAAGAAAAAATACGATAAAGATTATCCAACCAATATTACTACAATAAAATATTTTGAAAAAGCAGTTGAAGAGGATTTCCTAAATTATGGTAGTTCAGCTAAAAACCTTTATTTATTGCTATTAGAGGATTTATAATATGAATGAAACATTAAAAAGAGGGATTTCTGGTGCTGTTTTTATTGCACTATTAATTACATCAATTCTATACGCAACTGAAAGTTTTATTCTTTTATTTGGCGTTTTTTTACTCATTGCTACCTACGAATTTTGTGGGTTAATTAAAGTAAATAGGGTATTGCCAATTGCGTTTGTGACTCTTTTTTACACTTCATTTTCATTGCTGAATTATTTTAAACCTGCTACTGAAAAAAAACTATCCGAAATTTTTAACCAACAGTTAACTTTTGATTTTAATAAAAATCAATTGGATTTAATATTATTATCCGTTTGCCTTTTTGTTTCTGTAAAATGTATCGTTTTTTTGTTTGATGATAAAATTCAAACTTTAGATACATTTTCAAAATATATTTATTTAATTGGATATATATTACTCCCTTTCATTTTTATAACCAAAATATCATTTGGAGTAACTGATTATAATCCAAAAATTATCATTGGATTATTTATTTTAATTTGGACAAACGACACCTTTGCCTATTTAGTTGGTAAATCTGTTGGAAAACATAAACTTTTGGAGCGAATTTCTCCAAAAAAAACCATTGAAGGTTTCTTGGGTGGAGTTGTTTTTGCTGTTTTTGCTGGATTTTTAATTTCTAAATTGTACATTCAACCTAATCCAAATTTTAGTACCAAATCAATCATTATTTGGACTACCATTGCATTATTGGTTGGGATTATTGGCACAATTGGCGACTTAATTGAATCTAAATTTAAACGAATTGCTGGAGTAAAAGACAGCGGAAAAATAATGCCCGGACATGGAGGCATACTGGATCGACTTGACAGTGTTATATTTGTAGCACCATTTATTTATTTATTTTATAAAATTTTGAATTATGTTTCATAAAGAAGGCGGTAAGATTATACTTATCTCAACATCGTTAACGATTGTAATTTTACTATTATCAAGACAATTTATTAGTCTAAAATGGCTTGAAATGTCAGTACAAATTGTAACCGTTTTATTTTTACTAATTGTTTTACAATTTTTCAGAAATCCAAATCGTTCAATTGTTGCCAACCCAAACACCATTGTGGCACCGGTAGATGGCAAAGTAGTTGTAATTGAAGAAGTTTACGAACCTGAATACTTTAAAGACAACAGACTCCAAGTATCTATTTTTATGTCACCAATTAATGTGCATGTAACACGTTATGCCATGAGCGGAAAAGTAAACTACAGCAAATACCATCCTGGGAAATACCTAGTAGCATGGCACCCAAAAGCAAGTACCGAAAATGAACGAACTACAATTGTACTTGAAAACAAAGAATTTGGTGAAATAATGTACCGCCAAATTGCTGGTGCGCTTGCAAAACGTATTGTAAACTACGCTGAAGAAGGTACCCAAATTGTACAAGGTGATGATGCTGGATTTATTAAATTTGGATCGCGTGTTGATTTATATTTTCCAATTGGAACTAAGGTTGATGTAGTGTTAAACCAAAAAGCAATCGGGAACAAAACAATTATTGCTTCAATATAAAAATGCAACAAAAAGACCTAGACGCCAGATTTGAAGAAGCTGTGGCAATTGCAAACACAATGACGCAAGCTGAGTTACCGCAAGACATACAACTGCGGTTATATGCCTATTACAAACAAGCAACAAAAGGAACTATAAGTAATGATGCACCTATGTTTGATATTAGAAACGCATTCAAAACAAATGCTTGGATGCAAATTAGCCATCTTTCAATTGATGAAGCTAAAGAGCTTTATATCAAATACATAATGGAATTACATAACAAAAAAACAAACCAATAAGAAATCATTTTGTATGAAAAATAGTCAATTATTTGTATTGTGTGTTTTTATTGCCTTATCCTTTTCGTGCAAACGAAAAAAATATACCGAAGTAGTTGAAGTACCTTTACCAACATCTGAAGAAAAAATCACTATGGGACTGCCCGATGATGTAAAAGCAGATGAAGGCGCTTTTCAACTGATTGCATTACCCTACAAATATGATGCACTTGTACCAAATATTGGTGTTTTAACTATGGAAACCCATTATTCCAAACACTATTTAGCTTATACCAATGGATTAAACAAAGCATTGGCAGGTACAGAACTTGAAAGTTTACCTATTGAAGATATTTTTAAAAAATTGGATTTAAACAACGCCGAATTACGAAATAATTTGGGCGGATATTACAACCACTCCTTATTTTTTGAAACTATTGGAGCAAAAAAAAACCAACAACCCAAAGATTCATTAGCAGCTAAAATTGATCTAGATTTTGGATCGTATGAAAATTTTAAAACACAGTTTACTGATGCAGCCTCCAAACAATTTGGTTCAGGATGGGTTTGGCTTATCGTAAATAAATATGGAAAACTTGAAATTACTTCCACTCAAAACCAAGACAACCCATTAATGCCTAGAGCTTTAGTAGCTGGAACACCAATTTTAGCTCTTGATTTGTGGGAACACGCCTATTATTTAGACTATCAATATAAAAGAAGAAAATACATTGACAACTATTTTAACATCATCAATTGGAGCAAAGTCAACGAAAAATTTGAAGCTGCAATCACTAAATAATTGTTACAAAAAAAGCTGAAAAAATTCCCCACAGGTTAATGAACTACTATTTTAATATTAAATAGAAGTTGAAAAAAATAAAAAAACTATGAAATTATTTTTTAAAATCACACTCTTTTGTTTTACTATAGCTGGCTTTTCGCAAGAAACAAATTTAAAAAACATTCAAAAATTAACTTTTGGCGGTGATAATGCCGAGGCATATTTTAGCCCAGACGGTACAAAACTTACTATGCAAGTTAGCAACCCAAAAGCAAACATACCTTGTGATCAAATTTACCTGTATGATTTAAATCAAAAACCACATAGTTCAGAAAATTTGAATCTAATTTCAACAGGAAAAGGTAGGACTACTTGCTCCTATTTTATGCCCGACGGCAAACACATTATTTACGCATCAACACATGCTTCAAGTACTGAATGTCCTGCTCCACCAAAGCCTCATGAAGGAAAATACCTTTGGGCGGTTTATCCTGAATTTGATATTTATATTGCAGATTTAAAAGGAAATATCGTAAAACAATTAACCAATACGCCTGGTTATGATGCCGAGGCTGTTGTATCGCCCGATGGCAAAAAAATCGCCTTTACCTCTACCCGATCTGGGGATTTAGAATTATGGACAATGGATATTGACGGAACCAATTTAAAACAAATTACTTTTGGACTTGGGTATGATGGTGGTAGTTTCTTTTCGCATGATAGTAAAAAATTAGTTTTTCGTTCTTCTAGACCAAAAACAGAAGCAGAAATTGCCGATTATAAATATCTTTTGGCAGAAAATGTTGTTGCTCCAACCGAAATGGAAATCTATACTTGCAATATCGATGGGACTGATATAAAACAAATTACCAATCTAGGCAAAGCAAATTGGGCGCCTTTCTTTCATCCTTCTGACAAAAAAATCATTTTTTCGTCCAATCATCATTCTACAAGAGGGTACGATTTTCAACTTTATACCATTGATATTGACGGAAAAAATGTAAAACAAATAACTTACGAAAGCGAATTTAATGCGTTTCCAATGTTTTCGCCCGACGGCAAAAAATTGGTTTTTTCTAGCAACAGACAACAAGGTGCTGCTAGAGAAACCAACGTTTTTATTGCTGATTGGATAGATACAGACCCTGCCGAAATTGTCAATCAGGATAAACTAAAATCACATATTTCTTACCTTGCCTCTGACAAACTTGGTGGAAGATTAGCAGGTTCGGCAAACGAAAAATTGGCAGCTGAATACCTTTCAACTCAATTAAAATCATTAAAATTAAAACCCTACGACGGAAAAAGTTATATTCAAAAATTTGATTATAAATTAAAACTAAACCCAAAAGATTCCTTAGCAATAACAACCATTCAAGCACATAATGTTATCGGATTTTTAGACAACAAAGCCTCAAAAACAATTGTAATTGGTGCGCATTATGACCATTTAGGACTTAATGAACACAACAATTCGACCAAACCAAACTCAAAAGGAGAAATCCACAACGGCGCCGATGACAATGCCTCTGGAGTAGCAGGCGTTTTGGAACTTGCCCGAATGCTATCTACAAACAAAGAAATCGAAAAAGCAAACTATATTTTTGCGCTTTTTTCGGGTGAAGAAGATGGCTTACAAGGCTCCAAATTCATGACCGAAAACATCAAAAAATTATACCCAAACGTCACCACAATGATCAACATGGACATGATTGGAAAACTCAACGCATCCAAAGAATTATTAATAGGTGGCATTGGAACTTCGCCAGAGTTTAAAAAAATTATTGAAAAAAATAAACCCGCAGGTTTCAACGTTACCCTTGACGAAAGTGGTGTTGGACCAACCGACCACACCTCTTTTTACCTCAAAGATATTGCAGTTTTAAACTTTTTTACGGGAACGCACACCGACTACCACAAACCTAGTGACGACGAAGATAAAATCAATTATACTGGTGTAAAAAACATTGTTGAATATGTGTTTAAAGTTGCTCACGATATTGCCGAATTAGACAAGATAGAATTTACAAAAACCAAAGTAAACGCAGGCAAAACCCGACCAAAATACAAAGTAACAATGGGTATTATGCCCGATTATACTGAGCATCCTGATGGACTACACGTGGATGGAGTTACAGAAAACAGACCTGCCCAAAAAGCCGGAATCCAAGAAGGCGACGTCATCACAAAAATTGGTACAACCACAATAAAAGACGTGTACAATTACATGGAAAGCCTAGCAAAAATAAACTCCGGCGACGAAGTAGATGTCGTTTTTTCTCGAAATGGAGAAAGTAAAACTGTAAAAATAAAATTTGATTAATTTGGGCGTTCCATCCCAATAAAAAAGCCTAAGACAAACAGCTCAAAAATAGATAAATTCTGTTTTTGGGCTTTTTTATTGGGATGTCAGGCTTTACGCTACAATCTTTTTGTTTTTTGAAAAAAAAAAACAAAAAGGATTTCCGCTGCAATCCTTAACGCGTAACTGTTTTCAGAAGTGAATTTTGTATTTCTAGACGAGCCGAATAATCGATTGAAAAAAGTACTAATTTTATAGCTTCTCAATTTCTTCTTTTGAGAGTCCCGTTGCTTGAATAATTAATTCAATTGAAACGCCTAATTTTTTGAATGATTTGGCAGTTTCTAATTTGCCTTCCAATTTACCCTCCAATTTACCTTCTATTTTACCTTCGTCAAAAGCTGTGTCGATTACGCCTTTTAAATCTCGGTACAATTTTAAGCTGTCTTCATATTTATCCAATTCGGTGGAATCATATTTTGCAATTTCAGCTTTTTCAAATGCTTGTGAAAAAACAGCATCATTAAAAATGGTTGGAATGGTTTGAAAATCTTCCAAATGCTTAATAAAATAAAGCCATTGCTCAATTCGAGTTTTTAATTCCGCTTCACTTTTATTAAAATTTGGCATTTCAAGATAAATGTAAGTCAATTTATCATAAAACGTTTTCCCGTTTTGATTTTTAAGTTTTATGGTGTGAATTACATCACTTTTTTCGGGTTCGCTTTCGTAATCATCAAAGGTAAAATCGAGAATGCCAATGCAATAAACCGATTTCAAATTGTAGTTCCATTCGCCTCTTTCGGCTTGTTCCTGAATGGGGAAAGTCGAATAATAAATGGTTCTGTCTTTAAAATAATTTTGTTTAGCTTTTTGTAATTCTACGATAAATTTTTCGCCTTTTTCGTTTTCGCAATAAATGTCGTAAATGGCTTTTCGGTCAAATTCAGTTTGTCCAAGTTGCTCATTATTTTTAAAAGAAAGACTTACAATTTGGTCATTTTCGGGCAAAATAGCATTCAGAAAGTCAAGCAATAAAGGTTTGCTTGCTTCTTCTCCGAATATTTTTTTAAATCCGAAATCTGTAAACGGATTTATATATTTTGCTTTCATTTGAAAATGTTTTTACAAAAATACAAATTATTTTTGAAAATGATATATTTTGTGATTTTCGATTCTTTTAAAGGGGTTTTTCTATCATCGTATAATTATTTAACAAGAATATGCAATTTGGGAAAATACATTTTTGGAATTAAACAAATCAAAAAAAAGAGGAATTAAATCCTCTTGAAATGCTAAAAAAAACTTTTCGATAAACCCCTAAGTGACTTGGTTGTAATAGGGTTGTTTCAACAAGAGTTTCATTGCTCGCTTTCAGCCGCAACGAAACTCTTGGTGTTATGTGCTGTGTTTTTATTTCGGCAGATTTCCTTTTAAGTTTTTAATATCTACAACTTCTGAGTCAGGATTCTTGTATTGTATGTCTTTCCTTTGGTCTTTTAAATAAAATTCTTCTGTGGAGTAATCTATTTTCAGATTATCAGGAATTCCAATTTCTTTCCTCTTTTTTAAATATTCTGATTTTCGAAACGGTCCAAATAAACTATCATTTTCAACTTTCAAAATCCAAAATTGATTAAAATCGCTTTCAAAAATCTTTTTCATCATTTCATCATACTTTAAGTTTTCATCAAATTTGTAGATACTATCTTGAGGTTTTTGAATAACAATTATATATTCCTTTGAGTATCCATAAAAAAGTATATGTCCACTGATTGAAATTACATCATAACCATTTTCAGATTTTTGTTTATTAATTAAGTCTATTTCTTCATTTGGATTATAATCTAATTCGTAATTTTTTCCAATTGATTTATCCTTGCACGAAACAATTAATATTGATAATAAAGATATAATTATAATTCTTTTCATATTTTTCATTGATGTCTTATTTTCTGCGGATTTTTGGTAACATTGCACATAACTATTTAATATACTAAAGTCCTTGCATTTTTAACATATTCTAGATGGCAAATAACTTCAAAAACAGGTTAGTTTTTTTGTGTAATTTTCAAATTTAAGAAAAATATTTAATCGTGGTGGTTTTGTTGTAGTTTTATTTAAATTATTTATGAGATTCCTACGGAATGACAAACTTTGTCAATAGCAATTTCAATGGCAATAGCAATTTCAAAATCAAAAATCAATTGGTTTAACCACAAATTTACTTCGTCTGTTCGCTTTGCTCGAGTCACAAATTTATAAACTTTATAAACTCAAAAACTTTATAAACTCAAAAACTTTCAACTGAAAAACCACTCGTCAAGTCTAGCCCCGACAGAGCCGATATCCTCCTGTCCCGAAGCGTCGGGACCGAAGGGCGAAGGAGATAAAGGTACCGAAGCGTCGGGAGCGGGACAAAATGTCTTTTGGAACTTGCTTGTGTGCTTCTAAAATATATTTTTAAGGAATCAAATGGTTTTTAATAACCGATTGAGTTTAGAAAAACCACGTCAATTTGTCATAATATTTGATTTGGTACTGATTTTGAATTAAGCAATGGAGTTTAACAAATAAAAATGTAATTATGGCATCAGGAAAAATTAATGTTTCAGTAGAAAACATTTTCCCTTTAATTAAAAAATTTCTTTACAACGATCACGAAATTTTCCTACGCGAATTGGTTTCAAACGGTACAGACGCTACCCTGAAATTGAAACATTTAACGAGTATTGGCGAGGCTAAAGTGGAATATGGCAACCCAATTATTGAAGTAAAAATTGACAAAGAAGCTAAAAAACTTCATATTATTGACCAAGGTCTTGGTATGACGGCTGAGGAGGTTGAAAAATATATTAATCAGGTTGCTTTTTCGGGAGCTGAAGAGTTTTTGGATAAATACAAAGACTCGGCTAAAGATTCGGGTATAATTGGTCATTTTGGACTTGGATTTTACTCGGCATTTATGGTTGCTGAGAAGGTTGAAATTATTACTAAATCGTACAAAGACGAGCCTGCTGCGCACTGGACATGTGATGGAAGCCCTGAGTTTACGCTGGTTGCGCATGACAAAACGGATAGAGGAACCGAAATTGTGCTTCATATTGCAGAAGATTCATTGGACTTTTTGGAGGAATATAAAATTCGTGAATTGTTGAATAAGTATAATAAATTTATGCCTATTCCGATTAAATTTGGAACCAAAACAGAGACGCTTCCGTTGCCTGAAGGTGCTGCTGAGGATGCAAAGGCTGAAACTATTGAAGTGGATAATTTTGTTAATAATCCGAACCCAGCTTGGACAAAACAACCGAGTGAATTGAGCGAGGAAGATTATAAAAACTTTTACCATGAGTTGTACCCAATGCAGTTTGAGGAGCCGTTATTTAACATCCATTTGAATGTTGATTATCCGTTTAATTTGACTGGGATTTTGTATTTTCCGAAATTGGGATCTGATTTACAAATTCAGAAAGATAAAATCCAATTGTATCAAAATCAGGTTTTTGTAACGGATAATGTGGAAGGAATAGTACCTGAATTTTTAACAATGTTAAAAGGGGTGATTGACTCACCAGATATTCCGTTGAATGTATCGCGATCAGGATTGCAAGCTGATGCCGCAGTGAAGAAAATTTCCAACTACATTACACGTAAAGTTGCGGATAAATTAAAGGCTTTGTTTACAGAAAATAGAGCGGATTTTGAGAAAAAATGGAACGATATTAAAATTGTTTTGGAGTACGGAATGTTGTCGGAGCCAAAATTTTATGAAAAAGCAGGTGCCTTTGTTTTGTATCCAACTGTTGATGGCAACTATTTTTTACTTGATGAAATAAAAGAAAAATTGAAAGCCAACCAAACCGACAAAAACGGTAAATTGGTGGTGTTATATGCTTCTAATAAAGAAACGCAACACAGTTATATCAGTGCTGCTAAGGATAAAGGATATGAAGTGCTTTTATTGGATTCGCCTATCATTTCGCATTTAATTCAGAAGTTAGAATCGGATAATGAGAATGTTACTTTTGTTCGTGTTGATGGAGATTCGGTTGAGAAATTGATTCAAAAAGAAGAAACGCAAATCTCAAAATTGTCTGATGCAGAACTAGAAACGCTTAAAACAACGTTGGAAATTAGTATCCCAAAACCTACGTATTCAGTTCAATTGGAGGCATTGGATAGTAAATCGGCACCATTTATTATTACGCAACCTGAGTTTATGCGAAGAATGAAAGAAATGAGTCAGTCTGGCGGTGGCGGTATGTTTGGAATGGGAAATATGCCCGATATGTACAATGTGGTGGTGAACACCAACTCAGATTTGGCAACTACCATTTTAACTACTGAAGACAAAGCAAAACAAGAGCATTTGATAAAACAAGCGCTTGATTTGGCTAAAATTTCGCAAGGATTGTTGAAAGGTGAAGATTTGACAGCATTTGTAAAACGAAGCTTTGAGTTGATTCAATAATAATTGTAATCTACTTTTTTATAGAAAAACCTGTACCTTATTGAGAAGTACAGGTTTTTTATTTTTTGGTATTAATCTTATCGAATTTGTTGCTCAAAGAAAAGTCATTTGAAAAACAATTTGTCTATTTTAGCCCTGATGGAGCCGATATCCTTGCGTAGTTTACGGAGCAAGATAAAGGCGACAGCAGGACAAAATGCAATATGGAATGGGTTAGTGTGCTTCTAAAAAAGAAACCTCCAATATAGGAGGTTTTGTGTTTTATTAAATTTTATTTTAATTTCCTAAAATTCCAGTATCTTCTTTTTTGTCTTTATCAATCAATAGTGGTGCTTCTTTAGCTAATTTGTTTTTGGTCGGAATTTTGTAATTAATGCTAAATCCAAAACGTCGCGTATCTGATTTATTACTCAATAATAACGGCGTATTGTAGGAATAAAATTGAGATCTATTTGTATTTAAAGCATCGTCAATATTGATAGAAACTGATAATTGATCTTTCAAGAATTTTTTAGAGAAAGTAAAATCTAATGAATTGCTAAATGGTTTATTAGCAATAAAATAGTAATAATTTCCACCTGAAGTGATGATGTTATAGTTAGCAACAAACTTAATTTTACTTGGCAAAACCAATTGCGACATTAAATTATAAATCCAAAAACCTTTGGTCTCAATATTCGGTATTTGATGGAATTGATAGGCTACATACACATACAGAAAATTCATTTCGTCTGGATTTACATTCATTTTCATGGTTTCGGCAAGACCTTTGGTAAACAACATGTATGGAATTGGCATTCCAACATTGAAGTTATGCACCTTTAACTCGGGTACATTTTCGTTAGAATTTGCTACTAGGTTACCATTCAAATTAACCCTCTGAACCACTTGATTTTTAGCTGAGCTTATTGAATAACCAATAAAAGCATAATCATAGGCACTTAATTTTACTTCATAATTATCAAAAATGGTAGGTTGTAAAAACGGATTTCCTTCATAGTTGATATTCGGATTTTGATAATTGGTATTGTTTGGGTTCAACGCAGATGTGCTTGGTAGCGTGATTTTTTTATTATAATTCATGTTAAAAAACACCGATTTATTAACATTGTATTGCGCTGTTACATTTGGGAAAAATCGAAACTGCTTGAAAGGTGTTAATGCGGTTGTGGTAGTTGTTCCTGTAATGTTGTAATCTTCTGCTCTACCTCCCACAATAAAGGTGAAGTTTTTAAACTTAGATTGTACTTCAAAATAACTAGCAAACGTTTTTCGCTGGTAATCCAAGTTGGTTATTTCTTTGCTTTTGGCTTCAAAATTCAAAGTTTCGTACAAACTACCAAAGCTAATTTTTCCTTCATCTGAAAAAGAAATAGGTTGCGAATAATCAAATTTTAAACTATAGTATTTTTGGTCGGTACTATTATCTAAAACGGGTAACGCCTGACCCCAAGATGTTAAAACAAAGTCGCTAAAATTACGATTGAAATTGGCTCTAAAATCGAGTTTCTTGGTTTTGTCGTCAAATCGTTTTTGGTAGGTTGCCACCCCTTCTTGGCGCCATCCTTTGGTTTTAGAATCATCGTCTGTAGAAAAACCGGTACCGTTTGATAATGTATTACTGTAATTACTATTAAAATTTGCATCATAATTTAATAACAATCTGTCTTTTTTGAAATCAAACGTCATTGCCGATTTTATAAAATTATTTCTACCAATTCTGTCAGCTTCGGTGGTAGTCAAAGTTGTATTTAGTTGATTTTCAACTTTATTTAATGAAGTCCAAATGGCATTTTCTCTGTAATTTTGACCCACATTTAACTGCCAACCAAAATATTTATTCTTGGCATTTAACAAAATACTGTTGTTTACACGCCATCTCAATTTATCATAACTTGTGGTATTGACACTATTGGTATAAGTGGCGCTCAAGAATTTTTTAGCATTTTTATTGGTGATAATATTTAATATGGCACCACCCGAAGTAGCTGGAAATTCAGCACCTGGTTGTGTAATTATTTCTATTCTATCAATTGCATTGGCGGGCATTCCTTCCAAAAAACCATTCAATTCATTGGAAGATATATTCAACGGGCGACCATCTAAAAATACATCCAATTGTTTCCCTTGGTACAACATTCCGGCAATATCTGACGAAATTAATCCAGGTAATTTTTTTAATCCTTCCAACACTGAACCCGAGTTGAGGCTGGGCTGATTGGCAAAATCAAAGATGGTTCTGTCGGCTCTTTGCTCAATGGCTTTTTTGGTTTTTGTTATTGTAATTTCTTTTAGCTCTTCTGTTTTATCAGTTGTTTTCTTTTGAGTTTCTTGAGCATTTGTTTGGGATAAAATCCCTAGTAAAAAAAGATGTAGTACAAATTTAGTTTTCATTGATAACGTTTTATAGCTACTTAGTAGCTAAATTGTTTGTTTTGTTACATTTTTTTTTCAATTTTGTCCGATTAGTGATTAGTGAAAAGTGATTAGTGAAAAGTGATTAGTGAAAAGTGATTAGTGAAAAGTGATTAGTGATTAGTGATTAGTGATTAGTGATTAGTAATTAGTGAAAAGTAATTAGTGAAAAGTAATTAGTGAAAAGTAATTAGTGAAAAGTAATTAGTGAAAAGTAATTAGTGAAAAGTAATTAGTGAAAAGTGATTAGTGAAAAGTGATTAGTGAAAAGTGATTAGTGAAAAGTGAAAAGTGATTATTTGAAATTAATAAAACCAACTACACCATAATAGTTAATAATTTTATATAAAATAAAATCTAAGCTGTAATAAATTGAATATCTTTACTTTATAAAAAAAAAACAAAGATGAATACAATACCAACTTCTTTTCAAATAACCCAACCCTTGCACCAAAAAACCTATCTAATTGATGGTGAATTAAAGCAATGGCAGGGCGAAACAACCGATGTGTTTTCAACCATTTCATCAACAGAAAACTACCAACCTACATTGTTAGGAAGTATTCCAAACATGAAAGAAAAGGAGGCTCTTGAAGCTTTAGAATCTTCGGTAAATGCCTACGACAACGGCAAAGGCGAATGGCCAACAATGAAGGTAATTGACCGCATTAAGTGCATGGAAGCATTTGTAAAACAAATGAAAACTACCCGTGCCGAAGTTGTAAAATATTTAATGTGGGAAATTGGTAAATCACTTGCCGATTCTGAAAAAGAATTTGATCGAACCGTAGAATATATTTATGATACTATTGAAGATTATAAACAATTGGACAGAAATAGCGCTCGCTTTACCAAAAGCCAAGGCGTAAATGCCATGGTACGTCGTGGACCTTTGGGAGTTGTTTTATGTTTAGGCCCTTACAATTACCCATTAAACGAGACATTTTCGTTACTTATTCCAGCAATTATTATGGGGAATACGGTAATTTTTAAGCCTGCAAAATTGGGGGTTTTACTTATTTCACCATTATTAGAAGCTTTTAAAAATAGTTTCCCAAAAGGGGTAATCAATATTGTATATGGTAGAGGGCGTGAGGTAGCGTCGCCCATAATGAAATCTGGTAAAATTGCAATATTGGCACTTATTGGAAACAGCAAATCGGCAATAGCTTTGCAAGACCAACATCCAAACAAAAACAGATTGCGACTTATCCTTGGATTAGAAGCTAAAAATCCAGCTATTGTTCTCAAAGACGCCAATTTAGATCTTGCCATTCAAGAGTGTGTTTTGGGCAGTCTTTCTTTTAATGGGCAACGGTGCACAGCACTCAAAATCATCTATGTACACGAGTCTATTGCCGCCGAATTTAACCAACGATTTGCACAAAAAGTAGATGAATTAATCTATGGAAATCCGTGGGAACCCAACGTGTTTCTGACACCGCTTCCCGAAACCGAAAAACCAGCCTACATAAAAGAGTTGATTGATGATGCCATTGCAAACGGCGCACAAATTATTAATAAAAAAGGCGGACAAATATCCGAAAATTACATTTACCCAGCGGTTTTATACCCTATAAACAAAGACATGAGAGTGTATCACGAAGAGCAATTTGGACCCGTGGTTCCTATCATCCCATTCAACGATATTAACGAACCTTTGAACGATATGGCAGCCTCCAACTATGGGCAGCAAGTAAGCCTTTTTGGCAAAAATGTTAATGACATTGCGCCCTTAATTGATGTGTTGGTCAACTTAGTTTGCAGAGTAAACCTAAACAGCTCGTGCCAGCGTGGTCCAGATGTATATCCGTTTACCGGCAGAAAAGATTCTGCGGTAGGGACATTGTCTATTCACGATGCCCTTCGCTCCTTCTCTATCCGAACTTTTGTAGCATCCAAAGACAATGAGTACAACAACGAAATTTTACAAGCACTCCTAAACAGCAAAAACTCAAACTTTATAAACACCGATTACATATTATAATATGACCATCAATATAGAAACCCCCGCACTATTATTTTCGGCAACTTCGTTAATATTATTAGCCTACACCAACCGTTTTTTGACCATTGCACAAATTATTCGAAATCTAAAAAAAAATTACGACGAAGACCACAGCAGAAGCATATTATTGCAAATAAAAAACCTAAACATGCGCCTCACCTTGATAAAATACATGCAATTATTTGGCGTACTCAGCCTCTTTTTGTCCGTGTTTGCCATGCTTTTACTCTACTTGCAACAAGCCCAAATAGGCATTTATTTATTCGGAATGAGCTTATTGTGCCTACTATTATCATTAGGCATCTCCTTTTGGGAAATCAGCATCTCGGTCAAAGCACTACAACTACACCTAAGCGATTTATCCGAAAAGAAAAAAAAGAAAATAGAAGATTAATTTATTTATTACTATTTAGAAGCACACAACCCCGTTCCAAACGGCGTTTAGTCCCGCTATCGCCTTTATCTCCCTTGCCCTACGG
>JBILQQ010000060.1:0-5990 GCA_044373115.1 Flavobacterium sp.
TACTTCAAATGTAAATGTAGAAATTAAAATTGGCGGAATAACTAGATTTACAAAAACATTAGTACCTGGTGAAATTTGGACACCTTTTTTACCAAACTATATTGGTGGACCAGTTGAAGTAATCGCCACTGGAAATGTAATCGCTACTCAAAGAGTTCTATACAATAACACTTTCAATGAATTTGCTGGGATACCTGCTAACGGTTTAACTGATAAATATTACTTCACTTGGAATGATACAACTACAACACAAAATGCTTGGACACTTGTAGCAAACCCACCTTCAGCTACTTCAAATGTAAATGTAGAAATTAAAATTGGCGGAATAACTAGATTTACAAAAACATTAGTACCTGGTGAAATTTGGACACCTTTTTTACCAAACTATATTGGTGGACCAGTTGAAGTAATCGCCGATGGAAATGTCATTGCTACTCAAAGAGTCTTATACAACAATACTTTTAATGAATTTGCTGGGATAAACCTATTTTAGATACGCTATCGTTGTTGAAGTTGACTAATCAATTTTAATTATTTTTGCTGTTATTATGAGCTTAGACAATGAATATTCTCAAAAATATAGAGATTATTTTTCAAATAACAGATCTGAATTACACTCTTATTTACCAGAAAATATTAAAACTATATTAGATGTTGGTATGGGTGAAGGTGTTTTTTTACTTTCTTTAAAGAAAAATCGACCTAATCTTGAAACTTGGGGGATAGAACTTGAAAAAAAATCATTTGAAATTGCTAATGATAAGGTAGATAACGCTTTGTTTGGAACTGTAGAAGAAAATATAAACAGTATTCCTGAAGGTTATTTTGATTGCATTTCTTTTAATGATGTTTTAGAGCATCTAGTTGATCCTTGGCAAGTTTTGGAATCGGTCAAAGCTAAACTAAACAAAAATGGTTTTATTTTAGCTTCAATCCCTAATGTAAGATATGTAAATAATTTAAAAAAAATAATTCTCGATAAAGATTGGGAGTATGTAGAAGAAGGAATTTTAGACTCAACACATTTAAGATTTTTTACTGAAAAAAGTATATACTCTTTATTTAAAAAATCAGGATATACTGTTAAACTTGTTGAAGGTTTAGATAAGAGAACAACTTTGAAAGCCAAAATTTTTAACATATTAACTTTTGGTCATTTTAAAGATACTATGTATTTAAGATTTGCTGTAATTGCTAAGCCCGAAAAAAAATGATAAACAGGTCAAATATTTTACTAGTTTTCAGCGTAGGTGTAAAAATGTTAGCAGTTGTAGCTGGTTTATTTGTAAATAGGTGGTTAAATACAAACATCAATACTGAAACTTTGCGTGATTACAATCTTATTTTAGTTTATAATGCACTTATTTTAGGAATTGTTACTTTGGGTATACCAGAGCTTGTTCAAAAGTTTTATACTAATCATTCAGATTCTTCTAAATATGCTGATTTTTGGACTACCATAACCTTTTTAAGAGTTGTACTATACGTTTTTTCAATATTTTTTATTATCTTAACGTTTAGATTGTCTAGGACAACAGAACTGTTTTTAATAATTAGCATCTTCACCGCACAATACATTTTACTTTTTGATATCAATTTCCGTTCAATTTGCGATGCCTTTAATAAAAACTGGCAATTTAGTTTAACAGACTTTGTTACAAAAGCTCTTTTATTATTGTTTTTATATATACCTATTTTTGGATTTGATTTTCAAAATACAGTTGCATACTTTGCTTTTTTAAGCATAACAGTATATTTGATTCAAATAGCTTTGGATTGGTGGCTACAAAGAAAATATATAGGAATTGGTAAAGTCGATTTTAATATATTAAAATTTAACTTTTCTAGATTTTTTTATTTAGGGGTTGTGGGTTTTGCGGGTGGTTTATATTCTTTAACTGATAGATGGTTTTTAGATTTTTTTGAATTTGACGAATTTGTTATTGTGGGATATTCTAACGCTTTTAAATTAATAGAAATTAGCTTGATCGTGCCATCATTGATTATTCCAGTCATTACTTCGAAAGCAAAAAGAGATTTTACTAATTTTATTAAGAACAGTGATACAGAGCTAAAAAGTCTGCAAATCTACAAGTTTCTATTTAAATATTTATTATTCTCTTTAGTAGTCGGAGTGGGGACTTCTCTTGGGATATTATTTTTTGGTAAATTTGCAATACTTTTAATTGACCCTCAGAGAAGATTTTATGATTACTCTATTGAGTCTTTAAATTATCTGGCTTTTGCAATTATTCCAAGTGGTTTAATTAGTTTCACAGCAAATATGAATGTTTTTTTAGATGCAGAAAAATATGAATTTATTGGAATTTTAATCATTACCGTATCAGTCATTAGTTTATATTTATATTTAATTCCTATTTACGGTCATATTGGTGCAGCCTTATCCAGTCTCATCGGCAACGCTGTAATATTTTTAGTCAAACTATTTTTCTTTAATGTGGCCATCCATGATCATGCCAAGATTCCTAATTTAGGTAAGACAGGTTAATATTTACCTCCTCGGTTAATTATACCGTGAATTAACCCTTTGATATTTTTTGATATTTTTTGATATTTGTTGTTTTCAAAAATTAGTAATTTAGTCATAGCTATAAAATCACTCCTAATTATTCTTAAAAGACTAAAAATATTTTCAGTATAAAAATAGTTCTTGAACAAAAAAATAAAGTTTCTAGAAATATAGTATCTAGCTATTGGACTGTGATTTGTAACTATTAAATTTTCTTTCCAGAATAATTTATTTCTGGTTTGATCACCTTCTTGATGATGTAAAATTGCCGATGGTATTTCAAATATTTGATAATTAAATTTTCTTGCTCTAAAACAATACTCTGTATCAACATGATAGATGAAATATTTTTCATCAAAAAATCCAATTTTTGTAAAAATACTAGCTTTGACCAACATCCCTGATGTTAAAGTTACTATAATTTTATAAAACTTTTCGTTTAAATGGTTTTGTTTTGTAAGGTGTTGGGTTTTTTTATCCAAAAAGACTGGAGAAATTGCCCAAATTTTATCTTTTTCTGGAATTGTTTGATAAGTTTGGAGCATTGTTTGTATCATATTTTCAGATAGAGTGCTATCCTGATCCATTGTTAAAACCCAATCAAATTTATTTTCAATCGCATAATTAACTCCCTGATTTAAAGCTTTTGCAATTCCGAGATTATCTTTGTTATAAACAATCTCAACTTCGCTAAACCTCTCTTTTATTTTTTGTAAAATCTCTAGTTTTTGATCGGGTGTATTGTCAACTATTATTACCTTATTTGCTTGTTCTACAAGCTTAGCTACATTCTCTATAACTTCTTTTTGTGGGTAGTAAGTTACAACTATTGCGCAAATCAAATCAGTTTTCATAGCAAGTTATTTTCTTCCAAAGCACCCTTAACAGCTTCTAGGTATCCATATTTATTTTTCTCATCTGGCTCTAAATACGCTCCTTCACTCCATTCATTCCAAGCATTTATGAATAAGAACTCTGATCCTGACTCGTGGCTTCTTTTAATTTGCTTTGATAAATATTTTTTAAATTTTTCAGGAGTTGAACCTGTTACTATAGTTGCTCTTTTACTTTTTCTAGGAGAATTATCCCAAGCTGGAAACATTCCTAGCCATGTTTTTGGTTTTAATTCTCGATTTGTAATTTCTTTACACAGCTTGTCGTAATCTAGTACAAATACTTTTTCTTCTACTGGTTGTAATTCTTTGTATTTTCTATATACCCTAACCAACAAATCAAACAATTTAGCATAAATCTTGCTAACACCTTTTGTATTGTCATCTATTTTTAAAAACCTCTTGATTTTAATCAATTTACTGGTTTGATTGCTCATTGTTAGCGATGGTTCAAATTCTAAATAGGCATCAAAATCATAACGAGTTTCAATTTCTTCATGATCAATTTGAATTTTTACAAAATATAATCCATCAAATCCTTCTTTTTTTGCTAAATTGTTAAAATAGTCTAAAAAGTTTTTTAAGTCAGGAATATCTGCGGTACCATATAAAATATATACAGGTTTATTATTTATTTTAAGATAGCGACTGTCTTTAAAAAATTTAAGTAAAAAATTAAAGTGGTTGTTCCAATTTTTACCATCAGTATAGTTTTGTTTAATTAAAACTTCCCTATTATCTCCAGACCACGCCGACCAAGTTCTACTCCAAGAAACACTAGGCCAACTAAAACAAAATTCAATATCAATACTTTTATCATTTAAAAAATTTTCTAAAGGTTTTTCTAAAAGAATTTTACCATCAAAGTAATAATAGTAAAAACAAAAACCACTTACTCCATATTTTTTAGCTAAACTAGCTTGATGTCTAAGAGTCTCAATTTTAGATAAATCGTAATAATTTTTATTTAGAGGTACAATAGGTTGCTTGTGACCATCAAACATAGGTTTTCCAGATTTTACACTTGTCCATTCGGTGAACCCTTTGCCCCACCATTTATCATTTTCAGGAATGGTATGATACTGTGGAAGGTGAAAAGTAAAAATTTTCATAAGATGAACTAAATCAGTCACTAAAATTTTCAATTAGTCAATTTTAAAGATATTTTTATAACCTAACATCATTTGTTTTATAGAGAAGTTTTCTTTTACTATTTGGTGCAAAAATAACTGATGCTTTCCATCGCAAAATAATTGTTTGTTAGCTATAAAGTATTCTATTTTTTTAAGTAAATCATGACCATTTTTAGATTCAAAAATTAGATTTTGTTCAAATGTATTAGTGTAACTTTTTAATTCTTTAAAAACTTTTATGTTAGAACAAACAACTGGCATACCTCTCTCCCAAGCCTCGCAAACCACTAACCCAAAAGCTTCGTTTAAAGATGGGCATATCAAAAGATCTATACCTGATAAAAATTTACCAATATCAGAAACAGAACCATTAAAATCAAATTTATTATTATTTTTAACCTGCTCTCTCAATCCATTTTCTAAAGACCCTTTACCCGCAATTTTTAAGTTGAAATTTAAGCTACTTTCTTGCAAAGATGAGATTAAAAAATCAATTCCTTTTTCTTTTTCTAACCTACCTATAAAACCTAATTTTAAAGCACTATTTAATGATTTTTCACTTGGAATAAACTCATTTACTTCAACTCCATTAAAAATAATTTTGGCATTTTTAGGAGCTATATTGTTATCTTTCCATTCTTGTAATTGAGAGTTAGAAACAAAAATTACTTGATCATCTCCCCACAAAAATTTTAATAACTGACCTAACCAAGTTTTCTTAAAAACTGTTGGACAGCCAGCATGAAGAGTGTGAATAATTTTAGTTTTGGTGAAAAGTTTTACCCAAGGGGATAAAAAGAATATTTCAGTAAAGCTTGCGTTAAAAACTAAAAAAACAGCTTCTTTTAAGTGTTTAAAGTGTTTTAAAAAGAAGTAGAAACCCATCAAGAAAGATACTGGAAATAAAAACAGGTTATTCAAAATTACAGGCTCAAAACCACAAATATCAGCATATGTTTTAAAATTATTTTCTTGAAATATCTTTGTCCAAAATTTATCTCTTCCAATAAATGAAAATTCAATTTTATTTTTAAAATGCTTTAAAATATTTTTCGTAACAGTGTGACCACCCCCATAAGAAATATTGTATTGTGAAGTGATGAAAACAGCTTTTGGTTTTGACATATTTATTAAACAGAAGTTACGATTTTATTCATACCATCCAAAAACTTTTCTTTGGTAAATTTACCAGCTTGAAGCTCACATTTTTGTTTGTATTTAAGAGCTTTTTGAGGTGTCATTTCTTTGATAGCCTTAATTAGCTCACCAACCTCAGGATTTTTGGAAAGTAATATTCCATTTTCTGCATCAACTACAGTTTCTAGCAGCCCACCATCTTTTACTCCAATAATCGGCTTTCCAGCTGCCATAATTTCAATTTGAGTCATACCTGCGTCTTCATCTTTGGGAATAAAAATTCCGGCAATACAAGTA
>JBILQQ010000023.1:0-37962 GCA_044373115.1 Flavobacterium sp.
ACGAAAAGATAATGGAAAATAATATGGTTCGAGAAAAATCGTATCAATTTACTTCAGCTAGCAATAACTTCTAGCTCATGCTCACAAATAATAGCAAGTGAAAATAGATAAAAAATGGTCAAACAAATTGGAGGTCGGGAGACCATCGCAGAGCGTGAGCGTGTTAAAGGAACACTTCGTAGAGCGGGGATTTTTTATAACTTGAAACAAAATAAACTTGAAACAAACAATAAATCAATAGAAACGAGGATTTTCTTTGTGGGTTTAGCCCAGATAGAAGCGAAAAGAAAATGCAGAAAAAAAAATTAGTTGGCAAAAACAAAAAGAGCGACCAACGGAAGCTCCTTTTTGTTGTAGCCAACTTTTTTTTTCAAATTTTCTTGTAGCGAATAGCTGGAAATAGCTTTTAATTCAATAACTCTTTGAAGGTATCTCCTTGTTTTATATCGCCTGTTTCATAGCCTTTTTTGAACCAATACATGCGTTGTTCTGATGTTCCGTGTGTGAAAGTATCAGGCTGCACATGTCCTTGCATTTTGCTTTGAATGGCGTCGTCGCCCACGGCATGTGCTGCGCTAAGTGCTTCTTCTATATCGCCTACTTCGAGGTATTTTTGGTTGTAATGTGCCCATACGCCAGCATAGAAATCGGCTTGCAACTCTAGGCAAACCGAGAGTTTGTTGGCATCTGCCTGCGAAAGTCCTTGTTGTTGTTGACGCATTTTGGCAGAGGTGCCAAGAATGGTTTGTATGTGATGACCTACCTCGTGGGCTATGACATAAGCCGTTGCAAAGTCGCCCCCTTGAGCGCCAAATCTGGTTTCAAGTTCTTTAAAAAACTCTAAATCCATATACACTTTGTGGTCGCCAGGGCAGTAAAATGGGCCAGAGGCAGAGGTTGCATCGCCACACGCAGTTGACACATTGTTGGAAAAGAGTACCATTTTTGGTTCTTCGTACGTCATTCCATTTTCCGTAAAAATGGTGTTCCAAGTGTCTTCATTGAAAGCAAAAAGGGTATTTATAAAGGCGCCAGTATGTTTTTCTTCGGCAGTTAATTCTCTTTGCACGGTAGTTTCTTGTTGATTACCTTGGTTAAATTGTTCCAAAAGTGGAGCAATCATTCGACCATTTTCGCCACCAAAAGCGTTGAGAAGTAATACTACAATTCCGATTACGCCACCACCAAGTAGTGTTTTTTTTCCGGCAGAAGAACCTCTTCTATCTTCAACGTTATCACTTTGTCTGTTACCAATCCATTTCATAATTTATTTAGTTTTTATCGATTACAAAAATGCCCAACGAAAGCCTGTGTATAAATCCACTTGCTTGCTATCGTTGATAAGAGCTGTAGCTATTGAACTTGAGCCGAGATAAAATCCGCCAAGTCTAAAGCCTAAGCCTCCGTTTGTTCCTGATACTTCGTTTCTGGTCCATGGGGAATAGATTTCGAAGAATCCTAAATTTAATCGTGGGGTGACTGTGATAATGTTGGCTGCTGCCATTTGGTTATTATTTTGGCCGTTATTAAATTTTTGTTGAATAAAGCCGCTAAGATATACTTTTGGTACTAATTTTACATCAACATAAGCGGAGAATGTTGTTGGTAATTGAACCGTTATGGCGTTTTTAATTGGCGATGGTATGTTTAAGTAGCCGTTGTTTGCCAAAATGGTTTCGATTTCCTTTGGGTTATCAATGTTTTCAAACTGGTTAAGGTTTAATCCATTAGGGTTTTGTATTGTGGATTGAATGTTTAACGAATAATCAGTATTGTAATTATTTTCGTCTTTAAAAGTCATGTTTCCAATGTTTTTAAAGGAAATTCCAGCGTTTAATTTGTACTTGTTTTTGTATTTGTCGCTTTTTTTGTCACTGTCTTTATCGTCAAAACTTTTAATTTGATAATTAACCCCCAAGTCGCCTACAAAGCCGTTTAAGTTACCAAAAACTGATTTTGAATAATCATTAAATGTTGAAAAACCATTGGCTAAACTACCAGAATAGGCAATGTTTAATGAAGCCGAAATACTGTTTAAATACAAATTGTTTCCAACTTGACTGATGGTTGCGTTTCCGCCCGTTTTTTGAAGTCCAATGTTGGAGTAGGCACCTGGAAATAGGAGTTTAAAAGTAGCTCCAATACTTAGTTTGTTCTTTTTATTGTCAACAATACTTGTAGCTGCAGTAAAACCAACTTCGCCCCAAACAATACCAGACAATCGTTGGTTATCGGTACTATTTAGAAAAACAGATGTTGTATTTAAAGAGTTGTTAAACAAGGCTTTACCGAGGTTTGGATCAACATTGGCAACATCCAAATATCCCGATGCTTTGGTTGTTAGTCCAAACGCCCATTTTTTAATTTTTACACCAAATCCTGGACCTAATGCTTCAAAACTGACTTTCATTGATACGGGATCGTTTCCTTGAAAAAGTAAATCTTCCAAATTTTTATTGGATGTAATGTCGCTAAATCCTACTTTATTATTTGAAAAATTAATACTAACACCTGAAATGTTGAATTCAAAACGGTTGTTGATATTCATCAATTCAGCAGGGTTCATTGCTGCCGATATCAATCCACCACGTGCAGAAGTGGTAAGTCCAGCAAAGTGTTCTTGTGCAAAAATGCAATGGCTTATTGCAAGTGCAAAAATTACAATTATTTTTTTCATGGGGGCTTTTTTTAGTATTAATATTTTAACGTTAAAATTTATATAAAATTACAAAAATTAAATAGAATTCCAAATACTATCTGATGGAGTAGGAGCAGTAATCAAAATCGACTCTTTTGAAACAGGGTGAATGAAAGCTAATTTTCGGGCATGTAAATGTATTCCACCGTCAGGATTACTTCTGTCAAAACCATATTTTAAATCCCCTTTTATTGGGCAACCAATGGCCGCAAGCTGGGCTCTAATTTGATGATGGCGACCAGTATGCAGGTTTATTTCTAAGGCAAAATAATTGGTTAATTCTTTTATTATTGTATAATCTAAACTTGCTTTTTTACTTTCTGGTACTTCTTTTACGTGAGCTTTGGAAGTATTTGATTTTTCATTTCTTTTGATAAAATGTATTAAATTATCAGAATTATTAGGAGGTCTATTTTTTACAACTGCCCAATATGTTTTTTTGGTTTCTCTATTACTAAATAATTCATTTAATCGAGTTAATGCTTTACTTGTTTTAGCAAAAACTACAATTCCAGAAGTTGGTCTGTCCAATCGATGAACAACACCTAAAAATACCTCGCCTGGTTTGTTGTATTTGTCTTTTAAATATTCTTTTACAACATCAGAAAGAGGTTTGTCACCTGTTTTATCACCTTGTACAATATCGCCAACCCTTTTATTTACAACAATAAGATGATTGTCTTCATGTAAAACTTGAAGATTATCTTTGGTTGAAATTATTTTTACGGGTTTAATATTGCTCACTTGCACTAGGGAAATCAACGGATTTTACATCGGCTACATAATTCCCAATTGCTTGTGTCATTTGTTCAAACAAATTAAGGTAACGTCGCAAAAAACGTGGGCTAAATTCATTATTCATACCAAGCATGTCATGAATTACAAGTACTTGACCGTCAACACCCGCACCTGCACCAATTCCAATAACTGGGATAGAAATACTTTGCGCAACTTTGGTTGCTAAATGCGCTGGAATTTTTTCTAAAACTATTGCGAAACAACCTAACCGTTCTAATAGTTTAGCATCTTCAATAAGTTTGTCAGCTTCTGCATCTTCTTTAGCTCTAACAGTATAAGTACCAAATTTATAAATGGATTGAGGTGTTAAACCCAGATGTCCCATAACTGGGATACCTGCATTTAATATTTTTTTAATCGATTCTTTAATTTCGCTTCCGCCTTCAAGTTTTACAGCATGTCCGCCACTTTCTTTCATAATTCTAATGGATGAACGTAAGGCTTCTTTTGGGTCGGATTGGTAACTTCCAAAAGGTAAATCAACTACAACCAATGCACGCTCAATGGCTCTAACTACACCCGAAGCATGATATATCATTTGATCCAAAGTAATGGGTAATGTCGTTTCGTGACCTGCCATTACATTACTAGCTGAATCCCCAACTAAAATTACATCTACACCAGCATGATCAACAATTTTTGCCATTGTAAAATCGTATGCAGTTAACATTGAAATCTTTTCGCCATTGGCTTTCATTTCAATCAATGACTTAGTGGTAATTCTTTTGTAATCTTTTTTGGCTACTGACATTTTAATTTTATTTCAAATTGTGGCTGTAAAAGTACTAAAACAATTTTTTTAAATGAATATAATTGGGTTTAAGTTGCAAAATTAATATCGTTTTTGTTAGGCTGTTAGTGATGTGTATTACAAAAAATAATATTTTTTAGGAAAAAATCAAAGAAATAAATTAAGTTTGCCATGGTTATTGTATCATTTATGTCAGAAAATTTAATAAAATTCTATTTCTATTTGCACAGGTGTTTATGAAATTTAGTTATAGTAATTTAGAGTTTGTTAGATTTTAATCGTTGCGGGTTTAACAGACAACTTATGTAAGAACCAACGATTTTTATCCTTTGGATTTAATGCCTTAGTTGATTTTTCTAAAGTTAAATTGTTTTTAGATTAATTTTCTGAAAAAATGAATGGTTTCCAATTGATGCTATAACAAATTTAATGATGGTGCATAAATCACCTGTTTTATTTAAATTTGATTTAGAAAAATATAAAATTGCTTTAAACTCTGGCCTTAAAGAAGGTTGTTAAAACGTAAATTATGAAAAAAATACTACTTTTAGGATTATTGTTTATTGGCTTTGTAGCTTTTGCACAACAAGAAAAGAAAGCAGAAGTTAAGTCAACTATTGAAGCTTTTTTTAAAGCAATGCACACCAAAGATACACTTGAATTAAAAAAAGTTTGTTCAGATAAGATTATTTTACAAACTATAACGGATAAATCATCAGGGGCTACTTTTTCTGAAGATCAAGTTAAAGATTTTTACAAATCGATTGCAACAATTCCAAACTCTGTACAGTTTGAAGAACGATTATTATCTTACGATATTAAAATAGACGGAGCCCTTGCAAATGCTTGGACTCCGTATGAATTTTATGTAAATGATAAGTTTAGCCATAAGGGTGTCAATGCTTTTACACTATTTTATGAAAATAATGCTTGGAAAATCATTTACATCATTGACACAAGACGGAAAAATTAATTTGCTTTAATTATTTCTTCGATTGCCTTGCTATTGTATGTTTTTAAAACTACTGTGCCCGATTTATTTATTAAAAAATAACTTGGATTTGAATAAGCATTGAAGTCCTCTTTGTATTTTTTCAATTTATCGGTACATTTTAAATTCAACCAGTTAGTTAATTTTTTTTCGGAAATAAAACTATCCCATTTATCTTCCTCATCATCATTTAATACTGCTATTAGCTGAATTTTCTTTTCAGGATATTTAGTTTTTAAATTAGCAAAAAAGTCACTTACAATCGGCATGTTTTTTTGGCAATGTTCACAAGTCGGACTATAAAATGCTACAAGTGTAAAATCGTTTTCAGGATAAATTTTTGATAAAGTATAGGTTATACTGTCTTTTGTAACTAAATCAAAATCAGGAGTTTTTGATAGCAATGGCACTTTTTTATTGGTATAATATCTATTGTTGTACGTTGCCATGTCATTGTCTGTAAAAGCCTTACATTTATTGTCTTCAAAATAATTTTTGAAAAGATGATTAAACGATTCTTCCATGTTTTTTGACTCGAAAAAACTAATATTTACCATAAAATATTTGGCATAAACTGCATAATTTCTTGATTTGCAATCCATTCCTTTCAATACAAGGTCAATGTTTTGGATGTAATTTTCATTAGTTATAGGTAAAATATTTACATATTTGTACATAAACTTGTTGATGTTTGGCAACAAATAAATGCGCTTATCATCTTTGTCAAATGAACTAAAAAAGGTATTTCTGAATTTTATTTTTTCGTTATCTGTAGCAGGTACTTTTTCAACAATAAGATTTTCTAATTTAAAATATAAATTCAAAATAGAACTAGGATATTTTTTTGCAATTGTATTTCTTGCTGCAATACGTTGGTCGATAGTTAGACTTTTTTCTGTTTTTTGATAATTTATAAAGTCAATGTTTTTTTGATCTTTTGTACAAATTAATGTTTCTACATTATTATTTTCTAATGTAAATGCAGCTGTTGTATTATTGTCAATTGCAAGTTCAATAGTTTTGGGTTGCGATTCAATTTTTAAAAAATAAATAGCCCCAATAATTTTTTTATCAAATTTAAAATTTACAACCTGATCATTAGATTTTATTGTGATACTATCATTTACAATTTGCTTTTTTGCAGTTCCATATATCATATAGAATGAAACTTTTTCATTCTGTAAGTTTTTAGTATTTAATGTAATATTATATCCATTAGCTTCTTTAATTAAAACATTACTTTTGGTAATAATTGGTTTTTTTGCTGCTTGATTTTTTTTCTGTTGCGAATAACCTGAAATCATTAGTATGCAGGCGATTAAAATGGTGTAGGATTTGATTAATTTCATTTTTATTATAAATTTATATTTAACAATCTGCTAAGTTAACAGCAATAGCTAAGCCGCCTTCTGAGGTTTCTTTATATTTTGAATTCATGTCTTTTGCGGTTTCCCACATGGTATTGATAACTTTATCAAGCGGAACTTTTGCATTGAGTGCATCAGTTTCTAATGCTAATTCGGCAGCGTTTATTGCCTTAATGGCTCCCATTGTATTTCTTTCAATACATGGAATTTGGACCAATCCACCGATTGGATCGCACGTTAAACCCAAATGATGTTCCATTGCAATTTCTGCAGCCATAGTTACTTGTGCGGGTGTGCCTCCCATCAGTTCGCAAAGTGCCGCTGCTGCCATGGCTGACGAAACACCAATTTCTGCTTGACAGCCTCCCATTGCAGCTGAAATTGTAGATCCTTGTTTAAACAAACTACCAATTTCTCCGGCAACAAGTAAAAATTGTTTGATTTCTTTTTCGCCTGCTTGATGATTTTCTATCACTAAATAATACATCAAAACTGCAGGAATTACACCAGCACTCCCGTTTGTAGGAGCAGTTACAACCCTTCCTAAAGCGGCATTTACTTCATTTACAGCAAGTGCAAAACAACTTACCCATTTTAAAATTTGGCGAAATTTTACTTCAGTTTTTCGTATAGTTTCTAGCCATTCTTGTGGGTTTGTGTAATTGGATAATCCAATTAAGTTTTGATGCATGTCAAAGGCACGCCTTCTCACGTTGAGTCCACCAGGAAGCACCCCTTCAGAATGGCATCCGATATACATACATTCCAACATAGTGTTCCATATTCTGATGAGTTCAGAATCAATTTCTGTCTCACTTCGCATAGATTTTTCGTTTTCATATACAATTTCAGAAATCGATTTGTTATTTTCTGTACAATAGTGCAATAACATTTTTGCATTATCTATCATATACGGAAAAGCACATTTTAAGTCGATTTTTTTCTTGTCAGAATTTTGTTCTTCTTTAACTACGAAACCACCACCAATGGAATAAAAAGTTGAGGAATATTCTTTATTCTCATTACAAAGTGCAGTAAATGTTAATCCATTTGCATGAAATGGCAAGAAATTTTTGTTAAATACTATTTGTTTTTCTGGGCAAAAGGAGATTAATTTTTGTCCTCCAAGATTGATTTGTTGATTTAGATTAACTTTTTTTATAATAGAACTTATCGATTCAATTGGAATGTATTCAGGGTTTTCACCACTCAGTCCAAGCATCACAGCTAAATCTGTAGCGTGTCCTTTACCTGTTAATGATAAAGAGCCAAATAAATCAACTTTAATTTCAGTAATAGTATCAAATAATTCTAATTCTTTGAGTTCTAATAAAAAACGTTCCGCTGCTCGCCACGGGCCTAGTGTATGCGAACTAGATGGGCCAACGCCAATTTTGAGCATGTCAAAAACAGAAATACATTCTTCCATATACAACCTTATTTTATGCAAATATAAAATAATCTTATTTGGAAAATGCGCTTTTTTAATCTGAAAAATAAAAATTAATTAATGCCAACTTGTCATATATTGATTTAAATAACTGACAAATAGTTTACGTACAAGCAATGGCACAAAGATTGCTTTTGGGAAAGAGAGTTATAAATTGAATTTTCTAAAATTAAATTAAATATAAAAATGGGAAAAATAATTGGAATTGACTTAGGAACAACCAACTCTTGTGTATCTGTAATGGAAGGACAAGAAGCAGTAGTAATCCCTAATTCAGAAGGTAAAAGAACGACTCCATCTATTATTGCTTTTGTAGAAGGTGGAGAAATTAAAGTGGGTGACCCTGCAAAAAGACAGGCGGTTACAAATCCTACCAAAACAATTGCATCGATCAAACGTTTTATGGGACAATCTTTCTCTGAAACTACTTCAGAAGCAAAAAGAGTTCCTTATTCAGTGGTAAAAGGTGACAACAATACGCCACGTGTGGATATTGATGGTCGTTTATACACTGCTCAAGAATTGTCAGCAATGACTCTTCAAAAAATGAAAAAAACTGCTGAAGACTATTTAGGTCAAACAGTTACAGAAGCAGTTATTACGGTACCTGCTTACTTTAACGATGCACAACGTCAGGCTACTAAAGAAGCTGGAGAAATTGCTGGTCTTAAAGTTATGCGTATTATCAATGAGCCTACTGCAGCTGCATTAGCTTATGGTTTAGATAAAAAAGGAACCGATCAAAAAATTGCTGTTTACGATTTAGGTGGTGGTACTTTTGATATTTCTATCCTAGAATTAGGAGACGGAGTTTTTGAAGTATTATCTACTAACGGAGATACTCACTTAGGTGGAGATGATTTTGACCAAACAATTATTGACTGGTTGGCTGACGAATTCAAAGCTGAAGAAGGAATTGACTTGCGTTTGGACCCAATGTCATTACAACGTATCAAAGAAGCAGCTGAGAAAGCGAAAATTGAGTTGTCATCTTCAGCAGAAACTGAAATCAACTTACCTTATGTTACTGCTACGGCTTCAGGACCAAAACACTTAGTAAAAAAATTATCAAGATCTAAATTTGAGCAATTATCAGATTCTTTAGTAAAACGTTCTATGGAACCAGTTGCTAAAGCGTTGAAAGATGCTGGTTTATCTACATCTGATATTGATGAAGTTATCCTTGTAGGAGGTTCTACTCGTATGCCAAGAATTGCTGACGAAGTTGAAAAATTCTTCGGTAAAAAAGCATCTAAAGGAGTAAACCCTGATGAAGTGGTTGCTATTGGAGCTGCTATTCAAGGTGGAGTTTTATCTGGAGATGTAAAAGATGTATTGTTACTTGACGTAACGCCTCTTTCTTTAGGTATCGAAACTATGGGTGGTGTAATGACTACATTAATTGAGTCTAACACTACAATTCCAACTAAAAAATCTCAAATTTTCTCTACTGCTGCAGATTCACAACCAACTGTTGAACTTCACGTTCTTCAAGGAGCTAGAGCCATGGCTGCAGATAACAAAACTATTGGACGTTTCAACTTGGATGGTATTCCACCAGCACCAAGAGGAGTTCCTCAAATTGAAGTAACTTTTGATATTGATGCAAACGGTATCATCAAAGTATCGGCTACTGATAAAGGAACTGGAAAATCTCATGAT
Source organism: Flavobacterium sp. (assembly GCA_044373115.1). Lineage (GTDB taxonomy): Bacteria > Bacteroidota > Bacteroidia > Flavobacteriales > Flavobacteriaceae > Flavobacterium. The sequence continues at coordinate 9,718 of JBILQQ010000023.1, forward strand.
ATCCGTATCGAAGCATCATCTGGATTAACTGCGGAAGAAATCGAAAAAATGAAAAAAGATGCTGAAGCAAATGCTGGAGCAGATAAAATTGCAAGAGAAAGAGCAGAAAAATTGAACGAAGCTGACAGTATGATTTTCCAAACAGAAAGTCAATTGAAAGAATTGGGAGATAAATTGACAGATGACCATAAAACAGCTATCGAATATGCGTTAACTGAATTAAGAATGGCGCACCAATCGCAAGATTTAGATGCTATCCAAAAAGGTTTAGACAATGTGAATGCAGCTTGGAAAACAGCTACTGAAGCAATGTATGCTCAAGGAGATCAAGGTCAAGCGGCACAACCGCAAGCTGAAACTCAAGGAGACAACACACAAGATGTTGACTTTGAAGAAGTAAAATAATATTATTTTATATAAAAATAAAAACCGAGCTAATTAGCTCGGTTTTTTTTATCTTTAGTTTTTAGGATCTAATGATTTGTCAATTCTTGCAATCAAATCAAGTAAATGTAATTTTGTAAGTCTATCTGTTGATTGAATAGATGCAACTTTTATTGATGATTTTAAGCTAATCAATTGACCCCTAGCAATAGAAGGTAAATCAGTTTGATTTAAGTTTACAGTTCGTGAATTAAAACCATAAGTTACTCCTACAGGTACTGAACGTACAGATGCAGTTCCAGGAGTTAATAATCCAGTTATTTTGTCAATAAATACTTTTTGTAAGTTCCTTCTATAGATGTCAATAGGGGCATTACTTTTTAATTCAGAAAAAATACCATTACGCAATTCTGTCATCAATTCATCTACCGAATAATTATCTTTATTAAAAGAAGATCCTTCAAATAAACGAACCATTCTATCGCCAGCAAAAATTGAATTCAATGTTGATTCTTGCATAGATTTTAAAGCTTCTACACCATTTTCAGGATTTATTTTAGCCAAAACATTTTGATTTAATAACCATTTTGGAGTTTCAAATATTTGTTTATTTAAAAATAATACAGCTTCTTTTTGAATATTTTTAGGTACAAATTCAAATTGATTTCCTTCCATGTCGTATGTTTTTGGGGTATCGTAAATACCACCAATATTTTTTGTAACATGACCAAGGTATCTACGAAATTGTCCTGTAAGTGCAGTATATAGCTCATCCAATTCAGCATAACTTTCGCCCTCTTCTTTGCTCCATTGTTCTAAATTAGGAATTATTCGTTGTAGGTTTTTAATCCCATAAGCTGATGCTTTCATGGCATTGTCACCAATATCTTCAGTTTGGTATCTCGGGTCATACGGACTTGTTTCTGTTCCAAACCATAAACGACGATTTTTATACGCTTCTTTGGTCATCTCATTCAATTTAGCTTTTTCTTCTTTTTCTGTTTTAGCATCAGCAAAATAAGAATAACCCCATTTAATTGCCCATTTGTCATAATCTCCAATTCTTGGAAATAAATGCTTTACACCATCTTCTGGTTGTGCCACATAATTAAATCGAGCATAATCCATAATTGAAGAGGTATGACCATTTTTTTCTTGAAATGCAGCATCTCTCAATTTTTCAACAGGTGTTGCTGAACTAGCCCCCATATTATGACGTAATCCCAAGGTATGACCTACTTCATGAGAAGACACAAAACGAATCAACTCGCCCATTAAATTATCGTCAAATTGTTTTTTTCTTGCTTCAGGATCAACGGCAGCAGTTTGAATTAAGTACCAATTGCGCAATAGGCTCATAATGTTGTGGTACCAACCAATATGACTTTCTAGGATTTCACCCGTTCTAGGATCGTGCACATTTGGCCCATAAGCATTTTGAATTTCAGCAGCAAAATAACGCAATACTGAAAAACGAGCATCTTCCAAACTCATTGTTGGGTCGTTTTCTGGCCAATATTCACCACGGATAGCATTTTTCCAACCCGCACTTTCAAAGGCAACTTGCCAATCGTCAATACCTTGTTTGATGTATTTTTTCCATTTGTCTGGCGTAGCAGGATCAATGTAATATACAATTGGTTTAGCAGGTTCTATCAATTCACCATTTTTTTGTTTGGCAGCATCTTCTTCAGATTTTGGTTCCAAACGCCATCTAACTGCAAAGATTTCAGTATCAGATTTGTGTGAATCTTCTTCAAATACGCCATATTCGTTTGCAAAATATCCTACACGTGCATCAAATGATCTTTTACGCATTGGATTTTTAGGCAAGGCAATCATCGAAGTATTTAATTCTACAGTTAAAAATCCTGAATCCAAACCAGCAGGTAAGTTGGTGCCAATTTTAGGTGTTGGATTTAACGAAATTAATGCAGGAACGGTTGAAAAGGTTTTTACCGTTCTGATTTCAGTATTGATTGGAAAGCTGCTTATTTTTTGAATAAATGATTTTTCTTTTTGAAAAGCCTGAATGTTTAGCATCTGTTTTTTTACAGGGTCTAATGAAAAGGTTTGAACATCAGCATCAAACGTAGGAGTCATATCGATTACATACGAAGCTTCTTTGTCATCCTCGCCTTTTTTTATAGCTAATATATCATAATTTCCAATGATAGGATTAGCAGACGAATTTTTCACAGCTTGTGCCAATGGTTTGTCTTCATCGGGCGACATAATTACGTAACTTATCGAGCGCAATAACAGGGTGTTATTTAATCCTTTTTCAAATAGAATTACTTGTCTGTTTACTTCTTCACCACCGAATATTCCGCCTCCAGCAGGAGTTTTTGAAAATCTAGTAATGGTCATAATTTCAGTATCTAACAATGTAGCTGGGATTTCAAAAAGGTATTTGGCATCCATTTTATGAATGTCGATAAGCCCTTTTTGAGTCACGGCTGTTGAATCAACTACTTTATTATAGGGTTTTGGTGCTTTTTTAGCATCAGATTTTTGAGTTTCTGATACCGATGAGCTTTTTGAGTTATCTAGCTTTTTTTTATTTTGGCTAACTAGTACCTGACTAAAGCAAATCATTAAAATAGAATAAAATAAACTTAATTTTAAATGTTTCATGCTACAAATTATTTTTAATTTAATTAATTATTTTTGTTGTAAACAAATTTAACTTAATATATTGTAACAAAAAATCAAATTTCAATTATTTCATTTTTTTTTCTTTTTTTCAAATGGCATACTACAGCCAATAGTTTTAAAATTAGTACAATCTACTTGTTCTTTTTCTGATTTTCTTTTTAAAACCAACTTCGCAACTTTGGACTATTGTATATAAATATTTTGTAAAATAAGAAGTAATCCGTTAAATTAAGCCAAAAGTTTAGAACCAACCGCTTTATAATTAACTACTTAAAATGCCGCTAGAATAATACCGCGGCATTTTTTTGTCACCAATGAACTTATATCCCAAACTTTTGTATATTGCAATCGTTAATCAAAACCAGTTATGAAAAAAATATACATCTTATTAATCGCCTTGTCTTTGAGTAATTTTTCATTTTCTCAAAAGAAAAAATCAATAACTAAAACACCAGCAAACCTTGCAAAATCAGACAATGTTTCTGCTGAAATAGTTAAAGATAACTTATATTTATTTATCACTTCCAAAACAGCTAAAGACACAATTTTTATCAAAAAAACCGATAAAATTGTACCTACAGCATGCAAAATCACACCGTTTACTGCCAACGGCACCAAGCTTTACTTATTTACTTGGACTGAAAAAGTAAATACTAAAACCGATTTAAAAACAGAAGACAAAACCATTATTTACTCAAATGTTTATGATGTTGTTTCCAAAAAAGAAGTGTTTTACAACACCCAATTAACCAATAATATCGTCGAAAAAGTTTTTCTTGATCGCAACAAAACCGCATCTGAAACGCAAACTCGCACCCGAAAAGAAGGTTTTGAATTTACCCTAAATCCCGACGGAACAATTACCCAAAAAACGGCAAAGCAACTCAATAAATGGAAGTACGACCCTGCAAGTAACTCATTTGTAGATGTTAAGAAAAAATAACTATCGAAACCAATTACGAATAGAATAGAAGGTCCTGCTAAAAAAAGAGCGTTTTTTGTAGATCAACACCTCTCCTTGAAGTTGTATTTCAGATTGTTTTAATTCAATTTTGTAAAAATCACTACCAGTAACCTTTTCCTCTAAAGTAGAAAGCCCTAAAAATGAAACCACAATAACATCATTCTCTTTGGCTTCCATACTAAATTTACCATCCAAATCCGTTTGGGTGCTTATTTCTGTACCTTTTATCACCACGTTTGCACCTGGTATTGGCTCATTACCATCACTCACAACCCCTTTTATCACTTTAGTTTGAGGCTTCACAGGAGCTATCATTTTACCTAGCATAAAATTTTCATGTTGCTCCGTATTTTGTTTTTCTTGCGCAATAATTTCCTGACTTTCAATTCCAACAAGCGTCATAAAAGCAGTTGTTGTAGCCAACCAAACACCCGATTTTTTTTCCACAACTTCAATATCTCTGTTTAGTTGGTCTGCTTTAAATCGGCCGCAAAGTTTTTGGTCTTTTGCATAAGCATCCAAAATTTCACGGTCGGTTTTGTTCGTAAAGTCATGTACATTTTTCATACACTTGTCACAAAAACGTCCTTTTTCAGCGGGTGTCATGGCTTGCCAATCCTCGTGGCAAGGTTGCGGAATCGATAGTTGAATGGCAGTATTTTTCATATCTATTTTTTTAGGTTAATCTCTTTTATATAAAGAGTACCTTTTTTCCAAAAAGGTTGGAATGAAAAAAAATAAATTTTGGGCGTTCCCCGCTACACGATTTCCGTTCAAAACACAAATTTCATGGCGGGTCGGGCTATCCGTTCCAAGTCCTCGCGCCATTCCGTTGGCACTTCATGTCGCTGTGGGCTTTCCACTACTATCCCTAACGCGGTGGAGTAGTAAATTGTTCGTAGTTATTACTTAGTTGTTAATCTTAATTTCAAAGATTTTTTCCCAGTTTTTTCCCGTCACTAACAATGTTTTTGTTTTAGCGTTGTACGCAATTCCATTCAAAACTTCGGCTTCACTATAAGTAATTTCTTTTCTTAATTTGGACAAGTCCAAAATCGCTTCTACATATCCATTCTCAGGATTAATAACAGCTATAGCATCTTTTTGCCAAATATTAGCAAAAATTTTGCCTTCAATATATTCCAATTCGTTCAAACTTTTTATCTTGTTTGCACCAGCATATACATTAATATAATTGGTCATTTTTTGAGTAGCTGGATCCATCGTCCAAATTTTTTCTGTCCCATCCGATTGGTAAATTACCTTTCCGTCATTTGTCATTCCCCAACCTTCAATTTTCTTGTCGTAAGTAAATGTTTTTTCGAGTACACACGTTTTTTGATTGTAAATAAATCCTGTGTTTTCTTGCCAACTCAATTGGAATATTTTGCCATTAATAACCGTAATTCCTTCACCAAAATACTGCTTATCTAAAGCAACTTCTTTATAAATTGTACCTGTTTTAACATCATATTTTCTGAAATAGGAATTTCCTTTCTGACCCGTACTTTCATACAAGGTATCATTATGAAGTTCTAATCCTTCGGTAAACGACTTAAAATCATGGGAATAGGTATTTATTATAGAGTAGGTGAGTAGTTTTGGCTCAATTGGCGATACCACTTCAATTCGGGACGAATCAATCTCTTTTTTACCTTCATAGTAAATGGATGCTACAATGTTCTGATAACCTAATTTTTGATTTTTTAAAGCAAAATTTATCGGGGTTTTATCTTTTTTCTGACCTATAACTACATCATTTAATGTATAAACAATACTATCAATTTCATTGTTATCTGTATTTAATACACCTAAAACCAACACGTCTTGCGGTTTGTATTGCGCTTCAAGCTTACTTTGATCTATACTAAAATGTTTTTTTGCTTCACCACATTTAATTGACAATACAGCTAAAGTTATGATGGCTAAAAGGTTACGTGCTTTCATTAAGTTTAAATTATAAATATTTTTACAAATATATTTATTATCGAATTAATTTCTTGCAAAAAAATAAAAAGATTGTATATTTGCAGCGGCAAGTCCTACACGACCAGCTCCTGCAAAATCCTCCAGGATGGGAACATAGCAAAGGTATGTGGTTGTAGCGGTGCGATGTAGGTCGCTTGCCATTTTTTTTATCTTCCTTTTCAGGAAGATTTTTTTTTGTTTTATATTTACACATTTCAAAATTTAATTTAATAATTTTTCTGATGAAAAAAGTAGTTTTAATAACAGGTGGCTCATCTGGAATAGGTAAAGCAATTGGTAACTACTTGTTATCCAAAGATTTTGAAGTTTTTGGAACCAGCAGAAATCCAGATCAAATTGCCAACTCGTCCTTTCCTTTACTAGCAATGGATGTCAGAAATATTGATACTATACAAAATGTAGTCAAAGAAATCATTGAAAAAACGGGTAGGCTAGATGTTGTTATAAACAATGCGGGGGTTGGAATTACAGGTCCAATTGAAGAAATACCAACAGAAGAAATCAAAAACAATTTTGAAATTAATCTTTTTGGACCTATCGAAGTGATAAAAGCGGCATTGCCAACTATGCGCAATCAAAAATCTGGATTAATAATAAATATTACATCTATTGCAGGATACATGGGGTTGCCTTACAGAGGGATTTATTCATCGTCAAAAGGCGCTCTTGAATTGATTACAGAGGCTTTACGAATGGAAGTGAAATCTTTTGGCATACAAATTACAAACGTTGCACCTGGTGATTTTGCAACAAATATTGCCGCTGGTAGATACCATGCACCTGTTATCGCAGGTTCAGCGTATGAGAATTCTTATGGAAATACTCTAAAAGAAATGAATACACATGTGGATGATGGTAACGACCCATTACAAATGGCAAAAGCTATTTTTGAAATTATTGCAACTAAAGAACCGAAAATACATTATAAGGTTGGAGCTTTTATGCAAAAATTTTCGATTGTATTAAAACGCTTGTTACCCGATAAAGTATTTGAAAAAATGTTGATGAATCATTACAAATTGTAAATGGATTATTTTTCATACATTTTTATCATTACAATAAAATGAGGAAACGTTATAGATGCTAAAAACGAAAAAAACAACGCATCAAAAATCACCATATCTTTCGAAAAAAAGTACAATACAATAATTCCTATCAAAGAAACCAACCAATAGACAAGAGCTGTTTTTAAATATTTTTTAAAATTTGAAATCGTTGCATCGCCATACAAAAACTTTATTTGATCATTTAACGATGGAATGCTGTGCCAAAATATAAAGTAAATAGTGAAACCCCAAATTAAACTTGACGACATAAATAGCACCGCTAAAACCAACAGATAAAAGAGTTGTTCAATTAAAGCTGCTCTAAATTGTATTGATTTTTGATACAGCATGATGCCAATTAGCAATGTAAAAACTAAATTTAATGCTAATAAGCTGTTTATAAGTACTATATTAAGGTTTAACGAAGTTATTTCAAATACTATTTTTATAACTTCTAAACTATTAAAGAAAAATAATAAGTTTAAAATAAGTAATCCATAAATAAATTGAAATACTTTATTTAATGTACTATTTTCATTTTCTAAAATTCCCTGCCAATGTTGTTCGCCAAAATGATACCCACTAACAATAATAAATAAAAGTAATGCAACAACTGATAATTTGGTAAAAAGAACTACAGAAATTGCAATAACCAATAAATAAATACTGATAATTTTTACAAATTGGTTGTTTTTTTCCAAATTTAAATGATTAATTAGCACCAAATCGTTCGCCCCATGTAGTATTCCGAAGCTAAAAATCAATAAAAAACCTAAAATTGTTTGGTATTCTACTGATAAATAAGAAGTTAGCCACAGCCCCGCAAAGCTTGTTATGATTGATATTTTTGTAATTTTTGTCATAATTAAAGAATTATTGTTTAATCTTTTTTTTAAAAAAATAAACAAAATATTTTTTTTTTCAAATATGTTTTTGTAAATTTACAATCAATTAATCAACTAAACTCATTAATTATGACAAATTTTATGTTTATTTTATCAAGTGTAGCTAAAATGTTACCAAACGATTATGTTGGATTTACATTTTTTATTGGAAGCATGGCTATGATGGCTGCTTCAGCATTCTTCTTTTTATCATTATCTCAATTTGATAAAAAGTGGCGTACTTCAGTATTAGTATCAGGTTTAATTACCTTTATTGCTGCAGTACATTATTTTTACATGCGTGACTATTGGAATGCGTTCCAAGAATCACCAACTTTCTTCAGATATGTTGACTGGGTATTAACTGTGCCGTTGATGTGTTTGGAGTTTTATTTAATATTAAAAGTTGCAGGTGCTAAACAAAACTTGTTATGGAAAATGATTTTCTTATCAATTGTTATGTTAGTAACTGGTTACTTTGGTGAAACAATTTTTAGTGATCAAGCTGCTTTATGGGGATTCATCTCTGGTGTTGCTTACTTTATTATTGTTTACGAAATTTGGTTCGGAGAAGCTGCAAAACTTGCTGCAAAAGCAGGAGGCGATGTTTTAGCATCTCACAAAATTTTATGTTGGTTCGTTCTTGTAGGTTGGGCAATTTACCCATTAGGATACATGTTAGGAACTGACGGTTGGTACACTAGCTTCTTAGGAAAAGGAAGCGTAGATGTTGCTTACAACATTGCTGATGCAATCAACAAAATTGGTTTTGGTTTAGTAGTTTACAACCTTGCTGTAAAATCTACATCAAACTCAAACGCTTAAATCCCCCACACATTTGTAGAAAGACCGTTTCCATTAGGAAACGGTTTTTTTTTTTTGATTTAAATAGATAGTTTAATTTATCATTTCATACTTTTGTACATCATTAATTTATTAAAACTTACTTTCATGAAATTTTTTATTGACACTGCAAATTTAGCTCAAATTAAAGAAGCCCAATCCTTAGGCGTTTTAGATGGTGTAACTACAAATCCGTCTTTAATGGCTAAAGAAGGTATTACAGGTAAAGATAATATATTAAAACACTATGTTGCAATTTGTAATTTGGTTGATGGTGATGTAAGTGCAGAAGTGAATGCACTAGACTTTGACGGAATGGTTAGAGAAGGTGAGGAACTTGCCGAATTGCACGAGCAAATTGTTGTAAAATTACCTATGACAAAAGAAGGAGTAATGGCAGCCAAATACTTTTCAGACAGAGGCGTTAGAACAAACGTTACACTCGTTTTTTCGGCAGGACAAGCTTTGTTAGCTGCTAAAGCTGGAGCAACCTATGTTTCGCCATTTATTGGCAGGCTTGATGATGTTTCGACTGATGGGTTAGCACTAATAGAAGAAATTCGACTTATTTATGATAATTATGGATTTGAAACTCAAATTTTAGCTGCATCTGTGCGTCATACCATGCACATAATGAATTGTGCTAAAATTGGCGCTGATGTTATGACAGGGCCACTTTCAGCTATTTACGGATTACTTAAGCATCCGTTAACTGATATTGGATTGGCTCAATTTGTTGCCGATTTTGAAAAAGGAAATAAATAAAAATCATAAAAAAAGCGATATACTTTTTGAGTTTATCGCTTTTTTATCTTCTAAAATATAAATTTTAGTTTTTTAAATTTTCTTCAAAATCAACTTCAAACATATTTGTGAAACCATTTTTAATTGTTTTGTCTTGATTTACAATTAATGTTCGGTGCACTTTGGTAATTGCCCATTTTGATTTAATTTCCTCAAAATCGGCACATTGGTATTCCTTGAAATTTTTAAAATCGTTTTGTTTTAAAATAGATTGAAATCGACTAGATTTTTTATCTAAATTAATGGCTATAAAATTGTAATTAGGGAATTTTTTTTGAAATTCCTCAACCTTTTGATGTGCTGCAACCAAATGAGAATTTAATTTTTCTGTCCAAAAGAAAAATACTGTTTTTTTAGTTATAATATCATCCGATGTAAATTTTGTTCCATTTTCATCTATCAATTCAATGTTTGGAAGTGCTTTACCTTGAGTAAGTAGTTTTATTGCATTTCCAATTTTTAAAATTTCATTTTTGGTACTTTTATCAGTTGATATTTTATTGTAAATATCAAAAAAAGTTTGATTGTTTACCATGTTTTGATCTTCAAGTAAATATTGAAAAGCAATGTTGTTGATAATAATATTTTTTACTTTACGATTTTTTATTAAAGTATCTGCAATTTTTAATTTATTGATGTTGGTTTTAAGTGCTAAATCAATTTCTGATAAATGATTATGGTATTTGATATTGGATACATTATTTAACATGTGGTTTGTGTACATTACAAAAGGTGAAAACTCGGTGAGAGCCTCATTACTGTAATCTATTTTTTTTCGGAATGCATAATAATCTTTAGGTAATTGATGAACTATATCCTTGCCAGTTCGCATTTTATGAATAATTGGATAAATTTCTTTTTTGGTGTAAAACGGAAATTGATACAAAGCTGTGGCATATACATCAAAATCATCACTCCATTTAATATCATGCTTTTTTTGTATGTAAAATCGACGATTTTCACGATTTGTTTTTTCAATATTAACAGTGAATTTTTCAAAATCATAATCAAAAACTTCAAACATATTGTTTTTATCATTTTCATTACGAAGATACATTTCCATCAAAAAATTATTTTTTTCATCGCCTCTTCCGCAAAAAATGACCGACTGATCAAAATCTTTTGAATCAATATGCACCCGTAAACTATCGTTTTTTTCAAAATATACATACTGATATTCTGGCTCATGTTTAAACGAATATAAACCTGGTGCAAGAGAGTCAAATTTTTTGAAAAAAGTATTGTCTTTGTTGATTAAAATGGTGTCAATCACAACATTGTCTTTGCAAAAAAGAACATACGGATTGTTAGGATTAATGACCTCGCCACCAAAATAGGCCACATAATCATCATTACTAAATTCTTTTGAACAAGAATTTAAAGCAAAAAATGATAAGGCAGCAATAAAAGTAGATTTTATATAGTAAAATTGCGTCATTAAATAGTAATTTATAAACAAATGTATTTATATCAATTGGTATATTTTGTTAAGCATTAGTTAAATAAAAGATAAAATATTTTTTCAATGTTAAATAAAACCCCGAAATGCGTTTCCAAAATCGCTTATTTTTTGCTACTTTTGCAGCAGTTTTAAAACAATGTAAATATGTTATCAGTTTCTAATTTATCAGTTCAATTTGGTAAAAGAATTTTATTTGACGAAGTAAATACCACTTTTGTACAAGGTAATTGTTATGGTGTTATTGGTGCAAATGGCGCAGGAAAATCAACTTTTTTAAAGATTTTGTCAGGTGAAATTGACCCCACATCGGGGCGAGTAATTCTTGAACCAGGGAAACGTATGTCGGTTTTGAATCAAAATCACAATAAGTTTGACGAGCATACTGTTTTGGAAACGGTAATGATGGGAAATAAAGTGTTATTTGAAGTAAAATCAGAAATGGATGCCCTTTATGCCGATTATTCTGATGAAAATGCTGATAGAATTGGAGAGCTTCAAGTACAATTTGAAGAAATGAATGGTTGGAATGCAGAGTCGGATGCCGGAGCCATGTTGTCAAATCTTGGCATTTCATCTGATTCGCATTACACATTAATGGCTGATATGGAGGGGAAAATGAAAGTACGTGTGTTATTAGCACAGGCACTTTTTGGAAATCCAGATGTGTTAATTATGGATGAGCCTACCAACGATCTTGACTTTGAAACCATCACTTGGCTTGAAAATTTCTTGGCAAATTATGATAATACCGTTATTGTTGTTTCGCACGATAGACACTTTTTAGACTCAGTTTGTACTCATATTTCAGACATTGATTTCTCAAAAATAAATCATTATTCAGGAAACTACACGTTTTGGTACGAATCTAGTCAATTAGCTGCTAAACAAAGAGCGCAACAAAACAAAAAAGCGGAAGAAAAGAAAGCTGAATTAGAAGAATTTATTCGTCGTTTTAGCGCCAATGTTGCTAAATCTAAACAGGCAACTTCTCGTAAGAAAATGATTGATAAATTAAATTTGGATGAGATACGACCTTCTAGCCGTCGTTATCCTGCTATTATTTTTGATACAGAACGAGAAGCTGGTGATCAAATATTACATATCGAAAATTTAAGTGCTTCGGTTGACGGAGAATTATTGTTTAAAAATGTAGATTTGAATATGGCTAAAGGGGATAAAGTCGTTGTTTTTTCTAAAGATTCTAGAGCAACAACCGCTTTTTATGAAATAATTAATGGGAATTTAATACCCGATTCGGGAACTTTTGATTGGGGTATTACAACTAATCAATCGTATTTGCCCAACGATAATTCCGAATTTTTTCAAAGCGATTTAACTCTTGTGGATTGGTTAAGACAATGGACAAAAACTGAAGAAGAGCGTGATGAAGTTTACATAAGAGGTTTTTTAGGTAAAATGATTTTCTCTGGTGAAGAAGCATTAAAAAAATGCAGAGTTCTCTCTGGTGGTGAAAAAGTACGTTGTATGTTATCACGAATGATGTTGCTCCGAGCCAACGTATTAATGCTTGACGAGCCTACTAATCACCTTGATTTAGAGTCGATTACAGCTTTTAATAATTCGTTAAAAAACTTTAAAGGCTCCGTATTATTTACAACTCATGACCATGAATTTGCTCAAACCGTTGGAAATAGAGTTTTAGAAATAACTCCAAATGGTGTAATTGATAGGTACATGACTTTTGATGAATATCTTGATAATGAAGGTGTTCAAGAGTTAAGAAAAAAAATGTATGCTTAAATAAATTTCATTTCCCATTACTTTTTTTGTAATGGGATTTTTTTTGATAGTTTCAAGTTTATTTATTTAACAAAATATAGTACATTTACAAACCAAAATAATCCTTCAAAATATGAGTCAAAAAACATTGCTCACTTCCAAAGAAGTAACTATTATTCTGCATCGTTTGGCTTGTCAGTTAATCGAAAAACACCTTGATTTTTCTAATACAATTTTAATTGGAATACAACCTAGAGGAAAATATTTAGCGCAACGTATAAAATCTATAATTGAAAATGAATACCAAATACCTGAAATTCAATTAGGTTTTTTGGATATTACTTTTTTTAGAGATGATTTTCGTAGAGGCGAAAAAACGTTGGAAGCAAATAAAACCGAAATCGATTTTATTGTAGAAGATAAAAAAGTTGTTTTTATAGACGATGTTTTATATACTGGAAGAAGTATTCGTGCTGCACTTACAGCAATACAGTCTTTTGGAAGACCGTCAGAAATAGAGTTGCTGGTGCTGATCGATAGACGATTTAGCAGGCATTTACCTATACAGCCAGATTATAGAGGCCGTCAAGTAGATGCAATTAATAATGAAAAAGTAAAAGTAAATTGGTCTGAAAATGACGGAGAAGATGCCGTTTTTTTAGTTCAATAATTTATAACACAACAAATATATCTTAAATGTCCGAACTATCTGTTAACCATTTATTAGGAATTAAATACCTTGTTAAAAAGGATATTGATTTAATTTTTGAAACCGCCGATCATTTTAAAGAAGTGATCAATCGGCCCATAAAAAAAGTACCCTCATTACGAGATATTACCATTGCAAATATTTTTTTTGAAAACAGTACACGAACAAAATTATCGTTTGAACTAGCTCAAAAAAGACTTTCAGCTGATGTAATTAGTTTTTCGGCGGCACAGTCATCTGTAAAAAAAGGTGAAACATTAATAGATACTGTAAACAATATCCTTTCAATGAAAGTAGATATGGTTGTAATGCGACACTCACATCCAGGAGCAGCTTATTTTTTATCTCAAAATGTAAATGCAAGTATTGTAAATGCTGGTGATGGAGCTCATGAGCATCCAACACAAGCTTTACTTGACAGTTTTTCAATACGTGAAAAACTAGGTGAAGTTGCAGGTAAAAAAGTAGTAATTGTGGGCGATGTTTTACATTCTAGAGTTGCGCTTTCTAATATTTATGCACTCCAAATGCAAGGTGCAGAAGTAAAGGTATGCGGGCCAAAAACATTAATTCCAAAATACATTGAAAGTCTTGGAGTATCAGTCGAACCTAATTTGCGTAAAGCATTAGAATGGTGTGATGTAGCCAATATGCTTAGGGTTCAAAATGAGCGAATGGATGTTAATTATTTTCCATCAACTCGTGAATATGCTCAACAATATGGAGTAGATAAAAAGTTATTAGATTCACTAAATAAAGAAATTATTATAATGCACCCAGGACCAATAAATAGAGGAGTTGAAATTACTTCTGATGTGGCCGATTCACAACAATCAGTGATTTTAGATCAAGTTGAAAATGGTGTAGCTATTAGGATGGCAGTAATTTATTTATTAGCTTCAAAAATAAAGCAATAATGATACAAGAACAAAAAGGAAATCAAACTATACTAAAGGATTCGAGTGATAATTTTGATGCTTTTTTTGAAGTTTTATCAAAACAATTAACTGATTTTAAAGCACAAAATTTAATTATTGATTTGTCTGGAAATTCAAAAGTGACTAATTCATCAATTAAGCAATTTGTTACCATTTCAAAATTACATAAAAAGAATAAAAAATCGTTTGTAATCGTTGCAAACGCTATTGGTTTTACCTCAGTTCCTGTTTCATTAACTGTTGTGCCAACCCTTTTGGAAGCAAACGACATCATTGAGATGGAAGATATTGAACGTGATTTAGGATTTTAACAGTATGAAAATATCAAAAACAAACCTCATTTATCTGTATGCCATTGCATTATGTTTAATGACATTTTTATTAGCAAAAAGACTCATAACATCTTTTAAAACCGATGATTTTGATTACTTTAAACTTGTCGCAAATGCTGTGATTATCATTTATTTTATTATAAAAATAATCAAATTGGGGAAAGAACAAAACAATCAAGGGAAGAAATAATTTTTTTGAAATGAATAAAAATATTTTAACACTATTTTTTTGGTTGAATATTGTACTTTTTGCTACCAATTTGTATCTAGGTTATACTACCAAAAAATTTAATTATTTTGCAATGGCAAGTAATTTATTATTTGCAGTAGGGATGTATTTACTTTCAAAAAAAAAATAATATTTTGAAACTAACCATATTAGGCTGTTATGCCGCAACTCCAAGAACGTTGTCTAATCCAACCTCGCAAGTACTTGAAATTAAAAACAAAGTATTTTTAATTGACTGTGCCGAAGGAACACAAGTTCAGTTGCGCAAAAGTAAAGTAAAGTTTAGCAAAATAAGTCATGTGTTTATTTCGCATCTTCATGGAGATCATTTTTATGGTTTAATTGGATTGATTTCTACTTTTATGTTGCTAAATCGTGAAAATGATTTACATGTTTTTGGGCCTAAAGGAATTAAAGAAATTATTTTGTTACAACTCAAATATTCAGGTTCTTACACAGGTTATGCTTTGTTTTTTCATGAATTAGAATCAACCCAATCGGAAGTCATTTTTGAAGATGAATCAGTACGCGTTTCAACAATTCCGTTGCAACACAGAGTTTATACAAATGGGTATTTATTTGAAGAAAAAAATACGGTAAGGTCTTTAAATATTGAGCAAGTAGAAAAATACAAGATTGATAAAGTTTATTTTAATAAAATAAAAAATGGTGGCGATGTACGTCTTGAAGATGGTACCATAATTTCTAATGATATTTTATCCTATCCACCGCAGCCAAATAAGTCGTATGCCTTTTGTAGCGATACATTTTACAACGAATCTGTTGTTCCATTGGTTCAAAATGTAACCGCTCTTTATCATGAAAGCACTTTTTTGGAATCTGAAGCTCATCTTGCCGAAAAAACGTTACATTCTACAGCAAAACAAGCGGCTTCAATTGCTTTAAAAGCAAATGTAAAGCAATTAATTTTAGGGCATTTTTCAACCCGATACGGAAACATAAATTTGTTTAAAGAAGAAGCTCAAACCATTTTTGAAAATACTGAAATTGCCGATGATGGAAAAGAATTTATTTTTTAATTGACATCGTTTTAACTA
This sequence comes from Flavobacterium sp., assembly GCA_044373115.1. Taxonomy (GTDB): domain Bacteria; phylum Bacteroidota; class Bacteroidia; order Flavobacteriales; family Flavobacteriaceae; genus Flavobacterium. Next base: position 25,758 of record JBILQQ010000023.1, read on the forward strand.
AAAATATACAAATGAAAGATTTAAGTAATTATAGAAAATCTTACGACAAAAGTGAATTAATTGAAACCGAATTACCTGAGGATCCGATTAATTTATTTAACAAATGGTTTCATGAAACTGAAGATTTTGGTGCGATTGATGAAGTTAATGCTATGTCGGTTGCTACAATTGGATTGGATGGTTTTCCGAAATCACGTGTGGTTTTGCTTAAAAAATTTAACGAAGAAGGCTTTGTTTTTTATACTAATTATGATTCTGAAAAAGGTAAAGCATTGTTTGAAAATCCTCATGTTTGTTTGTCATTTTTTTGGCCAGCTATTGAACGTCAGGTCATTATAAAAGGAATTGCTGAAAAAACTACCGAAACGGTTTCTGATAATTATTTTGCATCACGACCTGACGGGAGTAAACTCGGCGCTATAGTATCGCCTCAAAGTGAGGTAATTCCAAATAGAGCTTTCCTTGAAGAACGTTTAAAACAATTGGAACAAGAGTTTGAAGGAAAAGAAATTACACGACCAAAACATTGGGGTGGAATTTTAGTTCGTCCTGTTGAAGTTGAATTTTGGCAAGGCAGACCCAATCGTTTACATGATAGAATTAGGTACCAAGTGCAAACTGATTTTTCATGGAAAATGGAACGATTGTCATCCTAATTGAATAGTTCGTAAAATTTAACTTATTTTTTTTAATTTTTTTTATCAATTCTTAAAGTAGTAGTATCTTTGCTATGTGATTATCAATTATCTCAATGGAAAAAATATTTACAAATACACAAGTAGCCTTTGGCTTAAAAAATAATGCCGAACTAGATCGTGCTTATTTTCTTTTTAAAATGATTGGTAACTCGTCTTTAGTGAAAATGGGGACTGCTTTAACCAATTTTGCTTTAAAACTACATTTACCTGTTGAAGGCTTAATTAGAGCTACCGTTTTTGATCATTTCTGTGGGGGTACTAACGAGGAAGATTGCCTGTCGGTTGTTGATAAATTATATACAAAGGGTGTTTCATCTGTTTTGGATTATTCTGTTGAGGGTAAAGAAGAAGAGGCTCAGTTTGATGCCGCTCTTCAAATGACAATTAAAACCATTGAATTTGCCAAAGAACGCGATGCAATTCCTTTTGCAGTTTTTAAACCAACAGGTTTTGGTAGGTTGGATTTGTACGAAAAAGTGGGTAGCAAAGCAGCACTTTCAACAGCTGAACAAGAGGAATGGAATAGGGTAGTGGCTCGTTTTGAAAAAGTAGCTCAACTTGCTCATAAACAAAATGTTGCACTTCTTATTGATGGCGAAGAAAGCTGGATGCAGGATGCAGCAGACGATTTAGTTGCCGACCTAATGCAAAAATACAACACTCAAAAACCGATTATTTTCAATACACTTCAAATGTATCGTTGGGATCGTTTGGATTATTTAAAAAAGTTACACCAACAAGCTATTGAACATAACTTTCATATAGGTATGAAAATTGTTCGTGGCGCCTATATGGAAAAAGAAAATGCCCGTGCATTAGAAAAAGGATACCCAACTCCCATTTGCGAAAGCAAAGAAGCAACCGACATAAATTATGATGCAGCGGTTAGTTACATGATGGAAAATATTGACAAAATGGCTATTTTTGCCGGCACACATAACGAAGCCAGCTCGTATAAGTTAATGGAGTTAATGCAACACAATCAAATGGATAAAGCGGATAACCGTATTTGGTTTGGACAATTGTATGGTATGAGCGATAATATTAGCTACAATTTAGCCGCCAACAAATTCAATGTTGCTAAATATTTACCCTTTGGTCCTGTTAGAGATGTTATGCCTTATTTAATTCGTCGTGCACAAGAAAACACATCGGTTGCAGGTCAAACAAGTCGTGAGTTAGCTTTAATCAAATCTGAAAGAGACCGAAGAAAAAACAAATAATCATAAAAAAAGGAGCAATTAAATTTTGCTCCTTTTTTTTATTTCTTTCTAATAATATCTTCCAATACAGCTTTGTTTTGGTAATTGATTACCCGTAAAGTTATCGTATCTTTTTTAATGGTTTGTCCTTCAATAATATAAAGCTTACCTTTTTCATAAGTTACATTGCTTTTATCAAAATCTACATCACCATAAGTCAATGTGTTTTTTATATCAATAGTATCAATCCAATCTTCAGCTAATTTTCTGGAAGCCTCAATACTGTAATTAAAAGGCTTATTTCTAATATCGTTTAAAACCCTAGCATTCGGAAAATAATTGCATCTAGTGTCTTTTCCTACCAAAACAGTAGCAACCACAAAACTTCCCAAAACCAATCCAACTAAGTAATAAGCAAAACGTTGATAAAATTTCATTGTAAGTATTTATTTTTTTGCAAAAGTAGTATTATTTATTAGTATTATAAAGCATTTATTTATTTAAAAAACAATCAAATTTATATCGCTTTGTGGCAAATCAAACCAATCGCCAATTGACTTATTTGTCAATATTCCGTGGTACATATATACACCGTTTCGCAAACCTTTATTACATCGCAAAGCGCTTTCAAGTCCACCATCTTCAGCAATTTCTAACAATGAAGGTGTAATAATGTTACTAATAGATAGCGAAGCTGTTTTGGAATAACGTGACGGAATATTAGGCACGCAATAATGTATCACATTGTTTTTAATAAAAGTCGGTCGCTCATGGGTTGTTACTTCCGATGTTTCAAAACAACCGCCTGTATCAATGCTAACATCAACTATTACTGCCCCTTTTTTCATGTGTTCAACCATCGTTTCTGTCACCACAACAGGGCAACGTTCTTTTCCTCGCATAGCACCAATTGCTACATCACATCGTCGTAATGCTTTTAATAAAGTTTTGGGTTGTATTGTTGATGTGAACACACGTTGGTTCAAATTATTTTGCAATCGGCGTAATTTTGTAATCGAATTATCAAACACTTTCACATTGGCTCCCAATCCAAGTGCCGTTCTAGCTGCAAATTCACCCACCGTACCAGCACCCAAAATCACCACATCTGTAGGCGGCACCCCATTAATGTTTCCAAACAACAAACCTTTTCCAAACTGCTGATTAATCATCAATTCGGCAGCAATAAGCACCGATGCCGTTCCCGCAATTTCACTCAACGATTTCACCGCAGGATAGCTACCATCCTCATCCTTAATATATTCAAATGCTAAGGCGGTAATTTTCTTCTTTGACAAGGCTTCAAAATAGTCTTTCTTTCTGGTTTTCAATTGAATAGCCGATATTATTATGCTCCCTTGTTGCATCATATCAATCTCTTCAAAAGTTACAGGCTCCACCTTCAACAACATCGGACACATAAAAACTTTAGCAGTATCACTCGTAATTTCGGCACCCGCATCACTATATTCCTTATCGCTATAACTTGAACTTTCTCCCGCCCCCGACTCAATTAAAATCCGATGCCCATTCAACGTCAACGAGTTAACCGCATCAGGCGTCAAACAAATCCGCCGCTCTTGGTAGCTCGTTTCTTTCGGAATTCCAATAAAAAGTTCGCTCTTGTGGCGTTTCACCTCAAGTTTTTCTTCCTGTGGCAACAATTGATCTTTGGTAAAAGGAGATAATGACATAACTCAAAAATTTTAACGGCACAAGTTACAAAAAAAATAAATACAATTAGAAGCACAAAAATTACATTCCAATAGCCGTTTAGTCCCGCTATCGCCTTTATCTCCTTCGCCCTTCGGGACTTCAGGAGGATATCGGCTCTATCGGGGCTAGAATCGACAAGTAGTTTTCAGTTGACTTTTTTTGAGTAGCAAAGTAGCAAAGTAGCAAAGTAGCAAAGTAGCAAAGTAGCAAAGTAGCAAAGTAGCAAAGTAGCAAAGTTTTCAAATTTGTGCAATTTGTGGTTTAAAAAATTGATTTTTGAAATTGACATTGAAATTGACATTGCAATTGATTTTCATCACAATTCGCAACTACTTCATCCACAAACTTGTCATTCCGTAGGAATCGCATAAATTATTTTTTTAAAAAAACTACAAAAAACCACCACAATTAAATATTTTTCTTACATTTGAAAAAAAATATACAAAACCACTAAAAAGGTAGTAAAGTTATTTGCCAAATAGAATATGTTAAAAACGCAAGAACTTTCGTATATCTAGTAGTTGGCAGAAAATTTTGAAACACTCAAAATAAATAAATATGATACGATACTTTATAATTTCTTTTTTAATTTTTAATTATAACTTTGCACAAGAATTAACTTTTAAAGAGATTGATCTTTTAACTGGAAACCCAATTTACTTATTAAATGAAAGTAAAATTGGAAGTTTAGAGACTCAATCATTTGATAATTTAACTTATGATTGTGGCTCAGTATTTTGGACTATAAGTAAATATGGCAATATCCGACAATGGAACCTTATTGCAAATCAAATAACTGGAGGTTCACCTATTCAGAATTTTAATGGTAAAAGCCTTGCTTTTTGTAGTGATGGAAGTTCATTAACTTTTTTTTCTTCAAATTACCCATCAACAGGAATTTTGAAATATGACACTAATTTAGGTTGGGTAACTATTTCAACTTCTATTCCATTACTTAATAATGGAGGGTTTCTAGAAAATCAATATTTCTTTAAAGACGATGGTTTTTCTTTAAAAGAGTTATATTATTTTGACGGAACTAATATCACATTAGTTGAACATTTAATAGGTACTGAGGTTTATGCTGTTGCTGATATTGCAGTAGATTCTTACGGTAGAGCTTGGGTTTTTACTCGCACGACAAATGAGAGTATAACTTCTTCCATTAAAGTTTATAATCAATCTGGATTACTGTTTTCATTGCCTATTTCATTTGACTCAGGTCATTGTTACGGGTCTTTTTTTATAAATGATAATTTGTATTTAGGATTTGGAGGAAACGCTTTCAGTTTTCGAAATTCTATTTTACCAATAATATACAATGGAATAAATGCTACTTTAGGAATTCCTATTCCATTTTATGATAGTTTTTTTGCTGATATGGCAAGTTGTAACAATCAAACAACTTTTTTAAATACAAATTCAAATATCTTTATTAATAAGCATTTAATGGTTTATCCTAATCCATCAAAAAATTACATTACAATACAACACAAACAAAATTTAACAGAAAACTATGATTATAGTATTATAGATTTAATTGGTAGAATTGTAAAAAGTGGAAAATCAAAATTTAACGAACTAATAAATATTGAAAATTTAACAAGTGGAAATTATATTATTCAAATAGAAACAGAAAAAGGAGAAAAATTTACAGAAAAACTTATAAAGAATTAAATCTTCTGCCAACAATTAGAGTTTCGTTGCGGCTGAAAGCCGAGCAATGAAACTCCGGTTGAACGGAACCGATTACATTCACACCCTTATGGGTTTATCGAAAAGTTTTTTGTTATAATTTCAAGAGGATTTAGTTCCTTTTTATTGAAATCGTTAAAAGTTAGTTTTAAGATTTATTTTTAATTGATTCTACTATCTTCAAATCTAAATCCTTAAAAAAAAACCAGAAACTCAAAAACTCACAACTCAAACAGAATGTGTCAATTCTAGCTCACGTTTTCCATCAGTCATCATCGTAATTGAAATGACCGAATGCACATCGGGTATCAAACTCGGAATATTTTCTGACCATTCCACAAAACACCAATTCCCCGAATAAAAATAATCCTCAATTCCCATATCCAGCGCCTCAACTTCTTGCTTTAATCGGTACATATCAAAATGATAAATATACTCATTTTCCTTAATTTGATACTCGTTCACCAACGAAAATGTAGGGCTACTCGTTGCCTCTTGTACCCCTAATTGCTTACAAAGCTCTTTTATAAAGGTAGTTTTTCCAACTCCCATTTCGCCCTTAAAAAGGATTATTTTATTCAAATTCTGTGCAATAAGTGTACTTGCTACAGAAGCAATTTCATCTAATGAATACTCAATTTTCATGTGTTTTATCTTGGATTAAAAACTAAAAACGGTACTATTACTTCCTCCAACGATATTCCGCCGTGTTGGTAGGTATTTTTGTAATAACCAACATAATGATTGTAATTATTAACATAAGCCAAAAACAAATCATTTTTTGCAAAAATATAACAACTACTCATATTGATAGCAGGTAGCCCGATTTTTTTTGGATCTTTAACATAAAAAACGTCTTTATCTTCAAAAGTTAAACTTCGTCCAGTTTTGTACCTCAAATTTAAACTTGTGTTTTTGTCGCCAATTACTTTTGATGGATTTTTTACATTTATTGTTCCGTGATCAGTAGTTATAATTAGTTTAAAACCAAGCTTTTGCGCTTGCTGAATGATTTCTAACAACGGCGAATTTTTAAACCAACTCAATGTCAATGATCGGTAGGCTTTGTCATCAGAGGCAAGTTCTTTTACAACATCCATTTCGGTTTTGGCATGTGATAACATATCTACAAAATTATAAACAACAGTAACTAAGTTATTGTCTTTTAATGATTTAAAGTTTTCAGCTAACTTTTTACCTCCTGCCAAATTGGTTATTTTAAAATAATCTTGTTTTATGTTGATTCCCAATCGTTTTAAATGTGCTGTTAAAAACTCAGCTTCGTGTAAGTTTTTCCCGCCTTCATCTACATCATTTTTCCAATATTGCGGGTATTGTTTTTCCATCTCCAAGGGCGTTAATCCAGAGAAAATGGCGTTTCTAGCATATTGAGTTGCGGTGGGCAACATGGCAAAATAGGGGGTTTCTGTTTCTAATTTGTAATGGTTATTCACTACACTTTCAAAGGTTTTCCATTGGTCATAGCGCAAATTGTCAATTACAACAAACAACACGGGTTTCTCTTTTTTAACCAATTCAGGCACCACCAATTCTCTAAATAATTGGTGTGATAAAATAGGTTTATCAGCTTTGGGTTCAAACCACGATTCATAATTTCGTTCAATAAATTTTCCAAATTGCGAATTGGCCTCTACTTTTTGAGATTCTAAAATGGAGATTAAATTGGGGTCTTCTATATTTTCTAACTCAATTTCCCAAAAAATTAATTTTTTATACAATTCAATCCAATCTTCATACGAATTTACCATAGATAAATCCATAGCAATTTTTCTAAATTCTTTCTGATAATCTAGAGTTGTTTTTTCTGAAACCAATCTTGAATGATCCAGATTTTTTTTCAAACTTAACAAAATTTGGTTGGGATTCACGGGTTTTATCAAGTAATCCGCTATTTTGGATCCAATAGCTTCTTCCATAATATATTCTTCTTCACTTTTTGTAATCATAATTACAGGAGTGGTGGATTTTTTTTCTTTTATCTCTGCCAATGTTTCTAAACCGCTCATTCCAGGCATGTTTTCATCTAAAAAAACAATGTCAAAATTTGTTTCACCAAATAAATCTATGGCATCTATACCGTTGTTACATGTTGTAACTGAGTAGTTTTTTTTTTCTAAAAATAGAATATGTGGTTTCAATAAATCGATTTCATCATCAACCCAAAGAATTTTAATTTGTTCCATAGTGTTTTATTTTTGGTGCAATTTAGTACATTAACAACGATGAATATCCTAAAATTATTGTAAATAATTCAAACTAATAAATAAAATTAGTATTAATTTTTTTAAACCAAAAACGATTGTTCAATTGGGTTTATATTTTATACCACTTCAAATTTGTGTTTATCTTTAATTTGAATTTATTTTCGATTATTTTTTGTTTATTTGCAATTGTAAAAAAAATATAATCCATTTAAAAAAGCAAAATGAAAAAATTTAATTTTAAATCCTCAGTTTTAACATTGTTACTTGTATTTGGTTTATTTTCATGTAAAAATGAAGATCATAAATCAATTGAAAATGTAGTTGCAGTCTTTTATCAAAACAGTATTGGACAAGTTTTTGAAGAAATTAGTACAGAAAGTTTTTCAAAAGATTTGATTAGTCATGTTGTAGCTGCCAAAAACATCACAAAAGATGATATTGAAAGTATCAAAAATAGCGATTCACCAACCGACAAACCTTTAATGATTGAAGGTCCTGTATTTACGGGTGGGGCAGAAGGTCACAGGACTTTTAAAATTATCCAAGTTGATGTTCAAAAAAATACAGCTTCTGTACAAGTTGAATTTTCAAACGAAGCGTATAAATTAGTTTGGAAAGATACTGTTTTATTGGTTAATGAAAACGGTTGGAAAATTGATAACGTTGTTTTTGGAGATAAAAATTCAACCACTAAAGATGCTAAAGGCTTGTTATCAGGTTTTGTTGAGTTTGCTGAAAATTACTAAATATTTTAATTTAGATTATAACAAAAAAGGACTAATCAATGATTAGTCCTTTTTTTTGTGGGGAGAGCAGGATTCGAACCTGCGAAGTTTTCACAGCAGATTTACAGTCTGCCCTCGTTGGCCGCTTGAGTATCTCCCCGTTAAGCGAGTGCAAATATAAAAACACTTTTTACTATTGCAAACTTATTCCTAATATAATTTCAAACTAATTTTTAAATAATTGGTAATGAATTAAATAGTAGGACTGCTTATTTGGTTAATTCAGCTATTTTACGTCGTAATTCTTCACCTTTTAAGTTTTTGGCTACTATTTTACCCTCTGCATCTAGGATAAAAGTACACGGAATTCCAACTACATTATAAGAAAGTGCAATAGGGTCTTGCCAGCTTTTTAGGTTAGAAACATGGTTCCAATTTAACTCATCCGAATAAATTGCAGCTCTCCATTCAATATCAGTTGCATCCAATGAAACGCCAACAATACTTAATCCTTTTGCTTTAAATTCTTTGTTGAGTTTAACCATGTTTTTATTTTCGATTCGGCAAGGTGCGCACCAAGAAGCCCAAAAATCAATAATGGTTACTTTTTTTCCTTTCAAATCATTTAATGAAACTTCTTTTCCTTTTGGGTCTTTTCCTGTAAAGTTGGGTGCTATTTTTCCAATTTCAGTATTTGATATAGCATCAATTTTTTCTTGAATTTTTATACCTGGTTTCACTTTGTGTAATTCAGGGTCTAATGCCGAATAAGATTGTTTAATTTGATCAAATTTCATCTGAGGATTATTTAAATTAGATTCTAAAATCAATACACTTAAATAAGCTTTTGGGTTTTTCTTTATAAAATCTAGTGAATAATCAACAAGTTCATTATTTATTTTTTCGTAACCACTTCTAAGTTTTTTTATGGTAGCACTGTCAGCATTTTTGTATGCTGTTGTTAGCTCTTCTCTGTATTTACCTTCATAGGCAATAAGTTTATCTGTAACTGTAGCTCGTAGTTTTCCGAAATCGGTATTGTATTTTGTGTAAACATCGTTGTTATAACTTCCTGTTACTTTTGATGTGTTTAAAGCACCTTTTGTTAATTCAACTTTTAAATCGCCTTTTTCTAACAATAAAGTTGCGTTACCTTCTTCGTTTTCAGCTGTTATACTTACAAAACAAGTTTCATCAATCTTTCCTTTTAAGTCAAATTTTTGATTCACAATAAATCCTGAATCAATTGATTTTACAATCATTCCAACTTCATTAAATTGTCTTAAATAAATTTTTGTTCCGTCTTTAAACCCTTTGGCTGTTCCGTTTATAGTGAAAGCGCCTTCGCCATATTTACTGCATGAAATAACAAGTAAAGTAGTCAAAATTAAAAATGCAATCTTTTTCATAGTCTTTTTTTTGCAAAAATATTCAATTTTAAACAATTTACATCAGTCTTTATGAAATCATTAGCAATTTAATTTTTTGTTAATATTAAAAAGCTTCATATTTAGTGGTTTTATTTGTAAATTTGTAAAAATAATTTACATAAAATAAATGGTAAAGCCCCACATCTTACTATTGTTATTTTATTTCAATATTGCGTTTTCGCAAGTTGTTATAAATGAGCTAGATGCCGATAATCCAGGTTCTGACAATAAAGAATTTATCGAATTAAAATCGTCTATTCCTACGTATTCATTGAACGGATATGTTTTAGTTTTTTTTAATGGAACTACAGGAGCAGGTACATTAAGTTATAATGCCATTGATTTGGATGGATATACCACCGATGTTAACGGGCTGATTGTTTTTGGTAATTCGCAAGTTTCTCCTACGCCTGTTGCGCCATATTTGGTTTTTAATTCGATTCAAAATGGCCCCGATGTCGTTGCTTTATATCAAGGAAATGCAAGTGATTTTCCTTTGAATTCAATGGCTATAAATGCAAATGTTATTGATGCAATTGCCTATTCATTAGATAATTCGCAACCAACAAGTTTAATGACTATTTTTGGATTAACAACTTGTGTTATTGATAGTCAACCGTTGGGTTCAACATCACGATCGATTCAGAGAACAGCAACGGGGTCTTATGATGTAAATATTCCAACACCAGGAGTAAATAATGATGGAACTGGAATTGCACTTACTTACATAACTTTTTCAACAGACGTTGCAACTATTTCTGAAGGGCAACAATTGCAAATTACGGCAACTTCATCAGCATCAATTACTTCACAACCTTTGGAAATAAGTTTTGGATTAACTAACAATACGTTTGATTCAAATGATTTTTCGGGCAATTTGAATTTGGTTATTCCCGTAGGTAGTTCATCTGCTTCAGTAACTATTTCTATTTTAAACGACGCAATAAATGATGGAGATGAAGATATGTTGATTACTGTTAACCCAATTACTTCTAATTATGTGATAAATAATAATAATTTAGTAGTTAGGGTTATTGACTTGGATTTTGAAATTTTAAATTTCGGAAAACCAACTTCACCAACTTTCGGTTCAGTTTCATCAACAGCTCCTTTGGGCTATTATAGTTCTTTGGAAGGTTTGTCCGGGTCCAATTTAAAGCTAGCGATTCAAAATATTATCGGCAATCCAAGTGTAGTTAAAGCGCATAATTATGGCGATATTTATGATATTTTAAAAGTAGCTGATCAAAACCCGGAGAATAGCAATCAAGTTTGGCTTATTTATACCGAAAGTCCTCGCTCAAAAATTGATTATCAAACAGGAAGTAGTAATGTTGGGAAATGGAATCGTGAACACATTTATCCTCAATCACGTGGCGGATTTAGTGACGGCACCTCCTCAACAGCAGACGGAATTTCGACGTGGTTACCAACAAATCCAAATGATATTTTGGCGGGTCATGCAGATGCACATCACATCCGAGCCGTTGATGGTCAAGAAAATTCATCACGTAATAACCGAAATTATGGAGTTGATTATAATGGTCCCGCAGGAAGCACTACAAATGCCTGGAAAGGTGATGTAGCTCGAGCATTATTTTATATGGCAATTAGATACAACGGTTTAAATATTGTAAATGGTAATCCTACCGAATCAGTTTTAGGACAAATTGGCGATTTAGCTACATTACTTAATTGGAATCAGTTGGATCCGTCTGATGATTTTGAAATGAACCGAAACAACTATATTTATACTTGGCAGGTTAATCGAAATCCATTCATTGATCACCCAAATTTAGCTGATTATATTTGGGGTACTCATGCTGGTGAAGCTTGGTTTTCTAATCTGTCAACAACTGATTTTTCAGAAAATGCTGTTACTGTTTATCCAAATCCTGCTAAAGATTCATTTTTTGTTTCTGGAATCACAGAGTTGAGCAAAGTAGAAGTTTTTAATAGTTTAGGAATTAAAATACTAGGTAATACTATCTCAACCAATACTTCCATTGATTGTAATTGGGAAGCTGGAGTTTATTTTGTAAAAATCACATCGAATAGTGTAAATAGTTTTAAACGAATTGTAGTTCAATAAAAAAATGTTGAGCCAATATTGGTATCACTTCCCGATACAAAAATTAGCAAAAATATTTCCAAGTAGCTCATCATTAGTAACTTGACCTGTAATTTCACCAAAATAATACAATGATTCTTTAATATCCAATGCCATCAAATCGCTAGACAAATTGGCTTCCAAACCAAATTTCACTTTCTGAATTTCGTTCAATGCGTTGAGTAGCGAATCATAGTGACGTGAGTTGGTCACAATCGTTTCATTATTGCGCAAAGCACCCGTATTTACAAACGATAGCAGCGTGTTTTTAAGCTCTTCAATGCCTGTTTTTTGTTTGGCGGATATAGTTTCAAGTTTCAAGTTTAAGGTTTCAAGTTCTTGGCGAATTGTTGCAACATCTTCCTTTGAAAGCAAATCTACTTTATTGATAACAACAATAATGG
>JBILQQ010000054.1:0-9368 GCA_044373115.1 Flavobacterium sp.
TCTTTCAATGTACAAAGAGCAGTTGTACGATCGGAAAATATATTTTTACCCTCCCCATTTTAAACTCATCAAACTTACCTTAAAACACCGTGATTTTGATAAGCTAAAAGAAGGTTCTATGTGGCTGTATCAAGTCTTGAAACAACATTTGCAGATAAGTGTTTTAGGTCCGGAAGAACCAGGTATTAACCGAATAAGAAACGAGTACATCAGAACTATTATGATTAAAATTCCGCAAGACTATTCCTTGCCAAAAACCAAAACAGCCATTGCTAAAATTCTTAACAGTTTTGAAGCAATCCCACAATATAGAGCCATAAAAGTCAATGTTAATGTCGATTTTTATTAAAAAAAGGCAATTAAAAGAAGTAAAAGTTTGTATATCTAAATAAATTTGTTACTTTTGCACCCAATTTTATATAATTTAAACATATTCAATTATGAATCATTACGAAACTGTTTTCATTTTAAATCCCGTTTTATCTGAGGTTCAGGTAAAGGAAACAGTAAGCAAATTTGAAGATTTTCTTACTGCAAAAGGAGCAAAAATGGTATCAAAAGAGGATTGGGGCTTGAAAAAATTAGCTTACGAAATCCAAAACAAAAAAAGTGGTTTTTACCATTTATTTGAATTCCAAGTAACGCCAGAAGTATTAGTTGCTTTTGAAACTGAATTTAGACGTGACGAACGTGTTATGCGTTTCTTAACTGTAAGTTTAGACAAACACGCAATTTCATGGGCAGAAAGAAGAAGAGAAAAACTTAAAGTAGCAAAAGCTTAATTATGTCAACATTACAACAATCAGCTTCAGGAAAAAAAGACGGAGATATCAGATATTTAACGCCTTTGAACATAGAAACGAACAAAATTAAAAAATACTGTCGTTTCAAAAAATCAGGAATCAAATACATCGATTATAAAGATGCAGATTTCTTATTGAAATTCGTTAATGAGCAAGGAAAAATTCTTCCTCGTCGTTTAACAGGAACTTCATTAAAATACCAAAGAAAAGTGTCAGTAGCTGTAAAAAGAGCGCGTCACTTAGCTTTAATGCCATACGTGGCCGATTTATTAAAATAATATTTAACGAATAGTTGTTGCCACGCCAAAAGCGGGCTAACTTCTACTAATAAGGACAACAACATGGAACTTATATTAAAACAAGACGTTCAAAATTTAGGATTTAAAGACGATGTAGTATCAGTAAAACCTGGTTACGGTCGTAACTTTTTAATCCCACAAGGATTCGCAACTTTAGCTACTCCATCTGCAAAGAAAGTACTTGCTGAAAACCTTAAACAAAGAGCGCACAAAGAAGCTAAAGTAGTAAACGATGCTAAAGAATTAGCAGAAAAACTAAAAGCTATCGAAATCAAAATTTCATCTAAAGCAGGTGGCGAAAAATTATTTGGTTCTGTAACCAATATCGACATCGCTGCAGCATTAGAAAAAGCAGGACAGCCAGTTGAAAGAAAATTCATCACTAGCGGAACTGTAAAACGTACTGGTAAATACACAGCTTCTGTAAGATTACACAGAGATGTAGTTGTAGAATTACCTTATGAAATCGTTGCTGAAGTTTAATATTTCTCCAACAATCCAATCAAGTCTCGATGAAAATCGGGACTTTTTTATTTTTTTTAAATTTGAAGCAAATGGCTCGGGCTTTTTCAATCCACCATTTTCCTGCCTTTCGTTCCAATCTTTTTGTTTTTGAAAAAAAAAACAAAAAGGATTTCCACTGCAGTCAGGGCTAGATAATTAACCATTTTACAAAAATGAAATACAAAAGACTAACCAAAGAACAATTCGAAGAATTACACCAAGAGTTTGCCAACTTTCTTGCCACTCAATCCATTGACAAACAAGAATGGGATGATATTAAAACAAACAAACCCCAAGTTGCCGAACAAGAACTTGACGTTTTCTCAGACTTAGTGTGGGAAGGCGTACTCACTCATGCAAAATACCTGGAACATTTTTCCAAAAACCATATTTTCTTATTCCATTGTCAGGAACAAGAATTACGCTCAATCATAATCAAATCACTCATTCCAGAAGTAGATTTTTTAACAAAAAACGGCTTGCAATGGCTTAGCGACAACTTGTTTACTGATACAGTCGAACTTCATACAGGCAAAAAAGAATACCAAAACAACCGCAACGAATCTATTTTTAAACTCATCGTTGACGGAGCCATCCTAAGCGACGGACAATTGTACAATCAAATTTTTACGTTATTGTAAGTTGATTTCGTTTCTTCATTTCAAAAATAATAGCTACTTTAGTACTCGAAAGAAACTAATTTAGCTTTTTGTTTTTATGGATATTTCTCAAACAATTCTTGACTTACGAAACGAACTTAACTCTCACAATCACAACTACTATGTGCTGGATTCACCCACCATTTCTGATTATGATTTTGATCTAAAATTAAAAGAACTTCAATCTCTAGAAGCTAAATATCCCGAGTTTTTCGATGCCAATTCGCCATCGCAAAGGGTAGGAGGGACAATTACTAAAAATTTCCAAACGATTGTTCACCAATACAGAATGTACTCGCTAGACAATTCCTATTCCAAAGAAGATTTGATCGATTGGGAACAAAAAATACAACGGGTTTTAGGCAATGTTGCATTAACATATACTTGCGAGCTCAAGTATGACGGTGCTTCTATAAGCATTACCTACCAAGACGGAAAATTATTGCGAGCTGTTACGCGTGGCGATGGTTTTCAGGGGGATGATGTAACCAATAATATCAAAACCATTAAATCTATTCCGTTGCAATTGAAAGGCGATTTTCCTGCCAAATTTGATATTAGAGGCGAGATAATTTTGCCTTTTGAGGGTTTTGAAAAAATGAATCAGGAGTTGATAGAAATTGGTGAAACGCCTTATTCCAACCCCAGAAATACCGCTTCGGGAAGTTTGAAGCTACAAGACAGCTCTGAGGTGGCTAAGCGCCCTTTGGAATGTTTGTTGTACTTTATAACGGGCGAAAATTTGCCTTTTTCTACCCAAATTGACGGTTTGCAAAAAGCCCGAGAATGGGGATTTAAAGTACCAACAACATCCAAATTAAACAATAACCTTGACGAGGTTTTTGAATTCATCAACTATTGGGATGTGCACCGCCATGAGTTGCCTTATGAAACCGATGGCGTAGTCATTAAAGTAAATAGTTTTCAGCATCAAGAGGAGCTGGGCTATACCGCCAAATCTCCACGATGGGCTATTGCGTATAAGTTCAAATCAGAGCAAGTAACCACACGCCTCAATTCAATATCCTACCAAGTTGGAAGAACGGGGTCAATAACTCCCGTTGCTAATTTGGAGCCTGTGCAATTGGCAGGAACCATTGTAAAACGGGCTTCGTTGCACAATGCGGACCAAATTGAGAAATTGGATATTAGAGTTGGCGATGACGTTTTTGTAGAAAAAGGCGGTGAAATCATCCCGAAAATTATAGGCGTGGCGCAACAAGGCAATCAACCAACGCCTACAGAATACATTACGCATTGCCCAGAATGCAGCACAGAATTGGTACGAAAAGAAGGCGAAGCCAATCATTTTTGTCCTAATTTTTATGGTTGCCCGCCCCAAATTATCGGTAGAATCCAGCACTATATTTCGAGAAAAGCAATGGATATTGAAGGATTGGGTGGCGAAACCGTTGCGCTTTTATACCAAAACGGATTGGTAAAAAACTACGCCGATTTGTATGAGTTGACCGTTGCGCAGTTGCTACCCTTGGATAGAATGGCACAAAAAAGTGCCGAAAACCTAGTAAACGGTGTGGCATTGTCTAAAAATATTCCGTTTGAAAACGTGTTGTTTGCCCTTGGTATTCGGTATGTGGGCGAAACCGTTGCCAAAAAACTAGCCAAACACTACAAAACGATTGATGCCTTGCAACAAGCCACTTTACTCGATTTGATGTTGGTGGACGAAATAGGCGAACGCATTGCACAAAGTGTGATTGAGTTTTTTGCCAACCAAGACAACCAAGAAATCATCAACCGATTGAAAACGTATGGAATTCAATTTGAATTGGTCGAAACATTCAACCCCAACGCCACCAATTTACTTGCAGGTAAAACCTTTGTAGTATCGGGCGTGTTTACTCAATTTAGTAGAGACGAACTCAAAAAAGCCATAGAAGACAATGGGGGCAAAGTAGGAAGTTCCATTTCTGCCAAGACCCATTATGTAGTTGCCGGCGACAACATGGGACCCGCCAAACTAGAAAAAGCCACCCAATTGAAAATACCTATTTTGAGCGAGGTAGATTTTATGGCGATGATTGGAGGGTAGGTTTTTTTATGCGGTGAATAGGTTGATTATTCACCGCATGATTTTCTTGAGTAGGGTTAATTTGAGATGCAACTTAAATTATGTAATTTATAGCTTAAAAATTATTTTTTAGTAGTACTTCAAAATCTTCTTTTATAAACTCCCAATATTTTCCTTTGTAGCAAATTGGGTTAAAATCATCGTCTGCCAAGTCAAAATTAGTAAAATTTTGAATAATCAAATCTTTGTTATGTGTATATGGATATCGTTGCTCATGAAGGTCTATCATTTGCATGATGTTGTAAGAGTCTAATAAATCATGCAAATCCCAAAAGTCTTTTTTACGACCAACTCTCTGAATTACATCAACTTTCATAGCGATAATTTCCTCAATAGTAGCCATTCTTATGCCATCTTCTTCTATGAATGGTTGAATATATGTGTCGGTATAAAACAGATCTAATTTTACGGTATTGTCTTTGTTTTCTCCAATAAAATAAGCCTTCCCCATTGCAGGTGGAACATCCAAAAAATCTACATACTCAAAATTATTTTTCAGAAAATCTTCAATTTCTTTAAAATTTAATGTACCATATTCTACATCACTAAATAAATCAATATCAATGGATTCTCTGTGTCCTATTTGTAAACTTAATGCAGTTCCACCAACCAATCTGAATTGTGAGAATACTTCTGCTGCCATTAATTTTGATAAACTGCTTTTAAGTAGTTCGTTTACAGTAGTGTAATATAACATTTTACTTATTGTATATGGTGTATGGTAAGTGATTATGATTTAAAGCCTCTTGTGTTTTTTCTTGACCATAAAAACGAATAATTTCATTTTTTTCGGTTTCATTGCCTCTTTCAAATATACGTTGAATAACAGCTCTATATTGTTTTGACCAATCTATTTTATCAATATCGGTATCCCAAAATAATGATTTTCTCAATTTTGATAGATTAGGAGCGATTTGTTTTAATTTGTTTTTCTCTTCATTTATATCAAAATACGTTTGAAGTAGTGCTAAAGTTCCTTCTTCTAAACCTAGTTTTTCTTCAATCTTTAATGCTAATGGGGTGTTTAATTTTCTTTTGCCTTTAGTAATAGCATTGAGTGTTTGCGGATGCTCACCTATGGACAGGGCAAAAGGACGCTGATGGAGTTCACGTTTTTTTAATTCACGTTCCAAAATAATACCAGGATGTATTCCTTTATATTTTTCTAAATAGGTTTTCATAGCACAAATGTAAACAAATTTGTTTACATAACGCAAAAATAGTACCTGTGTTTTAACATTCAATATAAACCAGCTTCGCAAAATCAGATGACTTTTCGGAGTGTGTGATAATTCTAAATTATCTACTAATCGAACGCGAAAGGATTCGCGCACGAGCGGGGGGTGATTGGGGGGTAGGGTTTAGTTTATTTTCAAGTTATTAGGTTGAATTGATTTAATTTTTAAATATAGACTTTCATCATCTTTTTTATACCAAAATTTTTCTTGTTTTAAGATATTCTCCTTTTTATAAATAAATGATTTACTTTCAGGTTTTTTAGATAAATATATTTTGTTTAAATCATCGATAAAATTTATTATACTTTCATTTACGGTATTATTATTTTCCAAATAAACAAAATAATAATGTTTATTGTTTAGTTCACCAAAAATGGGTCTTCTTCGGCTTTGCTCAAAATATTGCTTCCATAAATCACTATTATTAATATCCACAAAAATTTTTTCATTTTCAGATTCTAAAACCAATTGTAATACATTTGAATATTCATCTTCATCTTCTGAAAAATTAGTGTAATTAATTTTCTGCTTCATTAATTGAGAATGATTAAATTCAAAAAGAATTGGGTGATAAAATCTATCTATTTCAATAAGTTCATATAACTGTAAAAATTCTTTAATTTCTGGTTTATCAGAATCTTTGTGTTCTTTTACAAAATTTATAAAATCTATTTTTGATCCAAAAAAGTCAGTAACTATTTCGGATATTTTAAATATTTTATTAGAAAACGAATCTGGTATTGTCACATTTACACATAGAAATTCTATATTGTTAGTTAACCAATAATCTTTTATTTTTTCAATATAATTAGATTTTTTATTTGAAAAATTAATTGCATGATAAACAGAAAAGAAGCTATAGTCATTTATTTCCCACAATTTTTTATCGTGTTCCTCTAAGAAATTATCAAAGGCTTTTTCTAGGTTTTCAATTAGAATTAAATCATCTTTTTTTACAATTGTTTTTTGATTAGTTAGTATTTGACTTATGAATATAATTTTTAATTTATTTGAAAGAAATTCTTTTTCATAAATATTATTTTGTACCCAACTGTAGAAATCATCTTTCTCTTTAACATTTCCATTTAACATTTTAAATCTTTTGTTGATAAACTCAAAAAATATATTCATTTTAAAAGCATCTAAATTACTTGTAAAAGAATTATCTTCTTGAGAAAATAGATATAAAAGTATAGTTAAAACTTTTTCTAATTCATTATTGTCTTCAGAAATATAATACACTAATCTATTTAGTATTTGATCTTTTTTATTATTTGAAATTAGTTTATCAATTTCATCAAATAATAACTTATCTTTAGTAGATTTAAATAAATCATCAAATTCTTTATTTAATAACAGATTTTCATGCACCTTTTGCTCCATTATCATAGCGAAATTATTATGATTTTTTATTGAATTGACATCATTGATACTGTTTTCTTCTCCAAATAAAAACGCCATTGTTTTGATAAATAATAAATTATCCTCTTTATCAATAAAATCAAAATTGATGTTTTGTGAATCTTTTATTAAATTAAATAATTCATATTTAACAAGATGAGAAATGTAAAATTTATCATTAATCTGTAATGTATCTTTTTTTCCATCTTCAGTTTTTATTAAAACATAAACTTTATTAAAAAAATCAATTTCAAAAAGTTCATTTTTATTAAATTTTAATATTTTTAAAGCTAGTGGGAATTTTAATTTAAAGTAGGTGAAATTTACAAAGTCTTTAAAATTGATTTGCCCTTTAGTAATAGGATAATCAAAACAAATCTGATTTACTGCTCGTTTTAAATCCCTAAAATTTAATATGTAATCCTCAAATAAGTTATCTGAAGAGTTAATGTGTTCATCAATTGAATTTATATCAAAATCAAAATCATTATTTTTAAATTTATCTTTTAGTCCTTTTATAAAGGATTGCTTTAACAAATTAACATCAATTTCTGGTAAATAAATTTCTAATTGAAAAAATTTATCAATATATTTTGAATTTAAAATGTCTTCAGATTTTTTCAATCGATTTACTACGTATTCTTTATCCATTGCAACAACAAAAATGATATTGAAAAAATTAGCTGAATTACGAATCAATTTTAATACTTGTAATATTTCATTTGTGTTCAAACGATCTAAATCATCAATGAATACAATTATTTTTTTATTAATTGATTGCAATTCGTTATTTATGCTTTCATAAAGTTCGTTAGCAGATTCGTTTTTTTGATTTGAAAAGTATTTGTTTACAAAAGTTAAAAATTTATTTTCATCATTTAATTCATTTAATTTATGAGCATAAGTCATTAAATCATTAGATAATTTACCACTGTATTTTGAAATTTCGTTACTTAAAATGGTAAAAAATTCATTAATAACATCATTTTCATTATGATTCAAATAGGGTAAAAAGGTAATTGTAATTAAATCTTTGTATTTGTCTTTTGATTCTTTATTTTCCTTAATTTTATTTTCAACAAATTTGATTAAACTCGTTTTACCATTACCCCAAGGACCGATTATTCCTATTGAAATTGCTTTTTCATGATTTTCGTCAATTAATAACTCTTCAATTTTATTTCCTAAGCTATCAAAATTTAATTGAGATTCATTATTTTCGTTTAATGGAGCATCACTTAATAACTTATTATTTAATTGTTTCGGAGGTTTAATAATTAAATAACGACAAACATTTAAAATAAAATATGATGCCAATACGATTATTATTATATCAGCATAATATATATCTTTATAATAAAATGTGATTTTTACGAAATCTAATTTTTGATTAAATCTGAATTTCAACACCAGAATAAAAAGTATTCCCATAAATAAATTTTCTTTTAAAGATGGTACATATTTCAACAAAATTGCTTTTCTATACCAATAAACAATTATTATTAATGATGCTATAATAAATAAAGTTAAAAACAAATAAGAATTTTTAAATTCTTTATTGAAAAAGAGTTTAGATTCTATAAATGATTCTATTTTAAAGTATTCAAAAACTAAATAGGATATAGAAAAAAAGAAAGCATACTTAGCTATTTCTAAAATATTAAAATCTTTTTTTATTTTTTGTGTTATTAATTTTATATAACTCATTGTTTTTGTGATTTCTTTCTATTTTTCTTCTCCTTAACAAACAACCTCGCTGTAAATAAAAAAACTCAGTTATGTTTATTTTGGATTTTTAAATTTTATGTAAAGTTGCCTCCTTTGCCGTTTGATATTCTATCTCAGCATAAAAATAAATCAAATTGTCATTAGTTGCTTTTACTTTTAGTTTTAGAAAACCGTCTGCGTTAAAACAATCGTCAAAATCAAAATCTCTGTAATGTAGTGCTCCATAGCCAAATTTAATTTCTGCTTTGGTTGGGTTACGCCAATATTCTAAGACTTCTGTTTTTTTATTAACTTGGGATTTATGCATCATTTTTTTATAATATTGAGTGGTTTGTAATTAGTAATTCTAGATGGGCACCAATTTTATTTGTTGCTAAGATACTATTTTTTTTGGAGAAATTTCAACAAAATTTGAATTGAAAAACAAAATATCTTTTGTACCGTAAACCGCGTTAGGGATAGAGGCGGTATCCTTTTACTTGCCCTTTTTTCGGGGCAAGTAAAAGATAAAGCCGATAGCCCGACCCCAATTGCCAGCTATGCGGCATCTTGGTTTCTGGCAATTGGGGGAACGCCCAAATGTAAACGATTATTGATTTTGTGGTAACGATATGGTGCCCGCCAAACTGGAAAAGCAGCACAAT
>JBILQQ010000004.1:0-125599 GCA_044373115.1 Flavobacterium sp.
CCTGTATCAACAAAAACGTAGCCTAATTTTTGGGCAAGTTGCTTTGCTAATGTACTTTTTCCTGTTGATGAGTAGCCGTCAATGGCAATTGTTATTTTTTTCAAAATGTGTTAGAATTACAAAAAGAACTGTTGTAGCCCCGATGGAGCCGATATCCTCCCGATGTCCCGAAGGGCGAGGGAGATAAAGGCGAGAGCGGGAAATATTGTCTTTTATTTGTTAATTATCTGCTCCAAAAATACAATATTATTCTTGAAAATTAATGGTGAGTCCAAATAAACTTGTGTTTGCGGCGAGGGTGTATCGGGAGTAAGAATAATTGAATTTTAGATTATTCATTTTGATTCCGAAGCCAAGTGAAATTCCGGAAAAGTTTCGTTGTTCTTCGATTCGGAGTTCTTCGGCACGTCGAAAATTATAACCTAAACGTAGATTAAAGCTTTTGGTAGGAAATAGTTCGGCTCCGATAACTAGGTGGCGAAGTGCATTGTTAAAAAAGGAGACTTTTTCGGGGGTTGCAACTCCATTTAAACTGCCCTGAGCACGGTTTGGATTTGCAAATGCGATGTTCCATTGTTGGAGATTTTCTAGTGTTATGTGCCAACGAATGGGAACGTTTTCGACTTGTTGTGATACTCCAATTAGGATTTCGAGAGGAAGTTTTTCGTTGGTTCCCGCATAAGTTGTAATTTGTGTTCCTAGATTTCGGATTACTAATGCCCAATTAACATCGTTACGAGTATCAATAAAAAGAGCACCAAAGTCGGCAGCGGCACCAATTGAGTTGTAGGATTCGAGGGTTGATGAAATTAATTTGGCATTGGCACCAATATAAAAATCGGTACGAGGAATGTTGTACGAATATCCGAATGAGAGTGCCGTTTCGCTACCTGTAAATGAGGAAGTTGGCTGTCCGTTTTCATCGTAACCTTCAATTTTTCCGTAATTTACATAGTTTACACCTGCCTGAAAAGTTTGCAAATGCCTATCGTAAGTATAAGCATAAGAGGCCGTTCCGTAAGTTACTGCGCCCAAATAGTTACCGTAATTTATGGCCAAATGGTTGTCCATTTCGGGGTTAATAGTTGCCGGATTAAAATGGGCTTGGTTAACATCATCATCTACAATTGTGATCGTTTTACCACCTAGTGCTGCTTGGCGTGGCGAAGTTACAAGATTTAAAAATTGGTACACCGATTGCCCTCCAATTTGGCTGAACGTTTCAGCACAATAAAGGATAAACACAAGTGAAAACCATTTTTTTATTTGCATAATTTAATGTAAACAATATGTATAACGATAATGTGCCGTTATTATTTTTAATTTGGTTATAAAAGTAAATAAAAAAAAGCACAAGCTTTCGCTTATGCTTTATTAGTATGATAAAAATTAATCAATAATTTTTGCGTTTTTTACTTTTTCGTTAGTTAATGCAATTTGTATTACTTCTTGCATTTCTTTCACATAATGAAAGGTTAAACCGATTAAATATTCAGGTTTTATTTCGTCAATGTCGTTTTTATTTTCGTGACAAAGAATAATATCACTGATATTTGCACGTTTAGCGGCAAGAATTTTTTCCTTAATTCCGCCCACAGGAAGCACTTTGCCTCGTAATGTGATTTCGCCTGTCATGGCAAGATTTTTTTTGATTTTTCTTTGAGTTAACAAAGATACCATTGAAGTTAGCATTGCTATACCTGCACTTGGTCCGTCTTTTGGGGTTGCTCCTTCTGGCACGTGCAGGTGGATATTGTATTTGGAAATAACGTCTGGGTTAAATCCTAAAATTTCAGCATTTGCTTTGATGTATTCAAGTGCAATTGTGGCTGATTCTTTCATTACTGTACCTAAATTACCTGTTAGGGTAAGTGCTCCTTTTCCTTTTGAGATCAGGGATTCAATAAATAAAATATCGCCACCAACTGCAGTCCATGCCAATCCTGTAACGACACCTGCAACGTCATTACCTTCAGCTTTATCTCTTTGTAAACGGGGCGCTCCAAGAATTGTTTCAATGTCTTGATCGGTAACTTTTACATTGTATTCTTCTTCCATTGCGACCGATTTGGCTGCATTGCGAATAACTTGCGCTATTTTTTGTTCTAAATTTCTAACACCTGACTCACGTGTATAACCTTCAACAATTTTTTCAAATTGTTTTTTTCCAATAGCAAATTGCTTGGCTGTTAGTCCGTGTTCTTTCAATTGTTTTGGGAAAAGATGTTGTTTTGCAATTTCAATTTTTTCTTCGGTGGTATAACCCGACATTTTAATTACTTCCATTCTATCTTTTAAAGCAGGTTGAATGGTTGACATAGAATTGGAAGTTGCAATGAACATTACTTTGGACAAATCAAATCCGACTTCTAGGAAATTGTCATAAAATTCGTTGTTTTGTTCAGGATCTAAAACTTCTAATAAAGCCGATGATGGATCACCATGATTTGAAATAGAAAGTTTATCAATTTCATCTAAAACAAAAACGGGATTAGACGTTTTTGCTTTTTTAATACTTTGTATAATGCGACCAGGCATTGCACCAATATAGGTTTTTCTGTGTCCTCTAATTTCAGCCTCATCACGAAGTCCTCCAAGCGAAATTCTAACGTATTCTCTACCTAAGGCTTCTGCAACTGACTTTCCGATAGATGTTTTACCTACCCCTGGAGGGCCTGTTAAACAAATAATTGGCGATTTCATGTCATTTCTTAATTTTAAAACTGCCAAATGTTCAATAATACGTTTTTTAACATCATCTAACCCAAAATGATCTCTATCTAATACTTTTTGAGCATTTTTCAGATTAAAATTATCCTTTGAATAGGTGTTCCAAGGTAAATCAAGATATAAATCCAAGTAATTTCGTTGAATACCAAAATCAGGCGATTGAGGATTCATGCGTTGCAACTTAGAAAATTCTTTTTCAAAGTGTTTTTGTGCTTTCTCTTCCCATTTTTGAGATTTTGATCGCGTTCGCATTTCTTCAAACTCTTGTTCGTTAGATACGCCACCCAATTCTTCTTGGATGGTTTTCATTTGCTGATGCAAAAAGTACTCGCGTTGTTGTTGGTCTAAATCAAAACGAACTTTAGATTGAATGTCGTTTTTTAATTCTAATTTTTGAAGCTCCAAATTCATGTAGCGTAAGGTTTCTAATGCACGCTCTTTCAAGTTGTTCATTGCAATCAATTGCTGTTTTTCTTCAACTGAAAGATTCATATTTGAAGACACAAAATTGATTAAAAACGATTGGCTTTCAATATTTCTAATAGCAAATGTTGCTTCTGTTGGAATATTTGGGCTTTCTTTAATTATTTCGATTGCCAATTCTTTAATAGAATCAACAATTGTATTAAATTCTGTATCCTCCTTAGCTGGTCGAACGTCGGCAATTTCTTTTACAGCTGCACGAATAAATGGCTCCTCAGTAAGTACCTCGTCAATTTCGAATCGTTTTTTACCTTGAAGAATAACCGTAATGTTCCCGTCAGGCATTTTTAATACACGTAATATTTGAGCAACTGTGCCCACGTGATGGATATCATTTTTGGTAGGCTCTTCAACTTCTTCGTTTTTTTGAGCTACAACACCAATTATTTTGTCGCCAGCATAAGCTTCGTTAATTAACTTAATTGATTTATCTCTTCCAGCTGTAATAGGAATTACAACACCTGGAAACAAAACGGTATTTCGTAAAGGCAATATTGGCAATGAATTGGGTAATATTTCATTGCTCATTTCTTCTTCATCTTCTGGGGTAAGTAACGGAATTAAATCAGCTTCTGAATCTAATTCTTGAAGTGACAAATTGTCAATAGTAAGTATTCTATGGTTTGACATAATATAATTTGGGTCAAAATGACATTAATTAGTGTTTGATTTGATTTAATAGTATTAATAAATAATTGATAACCAATACAATAGAAAAAGTACTAGTAAACAAATTATTTAATAATTAGTAAGAATACAATCATTATGCCACAAAAATAATACGTCAAATAGACGGTTTGTAGCAAATTTTCAAAACTATTCTGTATATAAAATGTTAGTAAATATTCCATTACTTAACACTTTTGTCGAAGTTACGGTGCTGGTCACTGGGTCAAATAAATAAACCGTACAATTGAACGTTCCTGAAATTAATTTAGCAGTTGTATCGTTAGAAGTTACATTAATTTGACCTGTACTTGACATGGGACTAGTATAATTTACAGAGGTAAAAACGTTGCTTGGTAGTGCAACATTTTCTAAATACGAAATTGTTGCTCCGCCACCTTGACTGTAAGGTATTCCGCCTGATAAAAAAGTACCTGTACCGTTTTCGGTAAATGATAGTAGGACACCTTTTGTGATTGTGCCAGTTAACAAACCTGAAATTTGATAGGTAGCATTTGTGGAACCCGGCAATGTGATTTTAGTTGCAGTAGCGTTGTTAGAAACGAACTCTTGTCCATCAAAATTTACTTTAAAAACCCCATTTGATGATGTTTCTGGAATTACTATAGCCGAATCAATCGGTTCATTATCACAAGATTGGAAACTAAAAGAGGCAATTAATACAAATACAATACTTATTTTTTTCAACGGGTTCATAGTTTAATTTTTTTTCAAAGATAATTATTTTTTGGAAATTTTAGTTAATAACAGCATTCCAATCAAAAAAAACAAAGCCAAAAACACTATCGCAAATCTAGGACTCCCTGTAATTTGATCAATAATACCATAAACCATCATACCTATTACAATACCTACTTTCTCTGCAACATCATAAAAACTAAAATAAGATGTAGTATCTTCAGTTTCTGGTAAAAACTTAGAATAAGTTGACCTTGCCAACGATTGAATGCCTCCCATAACCAAACCAACCAAACTAGCCATAACATAAAATTCAATCGGTTTTGTAATAAAATAAGCAAACAAACACAGTACTACCCATATACCATTAATAACAATTAAGGTTTTAATGTTACCAAATTTAGAAGAGGCACGAGAGGTTAAAAAAGCACCCAAAATTGCAATAATTTGAATTAATAAAATACAAATTATCAAACCAATTGTACTTTCTTCCTTGCTTGACCAAGTAATAGCCTGAGCTCCAAAATACGTAGCAACCAACATAACTGTTTGAACAGCCATACTAAACACAAAAAAACTTCGTAAATATTTTAATAAAAGCTGGTTTTGTTTCAACTGAATCCAAACTAATCGCAACTCATTAAATCCATTAAAAATAATTTTTTTAGTGATTTTTTGATGATGATGATTACCTTTAGGTAAGTAATAATAAGAATACTGACTAAAAACTATCCACCAAACTCCAACCATTACAAAAGAATATTTCATGGCTTTAATGGCAGCTTCTTCTGGTGTCCCTGAAATTCCAAAAAAATCGGGCTTCATAATCATTGTTAAATTTATAAGCAACAAAATTACGCTCCCAAAATATCCAAACGAAAACCCTTTAGCACTTATTCTATCTTGCTGATCTGGAAATGCAATGTCTGGCAAATACGAATTGTAAAAAACTAAACTTCCCCAAAAACCAATCAAACCCAAAAAGTAAAACAACATGCCAACATAGATATTCTCCAACGAAAACCAATACAAGCCCATGCAAGATATAGCTCCCAGATAACAAAAAAAACGCATAAATGAAAGTTTGTTCCCTACATAATCAGCAATTCCAGACAACAAGGGCGAAATAAATGAAATAACCAAAAAAGCTAAAGCTGTAATAAAACTCACCAAAGCCGAATTTTTAAACTCAATCCCAAAAAATGAAAGGGTATGCGAACTACCAGAAAACAATGAATCGTAAAATATTGGAAAAACAGCTGATGAAATCACCAACGGATAAACCGAATTTGCCCAATCATAAAAAGCCCAAGCGTTAAGTAATTTTGAACTTCCCTTTTGTAATGGTATCATAATAATTTAGTTTATTTATTAAATCATTTTTTTTTTTTGCAATATAGCAATAATTCTTAAACCAGTTAATATGTATAAATCAACTTTATATTATAAATAAGTTGCTTTAAAGTCAACTAATTAATATGAATTCTACCACCCTCAATTGACGAACTATCTTTAAACGGAAATAAATTTGTGCAAAAAACTAGTTAGAAATGCAATACTTTTAAAAAAATCTCAAGTGATACTTGAGATTTTGTTGTTTAAATATCTAATAATATTTGGTTTTTTAATAGGTCGTCCATGGTTTCGCGTTCTCTAATAAGGTGCCCTTTGCCGTCTTTATATAGTACTTCGGCAGGTTTAAATCGGGAATTGTAGTTCGATGCCATTGAAAAACAGTAGGCACCTGCGTTTTTAAAACATAGAATGTCGCCTTCGTTGATTTCGGCAATACGGCGGTTGTTTGCAAAGGTATCCGTTTCGCAAATGTAACCCACAACGGTATAGAAACGCTCTTTTCCTTTGGGGTTGGAGATGTTTTCTATATTGTGTTGTGCGCCATAAAACATCGGTCGAATGAGGTGATTAAATCCGCTATCGATACCTGCAAAAACAGTTGATGTGGTTTGTTTTACTACATTTACTTTGGCAAGAAAATAACCCGCTTCGCTCACTAAAAATTTACCTGGCTCAAATGCCAAGGTGAGTTCTCGTCCGTATTCTTTTTCGAAGGCAAGGAAACGTTTGGTTAATTTTTTACCTAGCTCTTCAATATTGGTTTCGATATCGCCTTTCTTGTAGGGCACTTTGAAACCCGAACCAAAATCAAGAAAATCAAGGTTTTTGAATTGTTTGGCTGCATCAAATAAGATTTCAGCTGCATACAAAAATACTTCGATGTCTAAAATATCCGACCCCGTGTGCATGTGGATGCCGTTGATGTGCATTTTTGTGTTTTCTACAATGCGCAGAATATGTGGGATTTGGTAAATTGAAATACCGAATTTACTATCAATATGTCCTACAGAAATGTTTTCGTTTCCGCCTGCCATTACATGTGGATTGATGCGGATGCAAACGGGTACTAGTGGATGTTTGGATCCAAAATGTTCTAAAACCGAAAGGTTGTCAATATTGATTTGTACGCCCAATTGCGCTACGGCTTCTATCTCTTCAAAGGATACACCGTTGGGGGTGAAAATAATTTTGTCTGGAGTAAAACCAGCATGTAGGGCTAGCTGTACTTCTTGATAGGAAACGGTATCTGCGCCTGATCCCAAGTTTTTTAAAAACTTAAGTATGGATATGTTTGACAAAGCCTTCATGGCATAATTGATACGTAATTTTTCTACCTTACAAAAAGCGGCAGTTAAACGATTGTATTGTTGCTCAATTTTTGCTGCATCATACACATACAGCGGATTGCCAAACTCTTGGGCAAGTGCTAGTAACTCTTTCGGTTGCATTTTCGATTTATTTTTAATTTTAAAGAGCAAATATAACAGATGTTATTGGTCTTATACTTATTTTTAAAGGTGTATAATTTTAAAATTACTTAATTTACCTACCTAGTAGTTAAAAATTGAGCTGTAATTATTGAATGTAAATATGTATTTATAACTAATTAATCAATTTATAGTACTGTTTTTTATAAATAATTAAAAAAAATGTACTGTATTTTAAATACAATTAAACAAAATAGTTCCTAATTCAAGTACCAGTATTTTTTAAAAAATCCAATAATTTTTAATCCAAAAACCTTTTTTAGTTAATTGAAATTATCTATTTTTGTCGCACTTATTATTCTGAGATAATTTCAGAATCCAGATAAATTATATATTATGGACATACACGAATACCAAGGAAAACAAATATTAGCCAGTTATGGCGTAAAAGTACAACGTGGTCACGTAGCAAACACCCCTCAAGAAGCGGTAGCAGCAGCCAAACAACTAACTGAAGAAACAGGAACAGGTTGGCACGTAATCAAAGCACAAGTTCACGCAGGTGGACGTGGAAAAGGTGGAGGTGTTAAACTCGCCAAAAACCTTGAACAAGTTGAACAACTTGCTGGTGAAATTATTGGTATGCAATTAATTACTCCACAAACAAGTGCTGAAGGTAAAAAAGTAAACATGGTACTAGTTGCTGAAGACGTTTACTATCCAGGCGAAAGCGAAACATCTGAATTTTACATGTCTGTTCTTTTAAATAGAGCAAACGGAAGAAATATGATTGTATATTCTACCGAAGGCGGAATGGACATTGAAGAAGTGGCTGAACACACACCTCACTTAATTTTTAACGAAGAAATTGACCCAAATGCAGGGCTTCAAGGTTTTCAAGCTCGAAGAATCGCTTTCAACTTAGGACTTTCTGGAAATGCATTCAAAGAAATGGTTCAATTTATTGACGCTCTTTACAAAGCTTATGTGGGTTCAGATGCTTCCATGTTTGAAATCAATCCCGTATTAAAAACATCCGACAACAAAATCATCGCTGTTGATGCTAAAGTAAATCTTGACGACAACGCACTATACAGACATGCCGATTTAGCTGCCTTCCGTGATGAGCGTGAAGAAAATGCAATTGAGGTTGAAGCCAAAGCTGCTGGATTGAACTATGTTGACCTTGACGGAACCGTAGGTTGTATGGTAAACGGTGCTGGTTTAGCAATGGCAACTATGGACTTAATTAAATATGCAGGTTTTGAACCAGCAAATTTCCTTGACGTAGGTGGAACTGCCGATGCTAAACGTGTGGAACTTGCCTTCAGAATCATCCTTAAAGACCCTAACGTAAAAGCAATTTTAATCAATATATTTGGTGGAATTGTTCGTTGCGACCGTGTGGCACAAGGAGTTGTGGACGCTTACAAAAACATGGGCGATGCCATCAAAGTACCAATCATTGTGCGTTTACAAGGTACAAATGCCGAAATTGCTAAAGAATTAATTGACAATTCAGGAATGCCTATTTTGTCAGCAGTTCAATTCCAAGAAGCTGCCGACCAAGTACAAAAAGCATTGTCTTAACAAAAATAAGTTACCTATACAAAAAGTCTCAAGTTTACACTTGGGACTTTTTTTTTTAAGCAGCACCCAACCCTTGTTATTAAAAATGTTTTGTCCTCCTTTTGCCTTTATCTCCCTTACACTTTGGGACCGAAGCTTTGAGAAGAGCTACAATCAACAATGTCATTTAAAAACAACGAAAAAATGAATAACAATTCATAAAAACTACTTCTTGACCTGTTTAAACAAAATTTAATGTTGCTTTTGATAGCATTAATAATATAGAATCCTAAGAGTTTCAATATAATTTGAATTCAGTTTTCATAAAGAATACCTATTATAACCCCAATCATTTTATCAACACAGAATGGTGTATGAATTTTATGGATTAAGTGATGAGGAGTTAGAAATTGTGGGGAGTTAGATTTTTAATTACTGTACTGAAGACTTGTTTAACATAAATAAAATAAATAGAATTTCTGATTGACAAAGAAAATCACACAACGTTGTCATTCTGATGAAATCCTCCTTGCTCGTTCGCAACGAAGTTCTGCTAAGTGAATGTTTATCGTGAATTAGTGATGACGATAAATTTCTATTTTAAAGTTTTCAGAAAAAGTCATCTAAAAAACTACATATCAAGTTTAGCCCTGATGGAGCCGATATCCTCCCGCAGTCCCAGAGGGCAAGGGAGATAAAGGCGATAGCAGGACAAAATGTGTTTTGGAATGGGGTTGCGTGCTTCTTAAAATGAAAATATTGGCACAAAAAAAAAGCTTCACATTGGTGTGAAGCTTTTATTATTTAGAAATTGGTGATCTACTAGTTTCCTCCTTTTTCCATTTTTGCTTTTAATTCAGCAAGAATATCATTGTTGTCTCCTAAAGTTGAAGCTTGATTGTTACTGTTTGAAGCAGCTACAGAGTCTGAAGCAGCTTTAACGTTTTTCTCTTCTTCTTCACGGAAAATTGCTGTATGAGAAGCAACTACACGTTTGAATTCTTTATTGAATTCGATAACTTTGAAATCGGCAACGTCGCCTTTTTTCAATTTTTTACCGTCTTCTTTTTCTAAATGACGAGTTGGAATAAATGCAACTACATCGTCACCGAAGTCAACAGTAGCACCTTTATCAACAATCTCTGCAATAGTTCCGTTGTGGATAGTTCCTACAGCGAAAGCATCTTCGTGTTTGTCCCAAGGATTGTCAGTTGTTTGTTTGTGACCTAAAGATAATTTACGTCCGTCAACATCTAATTCTAATACTACTACGTCTAATTTATCACCAACATTTACAAATTCTGATGGGTGTTTGATTTTCTTAGTCCAAGATAGGTCTGAGATGTAAACTAAACCGTCAATTCCTTCTTCTAATTCTACGAAAATTCCGAAGTTTGTAAAGTTTCTAACGATACCTGTGTGTCTTGATGCAACTGGGTATTTAGCAGTGATGTCAGTCCAAGGATCTTGCGTTAATTGTTTGATACCTAATGACATTTTACGGTCGTCTCTGTCAAGTGTTAAAACAACTGCTTCAACAACATCTCCAACTTTTACGAAATCTTGAGCAGAACGTAAATGAGTTGACCATGACATTTCAGAAACGTGAATTAAACCTTCAACACCTTCAGCAACTTCAATAAATGCACCGTAATCAGCAATAACTACTACTTTACCATTTACTTTGTCACCTACTTTAAGGTCAGCTCCAAGAGCATCCCATGGGTGTGCGTTTAATTGTTTCAATCCTAATTGAATTCTTGTTTTTTCGTCATCGAAATCAAGGATTACAACGTTTAGTTTTTGATCTAATTCAAGAACTTCACTTGGGTGATTGATTCTTGACCAAGAAAGATCTGTAATATGGATTAATCCGTCAACTCCACCTAAATCGATGAAAACACCATAAGAAGTAATGTTTTTAACCACACCTTCTAATACTTGTCCTTTTTGTAATTGACCGATAATTTCTTTTTTCTGTACTTCGATATCTGCTTCGATAAGTGCTTTATGAGAAACTACAACGTTTTTAAATTCGTGATTAATTTTCACAACTTTAAATTCCATCATTTTGTTTACATATACATCATAATCACGGATTGGTTTCACATCAATTTGTGAACCTGGTAAGAATGCTTCGATACCGAAAACATCTACAATCATACCACCTTTAGTTCTACATTTAACAAAACCTGTAACAATTTCGCCAGTTTCGTTAGCAGAAATAACTCTATCCCAAGATTTAATGGTTCTAGCTTTTCTGTGAGATAATACTAATTGACCTGTTTTATCTTCACGAATATCGATAAGCACTTCAACTTTATCACCTACTTTTAAATTTGGATTGTAACGGAATTCGTTTAATGAAATAACCCCTTCCGATTTAGCGTTGATGTCAACAATAGCGTCTCTATCTGTAATTCTTACAACTACACCTTCAACTACTTCTTCTTGATCTGTAGAGATAAAAGTTTTAGTAACTAAATCTTCAAACTCTTGTAAGTTTTTTTCGTCAACTGCATCAATTCCTTCTGCGTAGTTGTGCCAGTTAAAACCTGCTAAAAAATCCTGTTGTTCTTTGTTTAATTCAGACATGCTGATAAAAAATTTGTATTTTGTTTTCCTTGAGTTTCTTTAAGCGATAGAAAAACAAAAGTGTTTTTACTTAAATTATTGATTTCCAAACGAAACTCTACTCTGCATTTTGGACTGCAAAAGTACTACTAATTTATTAAATATAAAAATTAGTAGCAAAGAAAATGATAGGTGTGGTTACTATTTTTAGTAGTAATGGATTGAAATTACCTATTATTTAATCAACCGTGCTGTTTTGATTGAAAAAAGTAGATAAATTTATCAACATTTGTGTTTTTGTTTTTTGTAGTTTACTAACTTTGTAAGGAAATGAAATTAAACATGAAGTTACGATCCCTCCACACCACTAAGTTATTTGAATTTTATGCTCCTGACTTTTCAACAAAGTTGGATTTGCCTTTTGTTGATGTAGGTATTAGCGCTGGATTTCCTTCGCCTGCAGATGATTTTATTGAATTGACAATTGACCTAAACAAGCATTTAATTAAGCACCGTGACAGTACTTTTTTTGCCAAAGTTAAAGGTCATTCCATGAAAGATGCGGGTATTTTTGATGGTGATTTGTTGGTGATTGATAAAAGTTTAGCTCCACAAGATGGTAAAATTGCTATTTGTCAAATTGATGGTGAATTTACTGTGAAACGAATAAAAATTGAAAAAGATAGCGTTTGGTTAGTAGCCGAAAACGAAGCGTATCAACCCATAAAAGTAACCGAAGAAAACGAGCTTATGATTTGGGGTATTGTGATGCACAGCATCAAGTCATTTTAACTAAAAAATAATAATTCATTAATGTTTGCTTTAGTCGATTGTAATAATTTTTACGCCTCTTGTCAAAGAGTATTTGAACCACATTTGATTGGTAAACCAGTAGTTATACTGTCCAATAATGATGGTTGTGTAATTGCACGATCCAACGAAGCCAAAGCTTTAGGCATCCCGATGGGTGCGCCCGCATTTGAGTTTAAAAAATTATTTGAAGACAATAATGTGTTTATTTATTCATCAAACTATGCTTTGTATGGCGATATGAGCAGTAGGGTTATGAATACTCTAGCTACCTACTCGCCTGATATTGAAATTTATAGTATTGACGAGGCTTTTTTAAAATTTGATGGTTTTGATTTGTATAATTTGGATGATTACGGACTTGACATTCAAAAAACGGTTACTAAAAACACCGGAATCCCAATTAGTATTGGGTTTGCACCTACAAAAGCATTAGCTAAAGTTGCAAATAAAATTGCAAAAAAATTCCCCGAAAAAACCAAAAGCGTGTATGTGATTGACACCGACGAAAAACGAATTAAAGCATTAAAATGGACTAAAATTGAAGACGTTTGGGGTATTGGCAGAAAACATGCCAAACGATTGCAAGCTAAAAATATTTTAAACGCATATCAATTTACAGAACTACCCGATGATTGGGTACGAAAAGAAATGGCTGTTGTAGGACTTAGACTAAAACACGAATTGGAAGGAAAGCAAACTCTAAATTTAGAAGTTCCTAAAAACAAAAAAATGATTGCCACTACCCGATCTTTTGAAAAACCAATGATAAAATTAGAGGATATTGCCGAAAGAATTGCTACTTTCACTGCTTCATGTTCGGAGAAATTAAGACGCCAAAATAGTCATTGTAATATGATTATGGTGTTTGTACGCACCAACTATTTCCGGAAGGATCAGCCACAATATGCCCGAAACATTGTAATTACTACAGATTTTCCTACTAACTCAACTATTGAATTAAACCATTATGCCCAACTAGCCCTTAAAGCAATATTTAGAGAAGGGTACCACTATAAAAAAGCAGGCGTAATTGTTATGGGGCTTACACCAAATAATGAAACGCAACTATCCTTATTTAGTTCGTCAAACCCAAAACACCAGCCTTTGATGTCTGTAATGGATAATTTGAATAAAAGTTTTG
The DNA here is from genome assembly GCA_044373115.1 of Flavobacterium sp. GTDB lineage: Bacteria > Bacteroidota > Bacteroidia > Flavobacteriales > Flavobacteriaceae > Flavobacterium. The sequence goes on from JBILQQ010000004.1 coordinate 13,459, forward strand.
GTAAAAACAAAGTGAAATTTGGAAATCAATCTCTTGATAGACAATGGAAAATGAAACAAGAAAAATTGTCAAAATGTTACACAACACGTGTAAATGAAGTGATTGAAGTGCATACAAAATAACACTAGTAAAATCAAAATTCCATTACTGCAATTGCAAAACTCCTGCTAATTCTTTTAAATTAATTTCAGCGATTTTGGTTTGGTATTGTGCAGTAGCAAAACGCAAATTGGCTTCAACAAAATTTTGTTGTGCAGTTCTAAATTCAATTGTAGTGATGGTTCCAATTTTAAATTTTGCCAAGGTGATATCTAAATTTTGTTTGGCAATTTCAACATTTTTAGCTTCAATCTTAACCCATTCATTATTTGTTTGGTAACTTGTAAACAAAGTGTTTAACTGAGTTTCCAAAGCGAGTTTTTGTTGCTGAAGTAACCAATTGGCATTTTCAACTTGATAATTGGCTACTTTTTCGTTTTTATGTTGTAAAAAACCATTAAAAACGGGAACTGTTGCAGTAACGCCATATACAAATCCTTTGCCCGACGATTGAGTAATAAACCCAAGTGATGCTTCGGATTCAGTGAAATTATAACCTGATGTTAACCTCACAGTTGGATAACGATTAGCTTTAACTTGATTTAAGTTTAGTTCGGCAATTTTTTTTGAAATTATTTGGTTTTGCAAGGTTGGGTTTTGCGATTCGGCTGCCAATTTTAGTGCATTAAAATCCAAGTTTTGATCTAAAACAATTTCGTTTACAACCTGAAAATCGGTTTTTAAATCACGAATTAACAATTCATTCATTTTTAGTTTACTGATTTGGTAATACTCTTTTTGTTTCAACAGTAAACTCAAATCAGTATTCAAATCAACTTGCGCATTTAAAACCTCCAATTTAGAGGCTTTTCCAATACTAAACCTATTTTGTGCAGTGGTTAACCTTTGAGTAGATATTACAATGGCAGTATCAATTGATGCTAAATTTTGTTGTTGTTGAACTAAGTCAAAATAAGTTAAATAAACCTCACTAATTTTGGACAAAATAGTGGCTTGCAAAGCCGTTTTTCCTTGCGCTTCCAAAACATTCAATTGTTCTTTTCGAGTAAACATGCCTAGCCCATCAAAAACAGTCCAATCCAATCCAACACCAAAACTTAAGTTCATATTCTTGGCACCATCCAATTGTCTTACAGTTCCGTCAGCTTGAGTTTGTTTGGTGTTTAACTGGCTGTTGTTATTGGTCAAATTAACATTAATTGAAGGTAGCATTCCTGCATTAGCAAAACTATTGTTCGTTGTTCCTACCTTAGTATTATTTTGAGCTATTTTTATTTCGTAATTATTTTCTAAAGCTGTTTTAATGGCGTTTTCTAAAGTCAAAATTTCTTGTCCTTGTGCAAAAAATCCAAAGAAAAACACTACTACTATTTTTGATATACTTTTTTTCATATTAGTTTTCAAGGGTTTCAAGATAATCAAATTCGGGATGGTGTTTGCGGGCTTTTGACCACATCAAATAAATTGCAGGTATTACAAATAACGTTAATACCAAAGCAAACAAAGTACCTCCAACAATTACCACTCCCATTCCCATTCTGCTTGCTGAGGCAGCTCCTAACGATAAAGCAATTGGTAAAGCACCTAATGCAATAGCCAAACTAGTCATTAAAATGGGGCGCAATCGGGCAACAGATGCCTCCAAAATAGCTTCTTGCTTTGGTTTTCCTTGCTCACGTAATTGGTTGGCAAATTCCACAATCAATATTCCATTTTTAGTAACCAAACCAATCAACATAATGGTTCCAATTTGACTAAAAATATTCCATGTTTGACCAAACAACCATAACGAAAACAAAGCGCCTGCAACTGCCATTGGAACTGTTAAAATAATAATAAATGGATCAATAAAACTTTCAAATTGGGCTGCTAATATCAAGTAAATTAGTAACAAAGCTAATCCAAATGCAAAAGATGTATTGGAACTACTTTCCACAAAATCACGCGACTCACCACCTAAATCAGTTGTAAATGAATCGTCAAGCACACGATCCTTTATCTCATTCATAGCCTCTATTCCGTCACCAATACTTTTTCCTGGAGCTAAACCTGCAGAAACAGTTGCCGACATGTATCTATTGTTATGATATAATTGAGGTGGATTGCTTTTCTCTTCAATTTCAACCACATTGTCCATCTGAATTAATTCGCCTTTCTTATTTCGCACAAACATAGACGTTAAATCCAAAGGTTTTGAACGATCTTGTTGATCAAACTGACCAATAACTTGGTATTGTTTTCCGTTTTTCATAAAATAACCAAATCGCTGACCACTTAAAGACAACTGAAGAGTTTGGGCTACATCTAAAACAGAGATCCCCATACTTTCTGCTTTTTCACGGTTAATGGTTACATTTATTTCGGGTTTATTAAATTTCAAATTTACATCTGCTATTGAAAAGGTTTCATTTTTAGTTACCTCCTCCATAAAAACAGGGATTTTTTGTTGTAATTTTTCAAAATTTTGAGCTTGAATAACATATTGAATAGGTAATCCTCCCCTTCTACTAACTGAAATAGTTGGTTGTTGAATAACCGATGTTTTTGCATCTGGATACTTCTTTACCCATTTTCCTAATGCATCAGCAATTTCCATTTGCGATTTTTTTCTGTCGGATGGTTTTTTTAAAGAAATCCTAATAAATCCACTATTAACAGATGAAGTTCCGCCAAATCCTGGTGAAGTTATCACCAAACTTACTTGCTTTTCGGGTATTGAATCATCCACCAATTGCGACATTTCTTGCATAAATCGATTGGTGTAATCAAACGAAGCTCCTTCTGGTGTGGACATTCGCATTACAAACCCACTTCTGTCATCCAACGGAGCCGTTTCTTTTTGTAAAATAGTAAAAAACAAAAATATCAATCCAAAACATCCAATAATAATGGCAATACTATACCCTTTTTTGGGTAAAAAACGTTTTAAATTTGTTTCGTAAGTAGTGTTTAATTTTTCAAAAAAAGGCTCGGTTGCGATATAAAATTTCGATTTTTTTTGTTCGCCACCTTTCATTAAATAGGCATTTAACATGGGGGTTAACGTTAACGAAACAAAGGCAGAAACTAATACAGCAGCACCAATTACTATTCCAAATTCCCTAAATAATCTGCCTACAAATCCTTCTAAAAATATAACGGGTAAAAATACTGCTGCAAGTGTTATTGAAATAGAAATAACAGCAAAGAAAATTTCATTTGATCCTTTTATTGCAGCTTCAATAGGCGACATACCTTCTTCTACTTTTTTGTAAATATTTTCGGTTACTACAATTCCGTCGTCAACTACCAAACCTGTTGCAAGTACAATCGCTAATAAAGTCAATACGTTTATTGAAAACCCAAACAACCACATAATAAAAAAAGTGGCTATTAACGATACGGGGATATCAATTAATGGTCTGAATGCAATCGCCCAATCTCTAAAGAACAAGTAGATAATTAATATAACTAAAATTATAGAAATTGCTAATGTTTCGGCTACTTCAGTCACCGATTTTTTTACAAAAGTAGTTGTATCAATAGCAATGTTAAGTTCAATATCTTTTGGAAGTTCTTTTTTTAATTGGTCAAACACTTTGTAAAAGGCTTCTGATATTTCAAGATAATTGGCTCCTGGCAAAGGTACAATGGCCACACCTACAAGTGGTTTGCCTGATTGTGTCATTTGGGTTTCAATATTTTCGGCAGCAAGGGTTGCAGTTCCAACATCGCTAAATCGAACTGTTTTATCGTTTTCTGACCGAATGATAATATCGTTAAATTCTTTTTCGGTTGTAAGGTTTCCAATGGTTTTAACGGTTAGTTCGGTAGTATTTCCTGTTAGTTTTCCCGACGGAAGTTCAACGTTTTGGCTACTCAAGGCTGCTCTTACATCAGCAACAGTAACTCCATACGCAGCTAATTTTATAGGGTCTATCCATAATCGCATGGCATATCTTTTTTGACCCCAAATTTGAACTCCACTTACACCTGGAATGGTTTCCAATCGTTGGCTAATTACATTTTCGGCATAATCACTTAATTCTAATGCATTTTTAGTGGTACTTTGTACCGACATTGAAATAATTGCCTCACTATTGGCATCGGCTTTTGACACAATGGGTTGTGAATCAATGTCTTCAGGCAAAATTCGTACCGTCTGCGAAACTTTGTCACGAACATCATTTGCCGCTGCTTCTAAATCTTTATCTAAATTAAACTCGATGGTAATAATACTACTTCCTTGATTGCTTGAAGAGGTAATGTTTTTAATTCCATCTATTGAATTTATTGCTTTTTCTAGTGGTTCCGTGATTTGTGATTCAATAATATCGGCATTGGCACCTGTGTAATTGGTTCTGACCGAAATTTGAGCTGGATCAATGGATGGAAATTCTCTAACTCCCAAAAATTTGAACCCAATAAAACCAAAAAGTATTATGGTTAAATTTAATACAATTGTTAGTACAGGTCTTTTTATGCTTAACGTTGATAAACTCATCGATTTATATTTTTTTTTGAAAAATGCCTATTTTACAATTGTCACTTTCACTTTATCTTCAGCCTTCAAACTCATAATTCCAGTAGTTATTAGAGTGTCTCCTTTTTTTAATCCATCCAAAACCAAAACACTTTTTTCGGTTCTAGTATCAGTAGTTATCAATACTTCGGTGGCGAGATTGTTTTTGGAAACATATACTTTTTTGCCATTTTGAACAGGAATTACAGCTTCTGATGGAATTAATATGGCATTTTTTACCACGTTCATGGGTAATTCAACATTTGCATAAGTACCAGGATAGAGTTTTTGATTGGCATTATCTGTCAATGCTTTTACCTGTAAAGTTCGAGTTGCACTATCTATACTTGGTTCAATGGCATATATTTTTGCAGTAAATTGGTCAGTATAACCGGCCACTTTAAATGTAATTGTTGTATTATTTTGTATTTGAGATGCGTATTTTTCGGGGATTGAAAAAGTGATTTTTAACTTGTTTATATTGACTAAATTGGTAATCAAAAGTGATGGTGTTACGTAAGCTCCTGGCGAAATATTTCGCAAACCAATTTTACCCGAAAACGGGGCTTTTATACTAGTTTTTGATAATTGCGCCTGAATTAACTGCGTTTGCGCCATCAAACCTCTGTATTCAGCACTTGCAATTTCATATTCTTCTTGACTAATAGCTTCTTTTTGAAGTAAAAGTTTGGCTCTTCGTTCGTTTTCAGCTGCTAAATTTTGTTTGGTTTTGGCTTGCAATAATTGGGCTCGCAATTCAATATCATTCACTTTAACCAATACTTGACCTTTACTAACTGTTTGCCCTTCAGTAAAATAAATTTTTTCAACAAGTCCAGATACTTCGCTTCTAATTTCCACATTTTCATTTGCTTCTATTGATCCTGAAAGCGAAAGTCCATTGGCGTAATCTTCTTCAAAAACAACCATGCCATTTACTGAAATTGTTGGCTTTTTATCTCCTTTTTTATTGTTTTTTTCATCGGTCGATTGGTTTGAAATAATGCGATAACCCACCAATCCCAATAGGGCAATTACAATAACGAAAACAGTTAATTTTTTGGTATTCATAATTAAAATATCAGATTAAAATACAAATCTAAGCTATAAAAACCAAAATTTGAAACCAATTATAATTTATTTACCTAAAAATCAACGAGTTTTATCAAACTTGATATAATGAAAAATCAACATAAATTAATGATTTTCTTAAATACTAATCAAATTATTTACATTTCATATATATTGTAACAATACTAGTATTAAACTATTAATTTTTTCATTTTTTTTAATGTGATTCATTCAACATTTTTCTAGCTTTCTCTAGGTTCTCCAGAGTGTCTATCCCAATGCCAATATGAGTAGTTTCAACCATTTGAATTCGCTTGCCAAATTCCAAATAACGCAACTGCTCCAATTTTTCTGACGCCTCCAACGACTTCATTGGTAACGCATAAAAATCCAACAAAGCTTGTTTTCTAAAAGCATAAATACCAATATGTTGAAAGTATCGAATACCCGCATTTTCATCTCGTAGAAATGGAATTACAGAACGTGAAAAATAAAGTGCCCTTCCCAATTGGTCCACCACAACTTTTACGTTATTAGGATTGTTAATAGCCTCTTTATCTGTTATTTGACGCATCAATGATGCCAAATCAATCTCATTATTTTTGTCTTTTTTAAAAACCTCAATCAACTCCACAAGTGTTTGTTTGTCTATAAATGGTTCGTCACCTTGCACATTAATTACCACATCAACCTCCATGTTTTCAACCGCTTCGGCTATACGATCGCTACCGCTTATGTGCGCTTTACTACTCATAATTACCTTGCCCCCGTTGGATTGAATTTCGTTGAAAATAATGTCCGAATCGGTAACCACAAATACATCATCAAAAAGCCCTGTGGCCACAGCTGCCTGGTAGGTAGTAAGTATGACTGTTTTTCCGGCGAGGTCTTGCATTAATTTAGCAGGGAAACGAGTTGACTCGTATCGCGCAGGTAGTACAGCAATTAGTTTCATGTGTTTGTATTTGGCTCAAATATAGTGATATATATATCAATTTCAATAGTAATTTTAATTTTTGATATGAATTATCAAATTTGCCCAATAACTCATTTCCTTCTGAAAAACTACCCGTGATATATAGACCTGATTGAGCCGATATCCTCCTGAAGTCCCGAAGGGCAAAGGAGATAAAGGCGAAAGCAGGACAAATCATTTTCAAATAGAAATTTTGGTTCTCCTTAATTTTTTAAAAAAAGGACCAACAAGCTTGGGCATTTTCCAAACCCTATTCCCGCTTTCGCTTCAATCTTTTTGTTTTTTGAAAAAAAAAAACAAAAAGGATTTTCGCTACAATCGGGGGTAAAACTCGATATTTTAGGCATTTTCCAAACTTTTGATTTTTTTGTTACAAAAAAAAAAACGTTCACCATAAATGATGAACGTTTTCAAACAAACAAACTAAACATAATATAACCTCACGATTATGCGGTTGTGGTTGCCTTTGCAATTTCTGTATCTGCTTGTACATGGGCTGCATTGGCTCTACCACTTGGATCTTGATTTTCTTGCCATTTTGGTATCCATTTTCTCACGGTTTGTGCCGCACTCAATTGTGGATAGTATTTGTTGAATATGGTTCTATAATAATAGGCTTCTTTGGTAGTTGGTGTGTTGTATGGAAACTCTTCTGCTGCTCCATCAAGCTGTTTATCTGTAACTTGTGAGGCACAATACTCGATAAGCGTATCGATCCAATTGTAGCCAACCCCGTCAGAAAATTGTTCTTTTTGGCGCCATAACACCTCATCTGGCAAGTAGGGATTGTCTGGGGTATCGAATGCTTTTCTGAGGATATATTTTTCTTTTCCGTTGTATGTTTTGGGTTGTTTTTCTTCTGGTTTTATGGTCATTGCTAACTCTAAAAATGCTTTGTCTAGAAAAGGAACTCGTGCCTCTAGCCCATGTGCCATAGTCGATTTATCGGCGCGAAGTAAATCGGCTGTAAATAATTTTTGTACTCTTTCTATGGTTTCTTTTTGGAAATCTTCGGTGGTTGGAGCGTTTCTAAAATATAAGTACCCCCCAAAAATTTCGTCGGCACCTTCACCAGAAAGGACAACTTTTATGCCCAAATCAGTGATCGCTTTGGAAAGAAAATACATTGGTGTACTAGCTCGCACAGAGGTAACATCGTAGGTTTCTAGATGCCAAATGAGTTTGTCTAGAATTTCGATTCCTTGCTCTATGGTAAAGTGAATTTCGTGGTGTGTTGTACCCAAGAAATCAGCTACTTTCTTTGCTGCCAATGCATCTGGGGCATTAGCGTCTAGCCCAATAGAGAACGAATGTAACTCTTTTCCTTTTTCTTTTAATAAACGAGAAGCAATAGACGAAGTTAATGATGAATCCAGTCCGCCTGAAAGCAAAACGCCAATAGGCACATCGCTCATAAGTCGTTTGCGAGTAGCGTCTGTAAGAGCATCTCTTAATTTATCTAAATCGAGCTCATTTGTAGCTACTTTATAATCTTCGTAAGCGGGTTTATAATATTTTACAAAACCTGTTGATGGAGTGTAATAATGCCCAGGAGGGAAAGTTGAAAAGGTTTTGCATTGATCGGCTATAGGTTTCATTTCTGAGGCAAAATACATTCTGCCACGTTCATCCATTCCATAATAAAGTGGTTTTACTCCAAGTGGGTCACGCCCCGCAATGTAATCATCCCCATCTATAACCACAAAGGCAAAATCGCCATCTAATAAATGTAAAAAATCATAGTTGAACTCTTCATAAAGATGAACTATTACTTCCGAATCGGATTTGGTTTTAAACGTATGCGATTTTAATACACCATCTCTCAATATTTGGTGATTATAAATTTCACCATTGTGAACCATGTAAGCAGTTGAAGTCCCTTTAATAGGTTGTTTACCCGAATGTAAATCAATAATAGACAACCGTTCATGACTAAGAATGTGTCCATTTTCAGTTATACGAATATCACTTTCATCAGGACCACGGTGTGACATTCTTTTTGAAAGTTGTTTTACAAGTTGTTCGTCTTTTCCTTTTCCAATAATTGCTAAAATTCCGCACATAATCTTTTCGTATTGCAACAATTAGTTGGCTTTTATTAACCTATTAATTGTTTTATTTGATGAGGCAAAATTGAATGATTAAGTTAAGTTTTAAAACTAATAAATTACTTTTGATTACAATTTTAAATCAAAAAATCAATTTTTAAACAAAATTTAAACTAAAAACACAGATTTACAATAAATAAGTTAAAAATTGTAAATAAGCTCCTACTCTATATGTTCAATACTATAATTTGTAGTGTTAATTTGAAACGAAAAACCGACTGAATTTCCAATTAATTTACTACCTAGTGGCGATTGAGGTGAAACGGCAATTACGTTTGTGTTATCAATAGTTATTTTGGGTAAGGCGGCCGAAATAAATAAAAGCATACCATTTGTTTTTACTAAACTACCCAAAGCAATTTTCGGTGACGTTGAGTTTGGGTCAATTTTGTCAAGTACCGCTTTTTGTTGGTAAATTTCTTTTAGTTTATAATTTAATTTTTCTTGCTCCAAATGCATCATTGCCAAAGCAGTTTCGTGTTTGTCACCAGCTGAACCTTTTGCATCGTTTTGAGCATCAATTGTTAAGTTTGCAATTAAATCTCTAAAAACATCTATTTTGTCCTGAAGCAATATTTGATAATGCGCCAAAATTTGTTTTTTTGAAATCATATTAAAAATCAAATTTGAAATTGGCACCAAGTAAAACTTGGATTCCCTGCACTGGAAAACCTAACCATTTTTGATAATTTTGGCTAGCTAAATTATTTCCTTTCAAGAAAAAAGTTAAACGATCACTGTGTTTGTAATTTACATGCGCGTTCAAATCAACATAACCGTCCAGTTTAACTTCTTCAATTATAGATACAAAGCCATCAAAAGGAAACTCTTCACGGTCATACCTTTCGCCAACGTAGAACAAATTAAAACCCGTTTCCCATTTAGAGCTTATGATGTAATTTAAGTTAGAGCTTAACCTTAAAGTTGGTAAATTCCATGCTTTTGCTTCCGATTTCATTGTATAATTTGAAAAAGTACCATTGACACCAAAAGTAACATTTTGAGAAAAATCAGCTTTCAATTCGCCAAAAAAAGCTACCGTTTTTACGTCGTCATAAACTACTCCAAATGAATTTCCGAAAGTATATCCCTCAATATTTGAGTTAAATGAACTATACGAATTGGTAACAAAAAGTGGTTTGTATCCTTCGTTTAAATAAGATGCCTTAACGGTATAACTAACTGAATTGTCCAATTTTCCTTTTAATCCTGCATAAATATCATAGCGTGAGTCGGTAGGATTTACATTCAAAGTTGGCGATAAAAAATTGTTAACATCTACTAATTCTCGATAAGTATTTTGTTTTAACGAGCCTTCTGCTCCAGCAAAAGCAATCATTAAATCGCCTACTACTTTTAACGATGCGGTTACATTTGGATAAATGAAAAATTTATTAGATCCACCTCCATTTGCCATGCTATAAAAAAAAGAGGCTCCTAAATTAACAGACAAATCATCATTGTTTATTGTGAAACTTGGGTTCAAACCTATATTTGTAAAACCATAATTGATAGGATTTATATCATTATAACCCCTTTGAAAATTTCCTTTAACATAATCTAAAATAAAATTTGTTTTAACCGATTCATTTAAAAAATCGAATTTAAAATTGGGTTGCGCTACAAAATGGCTTTCGGCTGATGAAAACCCATCAGTAAAGTGATTAAATTTCAAATTTACATTGGTTAAAAAACTATCATTTAAAGTTAAATTTCCGCCAAGTGCCAAGGTATTGTATTTTTGTTTTTCGTTTATCGCATCTACAAAAGTAGCGGTTTGGGTTAATGGCATTACAACCGACTGAAAACCATACCAATTATACACCTGGTTTTGGTAGCCAAAGTCAACATTCCATGCCATTTGTTTGTCTTTTTTTCCGTAAGTGAGTTCCAATGCTGTATTGTAAAAATGGTCATCCAAAAGCACCTCTTTTATACCACCTTGGGACGAAAGATGTTTAATTGAGGAGGCAAAATAATTATTGGAATCAAACAAATGTGTTACATAAAGTTCAGCATTAATTGTTCCATAATTTCCTGCAGCAAGTGTGGCATAATTGGCAAAAAGTTTTTCTTTAATTCCTTTTTCAACAGCGGCAGCTTTTCCTTTGGATGGGGTAAAAGTTGAGGCTACCGGAAAAGAAAAAATGGAATAAGTAATCGGCTCTTTTTGGGTAGTTTCTGTATCCTCCAACGTGGGAACTTCTTTCACTTTAAAGGCATCAGAAATTGAGGCAGAATAAGGTTTTACAACATTAACCACTTCAGAACCTATATTTTCATCTTTTTTTTGTGCAAATGACAGCTGAAATACAAGAGCTACAATAAGTACAATATATAAATTTTGATTTTTCATAAGTGCAAATTATTTAATTATTGAAGAATTTGTTTTGGCTTCTTCTGCTTTTATTATTTCTAGTTCGGTAGTTGCTTCATCAATTACATCTTGATAATCTGTAAAATTTTCAATAACACTACTCAATATTGAAGTTGCTTGATAACTGTCATTTAGTTGAAAATAATTTTTAGCCATTACTATCAAACTTTTGGCTCCAAAATAGGGATAACCCGAGTAGTCTTTTGCTATTTTTTGAACCACTTTATTCGAATCTAAGTATTTTTTATCTTTGTTTTTAAAATAAGCATCATAGTACAAAGCTTCGGCAGCCAACTCCCCTTTTGCAATACCTAACAGTTTTGAATAAGCCACTTTTGCTTTTGCTTCATCATTAGTTTTAATGGCTGAACGAGCAACAATTATTTGCGCATCACTTTTTATTTTATCATCAGTTTTAGGATTTAAAATCACTTTTTCGGCATATATTACAGCATTTGGAAAATCTTTAGTTTCATAGTACGATCGCATTAAATTGGCTTGCGAAAATGTTATGTTTTGCGGAAAATCAGCTTCATTTTCTAACCTTATTAATACTGGAATTGCTTTTGTAAAATCATCTTTTTTAAGATGAATTTCACAAAGTCGAGCCAAGGCTTGTTCCGTAAATTCTGATTTAGGTTTGGATATAACATATTCATAATTTGCAACAGAATTTGGCGAAAGCCCTTCACTAAAATAAGATTGGGCTAAATAAAAATTAGCTTTCAATGCGTGAATTCCGTTTGGAAAATTAGTTACATAACTTTTTAAAGTAGCAATTGCTTGTTTGGTATTATTTTGCAAATATTGTTTTTCAGCTGCCTCGTACGAATCGTTATCAAGTTCAGCATCAGTAACCGAAATAAAATTTAATGATTTAACCCAAGTTGCATATTCATCCACTTTGCCTTTATCAACATATATTAATCGAGCGGAGGCAACAGCTTCAACAGCTTCGGGTGTTTGAGAAAAATCAGCGGCAACTTTTTTAAATTTTACTAATGCCAAATCATCGTTATTAGCATTGTAATGCACCAACCCCTGACGAAGCAACGCTTTTGATGAATAAGAGCCGTTTTTATATTCGGTTAACAATTGATCATAGGTTTTCAATGCCAACTCGTTTTTGTTTTCGGTTACGAACGTATTAGCCAATTCAAACAAAGCATCATCACGGTATTGAGAGGTTTTATAGTTTGATAAAAATTTAGTGAAATCTTCTATTTTTTTATCATTTTTAGCAACAAAACCGTAACTTATTGCTTTTTGAAACGAAGCATAATCAGCATCAATGGCTTTCATTTCAATGGCCTTATTGTAAGCATCCATTGCGGGCCAGTATTTTGAGGTTGCAAAACGGCTGTCGCCCAATCGTAAGTAAGCATCGTTTAATCGAACTTTATCTGATTTATTTTCTTCTGTAAATGTTTGAAAATGTATGGCAGCTTGTTCATAATCTTTTTGTTTAAAATAGCAATAGGCAACATTGTAAGAATAATTTTTATGTTCAGCAACCTTTTTAGATTCTGGAAAACCATCAAATTGTTTGAACAATATAAGCGCATCGTTAAATTGATCTGAAACATATGCTACTTCGGCTTTCCAAAATAAGGCGCGTGCAGTAAATTCAGCGTTTCGCTGTTCCTTTATTGATTTTGAAAAAAGCTCTTTTGCTTCGATGTAATTTCCATCAATAAATAATTCCAATCCTCTATAAAAGGCAACTTTTTGATAGGCTTCTTTAGTTAAACTTGATTTATTTTTTTCTAATAAAACAAGTGCTTGTTTATAATTTTTTGATGTAATAAATGAATTGATTAACAAACCTTCAATAACATCATGACTTGGAGATGTTGGATATTTTTCTAAAAAAGTAGTCAAAACCTCAGGAACACTTTGATAGGAATTACCAATATCGTAGCTAATTTTAGCATAGTTCAAATGCGCATCTTCTTTTATTTTTAAATCAAAATCCATTTCAGAAGCATTTTTAAAAGCGTTTAATGCTTCTTGTTTTTTGTCGGATTTCATATAGCTTTCACCTAAATGATAGTAGCCATTTTGAGCCACAAAATCATTCCCCTCAATTATTTTATTGAATTGAGAAATGGCGTTTTCGTATTGTTTCTGTTGGTAATATGTGTATCCAAGTTGGTAATAATCTGTATTATTCCATTTTCCTTTTTTTCCTTTGTATTCAACTAAAAAAGGCAATGCAGCATCATATTGTTTTAAATTAAAATAACTTTCGCCAATAATTTTATTCAATTCTGATTTTTCAACAGCATTTGATTTTGGCATGGCAGCTTTACCTAAATCAATTGCCTTTTGGAATTTACCTAATTTAAAATTCATATCAGCCTGAAAATAAGAAAGCTTTTCTTTATATTTTTCTTCGCCAGAAACCTCGTCAAAATATTTGGTTGCCTCTTTAAAATCTTCATTGTCATAAGCCATAAAACCTAAATAATATTTGGCTTGAGCCCCGTACTCCTTTGAATTTACAACCTTATTGAAATAAGTAATTGCCTCTTTCTTTTTTTGAGAAGCAAAAAAAGAATATCCTTTTTGAAAATTAAATTTTTCAATTTGCTGATTTGTCAAAGCGCTTTCGTTCACTTTTTCAAAATAAACTAAAGCCTTTGGGTAGTTGCCTTGTTCAAAATAATATTGAGAAACACCAATAAAAGCCTGATTTTGTTTGGAACTTGTTGGGTACTCTTCAACAAATTTTTCCATGGCAAGCTCAGCGTCGTTTTGTTCTAATTTAATGGCGCAAAAAGCACTGTAATAACTACAATCAGCAGCAACATCAGTTGTTGGATTTGCTGATTTAATTTTATCAAATAACAATTGAGCCGATAAATATTGTTTGTCATTGTACAACGAAATTGCTTTATCAAAATCAGACATTTTATTGGTGTAAACCTCCGATTTTTGAGCAACAGTTGACGTTGTAATAATCAAAAAAAACAGAACAAAATACGTGGCATTTTTTATCATTGTAGAACTATTTAATAACTTATTCAAAAGTAAAATTATACTTTATATAACGGTAGTTTGTTCGGATTTATTATAAACATTTTTCTTAACAATTTTTAAAATAAAAAACAACAAAAACTGTAAGTTAAAATTTTATTTAAAATATATTTTGTAAACAAACGTTATCTTATTACTTTTACCGAATAAACAAATAGGAATTATGCCTTTACCCATATTATCATTACAAAACGTTACAATTTACCAAGAAAATAACGCCATCTTATCTGAAATAAACTTGGAAGTAGTTCAAGGTGATTTTATTTATATTATTGGAAAAACAGGCTCTGGGAAAAGTAGTTTTATGAAAACGCTTTATGCTGATTTGCCTTTAACTGAAGGAGAAGGAACATTTGTTGGGTTTGATTTGGCAACACTAAAAGAGAGTGACATCCCTTTTTTGAGAAGAAAAATCGGAATTGTTTTTCAGGATTTTAAATTACTTCCCGACCGAAGTGTTACTGAAAATATGCTATTTGTATTGAAAGCAACAGGTTGGAAAGACGCCGCAGAAATGCAAGAAAAAATTGATGAAGTTTTGGACAAAGTAGGTATGAAAGGTTTTGCCTCAAAAATGCCACACCAACTTTCGGGAGGTGAACAACAAAGAGTTGCAATTGCTCGAGCATTATTAAACGATCCTGAAATTATATTGGCCGATGAGCCAACAGGTAATTTGGACCCACAAACTAGCGTTGAAGTGCTTGAAGTACTAAAAAAAATCAATGCTATTGGGAAAACTATTATTATGGCAACTCATGATTATGCCCTGTTATTAAAATTCCCGTCTAAAACGCTAAAATGTGAAGAAGGCGCTATTTTTGAGGTTGTTCAAAGATCTGTTTAATGCTATCCATACTAATTCCTACATATAATTACAATTGTTTTTCATTAGTGCTGGAATTAAAACAACAAGCTGATGAACTAAATTTTGACTATGAAATATGTGTGCAAGACGACTGTAGTTCACTTTTTATTGCTGAAAATTCAGAAATAAATGAATTACAAAATTGTAGTTTTGAAATTAATTCTGAAAATTTAGGACGAACTAAAAACCGATTACTATTAATACAAAAATCCAAATTTGATGACTTGCTTTTTCTTGATTCGGATGTATTTCCGAAAGAAAATGACTTTATTAAAAAATATGTTGATCAAATTGTAACTAAAAAAAGTACAGTTGTATATGGAGGGTTAATTTACAAAGAAAGTAATCCAAGTAAAAATGAGATGCTACGATGGGTGTATGGAAAAAACCGAGAATCTATTCCTTTAAAAAAGAGGTTGCTAAACCCCTATCAAAATGTATTGACTTCCAATTTATTACTAAATAAAAAAATAGTTGAACGTTTGGAATTTAATGAAAATTTAAAAACTTACGGATATGAGGATTTTGTGTTAGCACAAGATTTAAAAAAAATAAAAATACCAATTACACATATTGATAATGCTGTATATCATTTGAATTTAGAAACGTCTGAAATTTTTATTGAAAAAATTAGAATTTCGTTACATAATTTAAAAAGTATTAATAAAAAAGGTGAAAATTACACCGCAGATAATCGTCTTTTATTTGCCTTTTCTATTGTTCAAAAAATAAATTTATTAAAGCCAATTGCTTTCCTTTTTACAAAATTTAAAACAAAAATGGAACATCAATTACTTTCTAATTCACCAAAAATAATTATTTTAGATCTATATAAACTTGGCTATTTTTGTAAAATAAATTTAGAATGAAGCCCTTTATTACCGTAGTAATTCCTTTGTATAACAAACAAAATTACGTTGGCAAAACTCTGGAAAGTGTTTTAAATCAAAGTTTTACCAATTTTGAAGTTGTGTTAATTAACGACTGCTCTACCGACAACAGTTTTGCAGTTGTTGCCGCATTTGACGATTCGAGAATTAAACTCCTATCGCATAGTAAAAACCAAGGACTTTCTGCAACTAGAAATACTGGAATTAAAAATGCAACTTCAAAATATATAGCATTATTGGATGCCGATGATCTATGGAAACCCGATTTTTTAAAAGAAATTTATCAATTGATAACTTCCTTTCCTGATGCCCATTTATTTGCAACAAATTATGAAGAAATAATTGACGACAAAATAACAATTTTACCTGCTAATGGAGCTGAAAAATTACTAAAAAATGGTTTGATTAATGATTATTTTGAAATAAGTTTACAGCAACCATTATACTGTCCTTCAAGCTTTTGTGTAAAGAAAGAAGTATTTGAAAATATAGGATTTTACAACGAAAAAATAACCTACGGAGAAGATGTTGATTTTAATATTAGAGCCAATTTAGTTTACAAATTAGTGTATTCCACGTGTACTTTAACCCAATACCATACTGTTTCTGAAAATCAAATAACGCAAAGCAATTTTAGTTCTAAAAAAATAACTGATTTTGATTTTTACGATAATAATAATAATTATACAACTCCAACTTTAAAAAAATACCTTGATTTTCAGCGATATACTCATGCAAAAATGTATAAAATGGAAGGTGATTTTGGGAAATACAATCAATTAAAAAAAGGTATTAACCTTTCAAATCTAAATTGGAAACAAATTATTTTGTTACATTTACCAAGTTTTTTATTAAATGAAATAAAAATTTGGAAACAAAAAAAGCTTAAAAAAGGAAAACGATTTACAACTTACAATTAGCCATAAAAGCATCAAAATTCCTTTCGTAGTCATTTTCATCAAAAACGTCTGATGCTAACACTAAACAAATAGCTCCTGACGAAAAATTATCAAGTTCCCTCCAAATACCGGTTGAAATCAGCAATCCTTTATCAGGTTTGTTTAGCGTAACTTTTTGCGTAGTTTTTCCATCATTTAAAATTACATCAAAACTTCCTGAAAGAGCAACCAAAAACTCCTCCTGATTTTTGTGCGAATGCCCGCCTCTGCTTGCCGAACTTGGAACATCGTACAAATAATACACTCTTTTAAAATCAAAGGGCAATGTTTCTTTTTCAATAATTGCAATATTACCTCTATGGTCTAATATTTTTGGAATTTCGATAATTTTTATATTCATATTATTTCATTATTTGAAGCCATTGCTGCCCGATTTTAGTAATTGAAAAACCTGAAACACTTTCTTTTGAATTTGACTTGCAATGTAAATACAATTTTTCATTATTTGCCATTTCATTCAAAGCAAAAATCATTTTTTGTTGATTTTGATTTTCAACTAACAATCCATTTAGTTCATTATCAATTATTTCACTTGGACCCGATTCGCAATCAAACGAAATTACTGGTGTACCACAAGCAAGACTTTCTAATAAAACCATTGGAAACCCTTCGTTTTTGCTGGTTAAAACAGAAAACAAAGCGTTTTTAAAATAGATATAAGGGTTATTTTGTTGACCAACAAAAACTACATTGTTCTGTAAATCAATACGTTTGGTTGCTATTTTAAGTTGCCCCAATAAAACCCCATCACCCATAACAATTAATTTAATTGATTTGTTGGGTAAATTTGATTGTAAATAACAAGAAATTAATACATCAAATTGTTTGATATTATTTTTTAAACTTCCCGCCGAAATAATGTATTTATCAGTAAAATTAAAACTTTGATTGGATTGTAACTCAATATCCTTAGTGGCAATTGGATTGTGAATTGTAATCACATTTTCAAAATTATAAATTTGTTTAATTTTATTTTCAATGGTTTTAGAAACTGAAATAATTAAATGTTTATTGTATAAAAACCTTGCAAAATAAGGATTTTTAGGAAAATATAAATCCGTCATAAAACTATGTACCCAAACAAGTAAAGGCGCATTGTAAATAAATTTTGAAATAAAAAATTCTTGTAAAAAATGGGTTTTTACTCGTGAATCAATAATATAATCAAATTTGTGCTTCCTAAAAAAAAGAAACATTTTCCAAAATCGAAACATTTTATTGAAAGGATTGGAATCATTTTTTAATAATCCCATATTGAAAAGACACCCAGAAAATGGATATTCTACACGGTTAATAGTTATTAAATGGTGCACATTCAGATCATTAGCTACCAAAAAATCAGACAACAAAGCGGCACATCTTTCGGCCCCGCCAGTAGCTAACTGCTCAGAAACTATACAAATAGAAAGTTTATTTTTTGGTAAAGAGTTCAAAATTTTAACTATTTTAGCCACAAATATAAGCATAAAGTGAGAATATTATTAATTGGCGAATTTAGTAGGCTGCATAATTCCTTAAAAGAAGGGTTAATTGCTAGCGGGCATCACGTAGTGCTAATTGCAAATGGAGATGGTTTCAAAAATTACCCAGCTGATTTATCAACAAGGGCAAGGTTTAGCAACACTTTACTAGGTAGTTTTATTAAAAAAACTATTTTTAAAATTTTTAATTTTGATATAATGAAATTGGAGCATGGACTTCGATTTTTTTATTATTTACAACAGTTAAAAAATTATGATGTAGTACAATTTATTAACGAAAGTCCCATTCAAACCCTTCCAAGTTTAGAACGATTTTTATTGAAAAAGATTATCAAATACAATTCGAAGTGCTTTTTATTGTGCTGTGGTCCAGACTATACTATTACAAAATATTTACTTGACCGAAAAGAACGATATTCTATAATGAATCCGTATTTTGAGAATGAAAAATCAAAAAAAGAATTCCAATTTATTTTAGAATACACCTCCAAAGAACATAAAAAATCACACGATTTGCTATATAAAAAAGTTCGAGGTGTAATAGCCTCAGACCTGGATTATCATTTACCAATGAAAGGAAATCCTTGTTATTTGGGAATGATTCCAAATCCTATAAATTTATCTACTAATGAACTAGTTAGCAAAAATAAGCCCCAAAAAATAGCTATTTTTTTAGGTATAAATAGGAACACGTATTTTACAAAAGGCATTGTTTTTTTTGAACAAGCTTTGCAACTAATTTCTGAAAAATATGGCGATTTGATTGAGATAACAATTTCCGAGAATTTGCCCTATCAAGAGTATATTACAAAATACAATTTGTGCGATATTTTATTGGATCAAGTATATGGGTTTGACCAAGGATATAATGCACTTGAGGCTATGGCAAAAGGAAAAGTAGTTTTTACAGGAGCCGAAAAAGAATTTTATGAGTATTATAAATTAAATGAAAAAGTAGCCATAAATGCCTTACCATCAGTTGAATCGATAGTAAATGAATTGTCTGAATTGATTGAAAACCCAAACGAAATTGACGCAATTGGATTGCGCGCTAGAGCATTTGTTGCAAAACATCACGACCATCAAGTCATTGCTAATCAATACCTTAAACTATGGTCAAATGGATAACTAAATCATATTTTTAACCACAAATCCATCGTTTCCTTTTCGCCATTCCAATCTCGAGAAACATTAGATTTCAATAACTTGGCTGGAACACCACCAATTAAACTATTTTCGTCCAAAAAAGAATAATCTTTGGCGCAAACACTGTTAGAAGCAATTGTGCAAAAATTAGGTAAATGTGTTTTGGAAAGCAGCGTAACCCTATTGCTAATAAAATTGTAGTTTCCTATTACAATTGGCGCACTCATCGGAAGTTTTTGTTGTGTTACAACATCAACCATTTGATGAAAATTTGTATCAATAACCTGTGATTCAGATCCAATTCGGGCATAGTCACCAAAAACGATTGAATTTGTACAAATAATTTTGCCTTTGGATGCTAAAGACGACATATTTCCCATTTTTAAAAGGGCATTTTCTTTTACATAAATAAAATAATCTTTTCCAAATTGAACATGACCCAAAAATTCTATTTTGCCTAACAAAACCAACTCGGCTGTACCTGCTTCTCTCGTTGTCATTTCGTAAGGTTGACCAAAACCAATCATCCCTCTTTGAATAGTTGATTGGATACTTATTTGACCTGAAATATTTTGAAATTTAACTTTTCCGTAAAAATATACGGGAAGTTTTACTGCAATTTTGAATGGAAATTTTCTAAAATTAAAATAGATCGTTTTAATCCAATTTACTTTACAAAAAAACGAAATTCTTCTTTTAATATTTAGATGTTTCATAAGTTGATTATATTTTAAATAGTATCTTTTGAAATTAGTTTTTTTAATTTATAAAAAGATAAAAAAGTAGCACATATAAAGATGGAAAGTAAATATACAAAATTATCTTTTACAAGAATTTTTATCATTAAAACAGTCGTACAAATAGATAAAGATGCAACAATTAGATAAATTAAGTGGGGATCAAAATTAATGGCATACCTTTTTTTTGCAATTAAAAAAATCACCACAAAATGTAAAAAATAATACACTAAAATTGCTATTCCTAGACCTTCAAAACCATACAATAGATAGCCTAAATAAAGCAATAAAAAATGTAAACAATTAAAAAATAAAGATGTTTTTGTAAAAATTTTAGAATCAGCTTTAGCAATAAAAATGTAGCCTATTGAAAACGAAATGGATTTAAAAACCATACCAAAAAGAGCCCAATTTAACATCGGTGTTATTTCAATAAACTTGTTAGAAAACAAAAATTTAATAATTGATTGTCCAAATGTTACAAAAAACAAAACTACCGGAGTTACAAGCAGCAATGAAGTTTTAACTTGCTGACAAACAGTATTTGAAATTGATTTATTTGAAGTAATAGATTTAATTAACCGAGGGTAATATTCAGTTGCCATAATTGTAAAAATAAATCCTACGTAGGTATTTAAAACAATAATAGATACATTAAATAAACCAACGGCGTGCAAACCATCCTTATTATTAATAAAAAACTGAAGTGCAAAATTGACCACTAAAGGAAGAAAACCCATGAGTACAAATAAACTGCCAAAACGAATCATTTCTTTTCCTTCTTTAAACGATTGAATAAACGAAATACTGTTGTTGAATTTTACAATCTTACTCAAATAAAAAGTAGATAAAATAAAATTTACAATTGAAATAATTACTATCGAAGGTATAATCGCGTCTTCTTTAAAAAAATAAAATAACGGTAATGTTATTATCAATCCTATACTATTTGAGTACAAATTTGATTTAGCTAAAAAAACTAGTTTATCACTCCCTTGAAAAATGGCATTATTAGTAGCAACCAGCTGATTAAAAAGTACTGAAATGGATATAAAAACAAATACAAACCATTTACTTGTATCTGAAAAAACAATCCAACTTAAAAAAGGCGACATACAAATAGCCGCCAAAACACCGAAACATCCTAAAGCAAAAGACAATTTTAACAATAGAGAAATTGTGTGATTGTATTTTGAAACCACCTGACTATCAACAGCTTCAGATATAAATTTTACACCACTTGTTTCAATTCCTAAACCCGAAAATTGTTTAAACAATTCAATTATTGTATTCAAAAATCCATAAATTCCATATCCTGAAGTACCTATTAAAAGCGCTAAAACTTTGGATCTAACAATTGAAGTAAGCATAGAAACTCCTTGCACTCCTCCAAACAAAGAGGTTGCTTTAAAAATTTTTCTGTAAACTAAATGCTCTTCTGTATTCAATTAATAATTATTTACTAATTCTATTATTAAATTAACTTCATCTGTGGTTAAAAAGGGATGTAAAGGCAAACTCAACACCTCATTATGAATTTTTTCAGTAATTGGAAATGACAACTGATTCCAACTTTCAAAAGCCTTTTGTTTGTGTGGTGGAATTGGATAATGTATCATCGTTGCCACACCATTTTTAAGTAAATAATTCTGAATTTCAATTCTATTAACACACTGAATAACAAACAAATGAAACACATGATTGTCTGAAAAATCATAAAACGGTAATTTTATTTTATCATTATTTATTTCCAATAAATAGCGTTTTGCAATTTCTTTTCTTTGATTATTTTCAACATCCAAATTTGGAAGTTTTACATTCAAAAAAGCAGCTTGCAATTCATCTAAACGAGAGTTTACCCCTTTTATTTCATTTTGATATTTGATTTCCGAACCATAATTTCTCAAAGATTTAATGGTTTTGGCTAGTAGTTCATCATCAGTTGTAACCGCTCCAGCATCGCCAAGTGCACCAAAATTTTTACCTGGATAAAAACTAAATCCTGCTGCATCAGATAGGTTTCCAGCTTTTTTACCATTTTTATAATTGGCACCATGAGCTTGGGCTGCGTCTTCAATTACTAGTAAATTATGTTTTTGTGCAATTGCATTAATCTCATCCATTTCGGCAAGTTGACCATACAAATGAACAGGTAAAATGGCTTTTGTTTTTGAGGTTATTTTAGCTTCAATTAAATATGGATTTAAATTAAAAGTGTCTTTATTTGGTTCAACTAAAACAGGCACTAATCCAGCCTCTTCAATTGCTAAAATAGAAGCAATATAAGTATTTGCAGGCACAATAACTTCATCGTTTTTGGTTAATTTACCAAGTAAAATGTAGGCCTTAAAAATTAGAATTAAAGCATCCAAACCGTTTCCAACTCCTATACAATGTTTTGTACCACAGTAAGTTGCGAAATTTTGTTCAAATGCAGTAACTTCATCACCAAGTACAAACCAACCCTTATCAATAATTTGAGTTAATTTTGCATTAAATTCAACTTGATAACGTGCATTTATTTTTTGTAAATCTAAAAAAGGAATCATACCAGTACGTGTTCTAAAAGTGAATAATTTTTTGTCTCAATTTCGTAAAAATTTTGAACAATTGTTCTGGCTCCAAAGGATTCTTTCCAATAATGTAAACTTTCATTTAACTGCAAACCATTGCTTTCATTTGATGGACCAAAATCAAAAAAACGAGCTTCTGTATTTAATTTTGTCAACAAAAAATTATACAAAAAATCTAAGCCACCATAAATATTATTAAATTCTTTATTTCCAGAAATATACTGCGGATGTATTACATTTTTTGTAAAAAAAACAGTAACGCCGCCAATCAATTTATTTTCAAAATAAACATTAAATTGCTTGATATTATTAGTGAATTTTGATTTTAAATAAGTTATTTCATCCAAACTATGCACTGGTTTTGTTTGGTACCTTATGTCTAAATTAGGAACTAATAATTGATTCCAAAAAGAAGTAAAATCAGTTTCTTCTTTTACAATTAATCCTAGTGAATTTCCTTTTTCTATTCCTCTTTTTCGAACTCTTGAAATTGGAATTAGACAAGTAGTATCAACCACAGCAAGGGAATCTTTACGAATTAAATTTGCTTTTATTAAAAACGAAATATATTCCATTTCATCTGATGGAATTGTGTTGTAAATACTTGGAATTATTTTTAAATGTAACGTTTGAATTTGGCTCTCGTTTAAAAATTCGAGTACTTTTTGGACAATACAAATAGCGTCTGCAAGAAGTGTTTTGTTTCCCAAAACCAATCCGCCATAGGTTAATCCTTGATGTGAAATAACGGTTGATTCTACTCTATTTGCAGGTAAAACAGCAAGTAGTGTTTCTTTTTCAAAAATTAATAATGAAAAATCTTCAAATCGATCGGAATGATATTCCATAAAATCTCTGTGAAATAAAAAAGTACTGTTTTTTGCTTCATTTATAAACGAATTCCATTGTGTGAAATCACTTTTTTGATAACGCCGAACCGTAATTTTATTTTTCATATTCAAATTTCATTTTATAACTAAACTAAAAAAATATAAATTTTATTTTAGATTAATGTAAAAAACATTGGAAAATTACGCTTTTATTTTTTATATCAAAAAAAAAAGTACTAAATTTGATAACATTAATTACTTTAAAAGTGAAAATCAGACTTATACATGCCGCTATACTTTGGTTAACTATCCATTCCTTCTATGCTCAGGATGTGTCGTTATTTCAACAATTTAATGGACAATTCGATTATACATTTATTGGAAATACCATGAATAGTGCTGAAAACAATGTTTCACCATTTTATGTAACGGGTACGTCGTCGGCTGCAACTCTTTCCTTGAATCCTGGCGATACAGTTGCAAAAGCTTATCTTTATTGGGCAGGAAGTGGCGATGGTGACTTTATCGTTGATTTAAACGGTGTATCGATTACAGCAGAACGAACATTTAGCCATTCACGATTAATAAATGAAACTAATTTTACCTATTTCAGTGCATTTAAAGATATTACTTCAATAATAACTTCAACTGGAAACGGAACTTATACAGTATCAAATTTAGACATTTCAGCATTTGAACCGCTTCATTTTACACGTAAAACAAATTTTGCAGGTTGGGCAATTTTAATTGTATATCAAAACGCAAATTTACCTTTAAATCAATTAAATATCTACGATGGTTTACAAGGTGTACCCGATAATTTGCAAATTAATTTAACCAACTTATTTGTAATTGATAATAGTGGTGCAACAGCCGGATTTATTGGTTGGGAGGGCGATTCGCAACTACCAACAGAAACTTTTAAAGTAAATAATATTGCCTTGAGCAATGCTCAAAATCCAATTAACAATGTATTTAATAGCACCAACTCAGTTACAGGAGCTACCAATTTATATAACATGGATTTGGATGTGTATGATATAGAAGATTTTATAGAGGTTGGAGACACAAATGCAACAATTACGCTATCGTCAAGCCAAGATTTTATTATGATAAATACAGTTGTAACGAAATTAAATAGTCAATTGCCCGATGCCACAGCAACTATAAATTCAGTCAATCAAAGTTGCGATTCCCGAAATATCACCGTTAATTTTTCAATATCAAACTTAAATGCAACAGCTATAATTCCGGCACAAACACCTGTTTCAATTTATGCTAATAATGTATTGCTAACCACAATTTTGATTCCTAATTCAATCGCTATTAACGGAGTTTGGAGCAGCTCAGTCCAACTAACAATCCCTATTGAAGTTGGAACTAATTTTACCCTAAAAATAAATGCTGATGATAACGGTCAAAACCAAAGTACGCTAATTGAAATCAATGAAAATAACAATTTTGCTACCAATTCTATAAATTTATGGCTTTCGCCAAATGACATAATTTTGGAAGCAATTACATCGTGTAATCAAGGAAATACAAAAGGTATATTTGACTTAAACCCCTATTTTGATTTACTAAGTTCAACAACAAACAATGCAAACTTTTATTTATACGAAACAGAAAGTGATGCCCAAAACGAACAAAACCCAATACAAAACTTAAGTTTTTTCGATGCTATTACAACTCCAAAACAAATTTATTTTAAAGTAAAAAATGAAAATTGCGAAATTATAAACTCTTTTTTATTGGTTACAAAAAACTGTCCGCCAACCATTTACAATTACGTTACTGGCAATAATGATGGATTTAATGATACTTTTTTTATTGATGGTTTGCGAGATATATTCACCAATTTTGAAATAGAAATATACAATCGCTGGGGCAGATTGGTCTGGACTGGAAACAACACAACCGAAAACTGGAATGGGTACTCCAATCAAAGTGTTGTAGCATCAAAAGAAAAATGTCCGAGCGGTGTTTACTTTTACATATTAAAATTAAATGACGAAAATTTTCCAAAACCAATGATAGGTTGGATACTGTTTGAAGGTTAAACATAAAATACCTATTTTTGTATTCTGAAAAAAACAATTTTGAAACAAATTACCTCCTTACATAACCCATTTATAAAATCGGTTATACAATTACAAGAAAAAGCAAAAGCCCGAAAACAATCAGGCCTATTCATTATTGAAGGAAAAAGAGAAATTCAATTGGCGTTAAAAGGCGGATATTGCATAGAAACTGTTTTGTTTTTACCCGAAATAACTTCGGAAACCGAATTAAACTCATTTTCAAAATCGGCAGAACTCATCCAAATTACTAAAGAAGTCTATCAAAAAATAGCCTACAGAGATACAACAGAAGGAATTATTGCCATTGCAAAAACCAAAACATTACTGCTATCAGATTTAAAACTCAGCAAAAATCCTTTGATTTTGGTTGTAGAAAGTATTGAAAAACCAGGAAATTTAGGTGCAATGTTGCGTACTGCAGACGCTGCAAATATTGATGCTGTACTCATTGCCAACCCAAAAACAGATTTGTACAATCCAAATATTGTGCGGTCCAGTGTAGGATGCCTATTTACCAATCAAATTGCAGTTGGAACAACCGATGAAATAATTGAATTTTTAGAAAAAAATTCAATCCATTTTTATAGCGCAACTCTACAAAATTCAACCCATTATCACACACAAAATTTTACCCTTCCAACCGCGCTAGTAGTGGGAACAGAAGCTACAGGACTTACTCAAAAATGGCGGGAAAAAGCTACCCAAAATATTATTATTCCAATGCAAGGCGAAATTGACAGCATGAATGTTTCGGTTGCAGCAGCCATTTTATTATTTGAAGCAAAAAGACAACGAGGGTTTGAATAAATTAACTAATTAAAGATACTGAAAAAAATTAGTCAATAGTTGTATGATTAAAAGTAATTTAAACTTATTTCTGTGTTAATGACAAATTTTAAAATAAAAACAATCTTAATGGCGATGACCGTGTTTTTCATTACAAGTCCTCACCACAAAAGCTGTAGTTCTATGCACTAAAAAGAGCTTCTGAGGTCGCTTTTTTAGCCCAAGAACTACTAGCTTTTAGGGTTCCGGGCTTTCCATTACAACCACTATCGCAATCCTACTTAAACAAGAAAAATTAGCCAAAATAAAAACGTATACCCATTTCAAAATAAAAACATAAAAAAAATTGCTAATTACTAAAAAAGTGTTATTTTTAGACATTACAAGCATCCTATATATGACAGAAGCAGAAATCGAACAAGAAAACAAAGCTATTGCACGAGAATACAAAGAGTTACTCGGGATAAGCTACCAAACTCTTACGCAAGAAGACAAAGTAATTATCAGAAAAGCATTCGATGTAGCCGTAGAAGCTCATAAAGACCAAAGACGAAAATCGGGTGAAGCCTACATTTTCCACCCTATAGGAGTAGCCAAAATTGTAGCCTCCGAAATTGGTTTGGGACCAACCGGTATTGCAGCCGCATTAATGCACGATGTAGTTGAAGACTCCGAAGTAACAGTGGAAGACATTGAACGAATGTTTAATCCAAAAATTGCTCAATTAGTAGCAGGACTTACCAAAATCTCTCAAGTTCAAAAAGACCTAAACGTTTCAATGCAAGCTGAAAACTTCAGAAAAATGTTGTTAACGCTCAATGACGACGTACGGGTAATTTTGATAAAACTGGCCGACAGATTGCACAATATGCAAACTATGGATTCCATGCCTGAGTACAAACAAATAAAAATTGCATCGGAAACATTATATATTTATGCTCCCCTAGCCCACCGCTTAGGCTTGTATAATATTAAAACAAAATTGGAGGATTTAGGTTTAAAATATACAGAACCCAAAGTATTCAATGAAATTGTAAGTAAAATAAAAGAAACAAAAGAAGAACAAGATGCCTATATTGCCTCTATTTCTGATGTTTTGAAAGCTGCCTTAAAAGAAGAAAATGTTGAATTTACAATGAAGGGACGTCCAAAATCAATTTACTCCATCCGACGTAAAATGGCTGCTCAAAACGTAACATTTGATCAAGTATATGATAAATTTGCGTTGCGAATTATTTACAAATCAAATCTTCATGATGAAAAATTTTTGGCATGGAAAATTTATTCCATAGTTACAGATCATTACCGTCCAAGTCCAAGTCGTTTAAGAGATTGGATATCCTCTCCAAAATCAACTGGTTACGAGGCATTACACATAACGGTAATGGGACCCAAAGGTCGCTGGGTTGAAGTTCAAGTACGAAGCGAACGAATGGATGAAATAGCCGAAAAAGGCTACGCAGCTCATTACAAATACAAACAAGGTGCCACCGAAGAAAGCGGATTGGATGTTTGGCTCAACCTATTGAAAGAAGCATTGGAAAACTCCGAAACCAACGCGGTTGACTTTGTTGAAGATTTTAAAATGAATTTATATTCAAAAGAAATTTTTGTTTTTACACCCAAAGGAGAAATAAAATCATTACCTAAAGGAGCAACAACACTTGATTTTGCATTCAGTATTCACTCAGAAATTGGTATTAGAACGCGTGGAACCAGAGTAAACGGAAAATTAGTGCAACTCAATCACGAATTACAAAGTGGCGATCAAGTTGAAATAATAACATCTGCCAACCAAAAACCAACCATCAACTGGCTAGAATATGTAACAACATCCAGAGCAAAAACAAAAATTAAAAATGTTTTAAACGAAGATACCAAAAAAATTGCCGACGAAGGAAGAGAACTACTTACACGAAAATTAAAGCATTTAAAAATTACGCTTAACGAAAGCGTAATTAACGAGTTAGTTAACTTTTTTAAACTAAAAACCAGTTTAGATTTATTTTATCGTGTTGGTGCAGGAGCAATTGAAAACCAACAGTTAAAAGATTTTGCAGCCCAAAAAAGTAATACTTTAATTAACTTTTTTAAAAATAAAATTAAACGAAGCGCATCAACCAACCAAGAAATTGATAAACCAGAAATTACAAGCAATTATGATTTACTAGTTTTTGGAAAAGAACAAGATCGTTTGGATTACAAATTATCTACCTGTTGTAATCCAATTCCAGGTGATGAAGTTTTTGGATTTGTAACCATTAATGAAGGCATAAAAGTGCACAAAAAGGACTGTCCAAACGCTATTAGTTTACAGTCAAATTATGCCTACAGAGTAATGCAGGCCAAATGGATTGACTCGTCACAACAAGAATTTAAAGCCATTTTAAATATTACAGGAATGGACTCTTTGGGTTTAACAAACGAAATTACTAAAGTCATTTCAAATCAAATGAATGTTAATATTCAAAGTCTTAATCTGCAAGGTGATGCCGGAATTTTTAATGGGCAAGTAACTGTAGTAGTAAAAAACAATATTATTTTGAAAAAATTAATCGAAAACATCAAAAAAATAGATGGCGTTGACAAAGTTTCAAGGGTTTACACCATATAATGGTTATTGACATTCAGTTTTAATAACTTTTAAAACTTATCTTTTAAAACTAAAACAAATAAATTATCTTTGCAAAATTATGACACTAATAGCAACCGATAACAGTAAAAATCAAGACACTGTAAAAACCGTTTTTACAAACTACCTTGAAACAAATGGGCACAGAAAAACACCCGAACGATTTGCTATACTTCAAGAAATTTATAACTCTGAAGAGCATTTTGATATTGAAAATTTATATATCAAAATGAAAAATAAAAATTATCGTGTTTCAAGAGCAACCCTTTACAATACCATTGAATTGCTTTTAGATTGCGGATTAGTGCGCAAACACCAGTTTGGACAAAACCAAGCACATTATGAAAAATCGTATTTTGACAAACAACATGACCACATCATTATTACAGATACTGGAGAGGTAATTGAGTTTTGCGATCCACGAATTCAAACCATAAAAAAAACAATTGAAGAAATTTTTGATGTAGAAATACACAATCATTCCCTCTATTTTTATGCAACAAAAAAACAAAATTAATCAACTATAAACTTTTTCAAAAAAAAAGTTTCAACATCAAACAACAACACAATGACCGTAGATTTACTACTAGGATTACAATGGGGTGACGAAGGCAAAGGTAAAATTGTTGACGTACTTACCTCTAAATACGACATAATTGCACGTTTTCAGGGAGGACCAAATGCCGGACATACATTAGAATTTGACGGAATTAAACATGTGCTTAGAACAATTCCTTCTGGAATTTTTCATGACAACAACATCAATATTATTGGAAACGGTGTAGTGATTGACCCTGTCGTTTTTAAATCGGAAATTGATGGACTTGCTAAATTTAATTTAGACATTAAATCAAAATTAATTATTTCACGAAAAGCCCATTTAATTCTCCCAACCCACCGCCTACTCGATGCAGCCTCAGAAGCTTCAAAAGGAAAAGCCAAAATTGGATCAACGCTAAAAGGAATTGGACCAACTTACATGGACAAAACTGGCAGAAATGGAATAAGAGTTGGCGATATTGAATTGGCTGATTTTAAAGACAAATACCGTGCATTGGCAAACAAACACGAGGAAATGATTAAGTTTTACGATGTAGCCATTCAATACAATTTGCCCGAACTAGAAAAAGAATTTTTTGAAGCTATTGAAGACCTTAAAAAATTGGATTTTATTGATAGTGAAGAATATTTAAACCAAGCTCAAAAAGCAGGAAAATCAATACTTTGCGAAGGTGCGCAAGGCTCACTACTTGATGTTGATTTTGGAACCTATCCATTTGTAACATCATCAAACACAACAGCTGCAGGCGCATGCACCGGACTAGGAATTGCACCCAATAAAATCAAAGAAGTATATGGCATTTTCAAAGCATACACTACCCGTGTGGGCTCTGGACCCTTCCCTACCGAAGATTTTGGAGCAGATGGCGATGTAATGGCAAGCGTAGGAAACGAATTTGGAAGTGTAACAGGCAGAAAAAGACGATGCGGATGGTTGGATTTAGTAGCTCTAAAATATGCCATCCAAGTCAATGGCGTAACGCAATTAATGATGATGAAAGGCGATGTTTTATCAGGATTTGAAACCTTAAAAGTTTGTACTTCTTACAACTACAAAGGAACAGTAATTCAACATTTACCTTACAATATTGAAGAAGAAAACGTTTCTCCAATTTATACAGAATTTAAAGGTTGGAAAGCCGATTTGACAGGAATGTCAACCTATGATGAACTACCTGTTGAATTAAAACAATACATTGATTTTATTGAAAAAGAAGTAGAAGTTCCTATAAAAATAGTATCTGTTGGACCCGACAGAAAACAAACTATATTGAAATAATTTTTTTTAAATAGGAGCATCACAATCCCATTTCAAGTGTCATTTAGTCCCGCTATCGCCTTTATCTCCCTTGCCCTCTGGGACTACGGGAGGATATCGGCTCTATCGGGGCTAAGCATCACGTTTTGTTTTTCAGAGGAAATTAGTTAATTAAATATTTTGAAAATTTGAAAATTCGTTCCAAAAAATGATATAATATTGATATTGATATTGAAATGTGAATTACCTTACCCACCGCAATGCTTCCAAAACCTTGTATTTTAATAAAATAGCACAAAAAAAAAGAACTAAATCCTCCTGATCCCGATAGCTATAGGGACTAAAAAACGTTTCGATAATCCTATATAGGGAATGAAATTGGTTTAGTTCATTGCTCGGCTTTCAGCCGCAATGAAACTCTAGCTGATGGCAGCTGTGTTTTTTTTGTCTGTTAGTCATTTTCAACTTTGTTTTTTTTTAATAAGGAAGCTAACAGTCCAAGTCCAACAACAACGTCAACAATATTCCAAATCTGTCTGCCTAGTGCAATTTTGAAAAACGGTTGAAATAATAATGCTAATGCACTATAAATAATAGTTTCTATTTGTCTGCCTTGTTGGTTTGCTTGATATGCAAGAATTACTAAACCCACTAAACCTGCAAACCTTACAAATTGATAATAGCCATATGGCATATCTAATAGACAAAGAATAGAATTGATAAAATTATTTTTATTGCTCTATGCATAGTTTAATAATCTCTGTTTCAATTTCTACTGCCTCCACCAAAAATACAAACCACCAAAAATAAAACTAATCCACCACCAAATACTATATGCTGTCGTGGAGTTTGGTGCTTTACAATATATCTCGTCAGCAAACCAACTCACAATCCAATGTGGTATTACAAATAATCCGTGCCAAATACCCGAGTACCAAGTATAAGTTTTGTCTGGGTTGATATAGCAAATCTTTGTTGATAGTAGACAAAACGCTAAGAAAATACCTATATAAAAAATAATTGTTCCTATTGAAAGTATAATGCCAAGAGTGGCTTCTTTTTCTTCAAACATTTCTATTCCTGCACCAACAGATAAAGATGAAGCAAATCCAATTGTCAAACAAGTGAGCATAATTCCTAAGAATACACTAGAACCATTTTCAGTTAGGTCGGGATTTGTCCAATAACCATAAATTTGTGAAATGCCTAATAGAACACTAATTGTCAATATAGAATAAAAAGCAAATTCTTTGTTTGGTGAGATTTTAGCTGATAGCCAAGTTATACCGCCAGGCAATAATGCAAAAACACCTACAGCCAAACCACCAAAGGATATTAGTAAGACAATTAGCCAAAATTTACTTAATCCCATTAAAGCAAATAAAGACAATGGCAACAATGCGTAAACTAACGCAACAATCAAAAAGATTATTGGAATGAAAATGATGTATCTTATTGCTTTCATATGTATTTGATTCAAAAATTTGTAATTGTCGTTATTGCTACTTGTCGTGTTACCATTGCTGACTTCGGCAGACTGTGAAAAAACATCACAATCTTATCAACAAAAATATAAAAAAAGTTTGGTTAAAAAAAATATTATTTTGTATTTTAAACTATGCAATATATACATGAAATTTACAAATACTTCAAAAAACAAATTAAAACTTAAATAACTATTTTTTTATTCCTCTAAATGTATTTTTTTAAAAATATTTTTTTTAAACAAATCAAACATAAAAAAATCTTAATTACTGCTAATGCTAATGCTATTTTCATAAATTTGCTGCAAAAAATAATTTTCTTGAAAAAATATATCTCACTTATCGTCTTATTGTTTCAGCTGACAATCGTTTTTGGTCAAAAAACAAATAAAATAATCATTGAAAATTCAGATTTTCAAGACATTAACGAATATGAAATGCCAGGCGCAGTCTTGCTAACGGGTAATGTACGGGCTTTACACGACGGAATTGTAATGACGTGTAATAAAGCCTATTATTTTAAAGACGAAAATTACATCAAAGCCTTTGGAAACGTTCAAATGGTGCAAGGTGACACATTGTACCTTAATGGAAAATACGCCGAATATAATGGTAACATTAAACATGCGTATGCAACTGGAAACGTGAGTCTTCGGTCGCCCGAAATGTCGCTCGTTACGGATACAATTAACTTTGATCGGGTTACTCAAGAGGCCTATTATAAAACAACGGGAACCATTACAAATAGAGAAAATACATTAAAAAGTAAATCGGGAAGGTATTATGTGCAACAAAAAAAATACCAATTTTTGACCGAAGTAGTTTTGACCAATCCAAAATACGTAATTAAATCCAACCATTTGGATTATTACACCAATTCGGGGCATTCCTATTTGGTTGGACCCTCAACAATTACAGGTAAAGACAATTTTATTTACACCGAAAATGGTTTTTATAACACCAAAAAAAATACTGGACATTTCCTTAAAAAATCGTACATAAAATACAACGACCGACTGATTGAAGGTGATAGTTTGTATTATGATCGAGTCAAAGAATTTGCATCTGCATCACGAAATGTAAAAATTACAGATTCAATAAACAAAGGAATTGTTAAAGGGCATTATGGCGAATTTTACAAAAAACAAGATTCACTTTTCATGACAAAAAGAGCCTCTGTGCGGTACCTTATGGAAAAAGATTCTATGTTTATTCATGCCAAACGATTAGTAATTACAGGTAAAACAGGTGATAGAACCATCAGAGGTTATAACAATGTACGTTTTTTTAAAACCGATTTAAGCGGTAAGTGTGATTCTATTCACTCCAATCAAAAAACAGCCCTTACCAAATTAATAAACAGACCCATTCTTTGGAATTTTGAAAACCAAATGACCGGCGATGTAATGCACTTAATTGGCAACAACGATACCCAAAAACTGGACTCATTAAAGGTACTCAACAATGCGTTTATTGCCTCCAAAGATACTCTCGGCACGGGCTATAATCAGGTCAAGGGACTAAATCTGTATGGTAAATTCAAAAACAACAAACTCTACGAAGTGGATATTGTGAAAAATGCCGAAGTCATCTATTTTGTCCGAAATGACCAAAAAGAACTCATTGGGATTAACAAAAATGTGAGCAGTAAAATCAATATGGAATTGAACGAAAACGATATTGAAACCATTACTTTTTTCACCACCGTATCGGGCGAAATTTATCCTGAAAAAGAATTGCCCGAAAATGCCCGAAAACTAAGAGGCTTTTCTTGGCGAGGCGATGAACGAATTAAAACAAAAGAAGATATTTTTCCGCCCGAAGAGAATGAAATTGACACCAAAATGCAAGCTGAAAAAAAGGCAAACCAAGCCAAGGAAAACAATCCAATGAAAGTGAGAAAAGAAACATTAGATTACGATAAAAAGAAAGCTAAAAACAAGAAGTAAATGAACCCCGATTTCCTAAAATACCAAGCACAAACCTCTCCTTACCCACTCGGTATGGAAGTTTCGCACGCCATTGGGTCGTATATTTATGACACCAATAACAAAAGCTATCTCGATTTTGTAGCTGGCGTATCTGCTTGTTCCTTAGGGCATCAGCACCCACGAGTTAATCAAGCCATTAAAGACCAACTCGACAAATATTCGCACGTGATGGTTTATGGCGAATACTCGCAAAGTCCAGCCGTTCAATATTGCAAATTACTTGTAAATCATTTACCCAAAGAACTCAATAAAATTTACCTAGTCAACTCAGGTACAGAAGCTTGCGAGGGCGCTCTCAAATTAGTTCGTCGTGTTACTGGCAGAAGCCAACTCATATCATGTCACAACGCCTATCATGGAAACACTATGGGATCTATGAGCGTTATGGGCTTTGAAGAACGCAAACAAATTTTCAGACCCTTAATTCCCGATGTGGATTTTATCACCTTCAACAACGAAGCCGATATTGACAAAATAACCACCAAAACAGCAGGAATTATTCTCGAAAGCATTCAAGGTGGTGCAGGATTCATCCAACCCGAAAACGACTTTCTTGCCAAAATAAAAAACCGTTGTGATGAAGTAGGCGCACTCCTAATTATTGACGAAATCCAACCCGGTTTTGGCAGAACAGGCAAATTATTTGGGTTCCAAAACTATAATGTCATTCCCGATGTGGTTATCATTGGCAAAGGAATGGCAGGCGGAATGCCCGTTGGCGGCTTCATAGCCAACGAAAAACACATGGATTTACTAAGTCATGATCCAAAACTAGGACACATCACCACATTTGGCGGTCATCCCGTAATTGCAGCCGCTTGTTTGGCCACTTTACAAGAAATTTTAGACCAAAATTACGCCCAAAAATCCCTCCAAAAAGAAACACTTTTCAGACAATTATTAGTCCACCCACTCATCACCGAAATTCGTGGAAAAGGACTCATGCTTGCCGCAATGACCGAATCTGAAGACATCACCAACCAAATAATTTTGAAATGCCAAGACCATGGACTCATCCTTTTTTGGCTCCTTTTTGAAGGCAAAGCCATCCGAATAACACCTCCACTCACCATTTCAGAAGAAGAAATCATTCAAGGCTGCAACATCATGCTTGCAGTAATGGACGAAATTCTAAAATCTTAATTTTCAAATAATTAGGGTGTGCCCCTACGGGTCGCGCTTTTCGTTCCAAGTCCTCGCAGCCCTCCGCTGGCGCTACAGGCTGCTGTGGGCTTTCCACTGCAATCGCTCACACAAAATAGTAGTAAATTGACTACTTATTTTCAAAACAAAAAAATTAAAAACCAATGTTAATTAAATTGTTCAAAAAAAATCAAAAATAAAATCAAAAAACAACCAAATAAAACTATCTTTATTGAGTTAAATAACAAACAAATCGTATGCAATTAAGCGAGGAAGAAGACGACTATAATTTATCTTTAGACAAATTTGAGTCCATGCTAAAAACAAATAAAGTACTTTTCTTTGATTCTGAAGAATTTGAAGAAATAATACTTCATTACCTTGACATGGGCAAATCCAACCTAGCCAAAAAAGCACTCAAACTAGCTTTAGAACAACACCCAAAGTCAACCGGATTAAAGCTCGTCCAAATTGAAATGCTCATTTACGATGACAAATTAGATTTGGC
Source organism: Flavobacterium sp. (assembly GCA_044373115.1). GTDB lineage: Bacteria > Bacteroidota > Bacteroidia > Flavobacteriales > Flavobacteriaceae > Flavobacterium. The sequence continues at coordinate 49,519 of JBILQQ010000004.1, forward strand.
CGAAAAAATGCTCAATGAACTCTACGCCATTGAACCTACAAACGAAGAAATTTACATACAAAAAGCAAACATCTATTCCAAAAAAGACAACCACCCAAAAGCAGTGGAACTATTAAAAGAAGCACTGAAATACACCGATGACCTAGCCGATGTGTACAACCTAATCGGAATGGAATATCTTTTTATGGACAACCTTGAACTTGCAAAAGAAAATTTTATCAAATGCCTCGAAGAAGATTTTGAAGACCAATCAGCACTTTACAATGTTGTTTATTGTCACGAATTTCTGGATCAAAACCAAGAAGCAATTGATTATTTGTTACAATACATCGATAAAAATCCCTACAGCGAAATTGCTTGGCATCAAGCAGGTCGATTGTATTATGGATTAAAAGATTATGAAAATGCAGTACGCGCTTTTGAATACGCCACTTACATTGACGACGAATTTGTAGGTGCATTTATGGAAAACGCCAAAGCACTTGAACGTTTAAAAAGATACAAAGAAGCCATCTTAAATTACCAACGAACAATAGCCCTTGATGATCCAACTTCGTACGCACTTTTACGAATTGGGAAATGCTATGAAAAACTTGGTAATAACCGCGAAGCACTAAAGTATTTCACCCAAACCGTTCACGAAGATCCATTATTGGACAAAGGTTGGATAGCAATAACGGATTTTTATATTCGTCAAAAAAATTATCAAAAAGCCTTATTTTATGTAAATAAAGCCCTAGAAATTGACAACCAAAACAATACCTACTGGAAACGGTATGCCACCATAAATGCCACTATGAACTTTTACGAAGAAGCCGAATTTGGCTACAGAAAAGCAGTTCAGTTTGGTGACACTGATTTGGATACTTGGCTATTTTGGGTGGATATTTTACAATACCTAAACGAGTTTGATGCCGCAATCATTGCGTTACTTCAAGCATCAGAATTTTTCCCTGAATCATTTGAAATTGAATACCGATTGGCAGGGCTGTATTTTATGATAACCGACGACAAAAAAGGAGTGTTTCATTTAGCAAACGGCTTACGATTAAGTACTAAAAACACATCCGTTTTTGAGGAACTTTTTCCCGTAGTTTGGAGCAGAAAAAAAGTACAAAATTTTATCAATAAAAATAAATAAAATTTGGAAAGTCAAACAAAATTTGGATTAATAGGCAAAAACATTTCCTATTCTTTTTCAAAAAAATATTTTACTGATAAATTTTCAAAACCTCTTTTCGAATCCTATACGTACGAAAATTTTGACATTCAATCCATTGATGAATTTAAACAAATTTTAGATCAAAACAAAAACTTGAAAGGCTTAAACGTAACAATTCCTTACAAAGAAAGTGTGCAGCCATTTTTAAATAAAATATCTAAAAAAGCTATTCAAATTGGCGCTGTTAATGTCATAAAAATAAGCAAAAAAGGAACCCTAAAAGGCTACAATTCAGATTGTTACGGTTTCAAAAAATCCATCGAACCTTTATTGCTTACACACCACAAAAAAGCACTTATTTTAGGCACAGGAGGCGCCGCAAAAGCAGTGGCATTTGCACTAAACCAACTCAACATTTTATATACTTTTGTATCACGCACTCCTGCACAAAATACAATTGATTATACAAAAATCAACGAAACCACTTTTGACAATTTTCAAATAATTATAAATTGTACACCTTTGGGAACTCATCCAAACAGTGAGGAATACCCAAACATACCCTTTGAATTTATATCCAAAAAACACCTCGTTTTCGATTTAATATACAATCCAGAAAAAACACAATTTTTAAAAAGAGCTGAAAAACAAGGAGCTACAATTAAAAACGGACATGAAATGCTTATTTTTCAGGCCGAAAAAGCCTGGCAAATTTGGAATAAATAATACCAATAAAATACTTTTGTTACATTTTTTCTTTGAATTTTAATGCTACTTTAGTATCTTTAGCACCTTAAATAAATAACCTTACACATTTAAAAATGTTAGAAGAAAAGAATGATAACCTGCCAATAGAAAATATTGGGGCAGACGGAAGCTCAGAAAATGTTATTTCAGAAAACGTAATCTCTGAAAACCAAGAAGTTAAAGTAATTGAAGAAGTAGTTGAAATTGCAAACGACCAACCAACAGAAGAAGTCGTTAGTGAATCAAATGCTGAAATCAATGAAATTGTTGCTGATCCAACAGAAAATGCTGAAAGTTTAATTATTGATACAATTGAACAAACTGCAGATGAAAATGCTAATGATATTGCAATGAACGAAATTGCAAATGTAAACGCCGAAGAAAGTGAAGACGAAACCCTCAAAGCACGTCATGAAATTCCTTTAGAAGATTACGAAGCCATGCCAATGGAAAAATTGGTTGCTTGCTTGGAAGAACTAGTCCAAGTTGAAAAAGTAATGTCGGTCAGAGAGCACGTTGAGGAAATTAAAAAAGCCTTTTTGTCCAAATATTATCATTTAATGGATGAAAAACGAGAAGAGTTTCTTGTTGAAAACCCTGATACTACTGAAGAATTTCACTATCATTTTCCTTTAAAATCGAAATTTGATACCTTATATACTTCTCACAGAGAGAAAAAAAATGCCCATTTTAAATCACTTCAAAATGATTTGCAAAAAAATCTTGAAAATAGGTTAGCAATAGTTGAAGAATTAAAAAACTTACTTCAATCACCTGAAACTATTTCAGCTTCTTTAAAACAGTTAAATGACATTCGTGAGCGATGGAAAGTTGCAGGTCCAATTCCTAAAGACAAATACAACCACGTTTGGAATAATTACCACTTTCATATCGAAAATTTTTATGATTTCTTGCACCTTGATAGGGAAGCAAGAGATATTGAATTTAAAAATAATCTTGACCTAAAGTTAAAAATTATTGCGCGTGTTGAAGAATTAACTCAAGAAAATGATTTAAACAAAGCCTTCAGAGAATTACAAGATTTGCACCGAATTTGGAAAGAAGATATTGGTCCTGTATCAAGAGAAAACAGAGAAATAATTTGGAAACGATTTAGCGAATTAACCAAACAAATGCACGATAAACGCGAAACTTATTTTGAAAGTTTCCGAGCCATTGAAGCAGATAATTTAGTTAAGAAAAACCAAATCATTGAACAATTAGACGCTCTTTCAAAGGAAAAAGTAGAATCACACCAAGCGTGGCTTAACCAAATTGTAAAAGTAGAAGCTTTACGCGAATCGTTTTTTGCAACAGGTAAAGTTCCGTCCGATGTAAACGAAGCTACTTGGGCAAATTTTAAATCAACTGTTAAAAATTTTAATGTACTTAAAAACTCATTTTATAAAGACATTAAAAAAGACCAAAATGACAATTTAAGCAAAAAACAAGCGCTTGTTGCCAAAGCTAACGAACTAAAAGTAAGCGAGGATTTTACAGCTACTACCCCACTCATGAAACAAATTCAAGAGGAGTGGAAACAAGTAGGACATGTGCCAAGAAAATATTCTGACGAGTTGTGGAACGAATTTAAAGCCGCTTGTAATGAATACTTTGACCGTTTAAAAAACAGCAAAAAAGAAGAAAATTCTGAAGAAGTTGCTGCCTTTGAAAAGAAAAAAGAATACATGGAAATTATCCGTGCTTTTGAACTAGTTGGTGATCACAAAACAGATTTAGACGCCATAAAAGCACATATTGAAACATGGAAAAGCTTCGGGAAAGTTCCTTTCAACAGAAGACATATTGAAGGTAAATTCAATAAAATTTTAGATGCTTTATTTGAAAAATTAAGCATGAGTAAAAAAGATACCGAAAAAATGCGTTTTGCTAATAAATTAGATAGTTTAGGAGATGATTCTCGTAAATTGGACAACGAAGCAATTTTTATCAAAAGACGTATTGACGAGGTTCGAAATGAAATTTTTCAACTTGAAAACAACATCCAATTCTTTCAGAACACCAAAAATGCTAAGAAAGAAAACTCAATTGTTACCGAAGTAAGAAAAACAATTGCTCGTCATAAAGAAGAGTTAGAAACATGGAAAGATAAGTTAAAACAACTTAATGAAATAAATCAATAATTACAACCCGCGAAAGCGGGTTTTTTTATATCATGACAAATATCATTTTTTGAATAAACCCTATCAAGTAATTTTGGCGTTTAAACTATAAATTATGCCAACTTCACTCATCAATAAATACAACATTGCAGGGCCAAGATACACAAGCTACCCTACAGTACCCTATTGGGAAGAAGCTAGTTTCAGCTATTCAAACTGGATCAAAACAACCCAAAAATCATTTGACCAAAGTAACTCAAACGAAGGCATAAGTATATACATCCACCTCCCCTTTTGCGAATCAATGTGTACCTTCTGCGGTTGTCATAAACGAATTACCAAAAATCATGATTTAGAACATCCCTACATTGAAGCTGTTTTAAAAGAATGGCAATTATACACAAATCTATTTAACGAAAAACCAAATATTAAAGAACTACATTTGGGCGGAGGTACTCCTACTTTTTTTTCTGCACAAAATCTAGAACAACTAGTCAACGGAATTTTTAGTTTGGCTAAAAAATCAGAAAATTGCGAAATGAGCTTTGAAGGACACCCCAATAATACAACCAAAGAACATTTAGCAACATTATTCAATCTAGGGTTTAGAAGAGTTAGCTTTGGCGTGCAAGACTACTCAGATAAAGTTCAAAAAGCCATTAACAGAATTCAACCCTTTGCAAATGTGGCTAAAGTAACCTATTGGGCAAATGAAATTGGCTATACATCTGTAAGTCATGATATTATATACGGACTTCCCTTTCAAACCATTGAAAATGTAATTGACACCATCGAAAAAACAAAATCACTAAGCCCTGACCGGCTAGCCTTTTACAGCTATGCCCACGTACCTTGGATAAAAGGAAATGGTCAACGAGGTTTCAACGATAAAGACGTACCAAAAGATGAAGAAAAAAGAAAACTTTACGAAATAGGAAAATCTTTATTATCAGAAAACGGCTATTTTGAAATTGGAATGGATCATTTTGCAACAAAAAACGATTCATTATATACCGCATTCAATAACAACCAATTACACAGAAATTTTATGGGTTACAGCCATTCCAAAACACAACTAATGATAGGACTTGGCGTATCTTCAATAAGCGATAGTTGGTATGGATTTGCTCAAAATGTAAAAAGCATCGACGACTATTATTTTATGCTACAAAACAATAAAATACCCGTTGTAAAAGGACATATTTTAACCCAAGAAGACCTCATTATTAGGCAACATATCTTAAACCTAATGTGCCAATTTAAAACAAGTTGGAACACAAGTCAAACCTATTTTAACGAAATAGAAACCATAATTACAGAACTTCAAGAAATGGTAACCGATGAACTAATAGAAATAAAAAACAACGAACTTATCATCCACGCTAAAGGAAAACCATTTGTACGAAACGTATGCATGGCATTTGACCTACGACTAAAACGAAAAAAGCCAGAAACCCAGCTTTTTTCAATGACTATATAGCAACAAATTACTTTGGCAAAGGAGCGCCAACAGCAACACTACACACATGCCCATCCTGACCATGTGGCGGATTCATACCCTCTGGAGTCGGCGCAATTGGACCCGTAGGAGCTGCTACAGGCACTGGCGCACTCACCACTTTTGGCTGCGAAACAACCTGTGTTGGCGCACTAACCGGAGCACTTGGTTTAGCCGAATTTAAAGGTGCACCAACAGCAATTTCGCAACGATGACCTGGCTGACCGTGCGCAGGATTCATACCCGGCGCAACAACACCTCCATTTGCAACCTGTTGTGCCGGAGCACTTTGCGTTGATGTTTGCGGCGTAGCACTTGGCTGAACAGCCTTATTACCCAATTGAGTAAAGGGTATAATTGGTTTATTTGACACCGGAATTTCCTCCTCCTTTTTACAAGAAACCATCAAAACCGACATAACAACAACCGATAACACTATATTTTTCATATCAATTCAATTTTTAAATAGTTTCAAATATATAAAAAATAAAATCAAACCCAAAACAAAAAATATTTTCCTTTTTTTTTAGAAGCACACCACCCCGTACCAAAAGACATTAAGTCCCGCTCTCGCCTTTATCTCCTTCGCCCTTCGGGACTTCAGGAGGATATCGGCTCCATCGGGGCTACACTTGACAAGTAGTTTTTCAGAAGAAAAGTTGTCGAAAGTCAAAAGTTATAAAGTTGAAAGTTTGAAAGTCAAAACTTTGCGTCTTTGTGCCTTTGCGAGAAAAAAAACACAAACTTTAAACTTTTTTTCTATCTTTGAAAAAACATAGTACGTTATTTGCCAAGCATAAAGTATAAAAATGCAAAAAAAATATGGTGTTTTTAATAAGTTAAACGGCATATTGCAACAAAATAAACACAAAATGAAAAAAATATCCCTTCTTATTTTAACTTTAATTAGTTTAAATGTATTCTCACAAGAGAAAAATTTTATTGATTTACCATATTTAGAAACCTCTGCAAAGTGTGATACACTAGTTACACCAGACAGAATATTTCTGAAAATAATTATTTCTGAAAAAGATACAAAAGGAAAAATTTCAGTAGAAGAATTGGAAACTACAATGAATGAAAGATTAAAAAAAATAGGAATAAATACTCAAACTCAATTAACGCTTAAAGATTTAGCAAGTAATTATAAAAAGTATCTTTTAAAACAACAAGATATTCAGAAAACAAAAAACTATAGTTTACTTGTTTATGATTCAAAAGTTGCGGGTAAAGTTTTAGCTGAATTAGAAGAAATAGGAATATCAAATATTACACTTGAAAAAACTGAATATTCTAAAATTGACGAAATGTTTTTGACTTTAAAACAAAAAGCAGTTGAAAAAGCTAAAAAACAAGCAAATTATATGGCTAAAGCATTAAACCAAAAAATTGGAAGTGCTATATTTATCTCGGATTTAAAAACTATAGTTGATAGAAATAATTTCACCAATTTTGAATTACAAGAAGTTGTAATGGTCGGATATTCAAATAGAAATAAACAAAGTTATGTTCCTATTGATATAGAGTTTGAAAAAATAGAAATTGAAAGTCAAATCTATATAAAATTCAAAATTACTGAATAAAATAAGTCGCCTATCACCCAAAATTCACTACAGCCGAAAACTGAGCAATACCAATCAAGTAAAGCATGAAACAGATGAGATTAAAACTGCATTATGGTGGCGCAAGTGTTTTGTTTTATTGGTAAATAATATCACGGTTTACATAATCATCAAAATATTTTTGGCATAGATCAATAGTTTCTTGATAGGCTAATTTATTAACCTCATCAGCACAGTTTTCTATACAATCATTACTTAAAACTCCTGATGCTTGCAACTTTGCTATTTGTTCCTTAGCTATTTTATTTAATCGGTGGAGCTCTTTTAAAATTACATTTATTTGTTCGTGTGTATGCTCATTTTTTTTGAAATCATAAATTTGTAACAAGTTCATATCCTCAATTTCATGAATCAAAACCTTCAAATTATAAGGGTTTTCAATCCTTGGAATAATTAAATAAACAGTTTGAATTAACCTTCTTACAACAATTGGATCATTTTTGCCCCATTGAAAAATTTGATCAAAAGCAAAATTTACAAATTCATGAAAGTTAAATTCATTTACATAAATATTATTTTGTTGTAAAATCAATGTTTGAGAGGAAGGGAATCTTCTTGTAGCCAGTTTCAAAACAACTTCGCCAATATAATCAATGCAATTTATACAAGTAGTAGGGTCATTTACAGCAGGTGAAATGGCTTTTATAGCAATATCAACAAGCTTGCGAACACCAAAATTGACATCTTGTTTATAATTTCTATATTTATGAACGATGAACACCTGTGCAACAATACCTTCAAAAAAATCCAATAATTTGATTTTATCTGCTTCTGAAAAGGTATCTTCCAACTCAATGATAAACATTTCAGAGGCATCTTTCATGATAAACTCTCCCACAATGGGCTTCTGAAAAATTGTTACTTTTGGACTAAAATTATGTAAATCAGATAGTGTATTCCAACTAGCAAGTAGTTTTAAATAATTTACTTCAGTCAAATATCCGCTTTGGTTTTTCCAATAAACAACAAGTGCATTTTTTCTTTGGATAGCTTTGCGTTTATAAAACAAAAAATTTCCTTTTTGCCATTTTTCTTTATACAAATTATCAACTTCATTAATAATTTCGCACTTTATTTTGTTGGTTATTGTGGCAACATTCATATTATCATTGAGATGGATAATAATTTCGGGGAAATTAATCAAAATACAATACAAACTTATAAGTAACGAAAAAATCAAACACAATTGTGACTTATGCGGAAAAAAAGGATCCAATAACTGAATTATAAAAATGGAAGATAAGGCTCCAAGATAAAAACCAATAAACCGCTGAATGCGCAAATCATTAGTCATGAAATACCTCAAAATTCGGGGAGAAAATTGAGATGAAGCGAGTTGCATGACTACAAAAACTACAGAAAATGTAGTTAACAAAATAGAAATTAAAATGGAAATAAGTGAGTTGTTAAACCCTTTAAGAGTTTCATAATGAGCTGCATCAATAATATTAAACTGAGAAAAAAAATGAATATCAATAGTATATAATAAGGGCAAAAAAATAAATGAAAAAAACAAACCGCTGAAAAGTCCGATTTGTTTTACATTATAATAGAAAAACCTTTTTATTTTAAATGCTAACAGTGTAAATTTCATATAAAACTAATTTCTTAAATAGCTACAAAAATACAAAAATATCGAAAACAGATTTCAAAATGTGTTAAGCATTAAACGATAAAATTATAACTTGAACAAATCAGTAATCAATGTGTTTACAACACCTAAAAATATACCGACGGAAACAGAACAAAAGTCCATTGTTGAATGGAATGATCATAAACTTGGAATTGATTAGTAGAATAAAATTTTGAAAAATGTCAATTTCAATTTCAATTGGTTTAACCACAAATTTCACAAATTTGCACAAATTTATAAACTCTTTAACTTTGCAACTTTGCTACTCAACAAAAAGTCAACTGAAAAACAATATGTCAAATCTAGCCCCGATAGAGCCGATATCCTCCTGAAGTCCCGTAGGGCGAAGGAGATAAAGGCGATAGCGGGACAAAATGGCTTTTGAAACGGGGTTGGGTGCTACAAAAAAAACCGCTAAATATAAAATTTGGCGGTTTAGTTTACAAAAAATATGGGGCATTATTTTGTAATTTATTTAATGACAATTGGGGTTTGCTTTGACAAATAGGCTCATGTCGCTTGGTGATATGTAGGGTATTCCGAGTCCTAGTCCTCTGATTATGAATAGGGAGCCGATGATAATTGCTATAACGGGTATGGCTTGTTGCATTTTGTGTCGCCATGATTGGGTGATTAAATTGGATAGCAAGACAACTGCCGACATCATGGGTACGGTGCCAAGTCCGTAAAGTACCATGTAGGCAACTCCTAGTGTGGCACTTTGCATGGCAATGGCGCCAAAAAGGGCTGCATAAACCAATCCGCAGGGCAAAAAGCCGTTGAGTAATCCTATGGTAAAAAAGGAATCTAAGGATTTTCGTTTGAACTGTTGCCCGAGGGTTGATTTTACTTTTGAAATGATTTTGTAAACAGGTTTAGAAAAGTTGTATTTCATGAAAATTTTTTCGGGAACGAGTGTGATGATGATGATTGCGATTCCGACCAATATGGATACTTGTTGCTGAAAACCAGCTAGTTGAAAACCTTTTCCAAGCAAGCCAAAAAGTAAACCTAGTGTTGCATAGGCGGTTAACCTTCCGATATGGTATAAGAACGTTTGTAGTACTCTTTTTGCTTCATTTTTTCTATCTACAGGGAGCATCAAAGCAATGGGGCCGCACATTCCGATGCAATGCAGGCTGCTAATAAGTCCGAAAATGAAGGCAGAATATAGCATTTAGTAATAGATTGTTTCTTTAGAAATATACTCGACGTTATTGTATTTCCAGTTGATGGTAATGTCCCAAAGACCGCCCACCAGCCTTTTTTTAGGTATGAGTAAAGTGGCACTTGAGGATGAAATGGGTACTTCAAAATCAAGTTTTTTGTTGGACGATCTATATAAGGACACATTACCTGTTATGTTATTGATATCAAATGATTTAGGGAAAGAAATTTCAATTCCATTAGTTGTTTTAGTGAAAGTTGGTTTTTCTTTCAAATCGGCACCATTTTGCAATTTTACAAGTTCTTGTTGGTAATTTGCATCGTGTTTGTAATATTCTTCAACAACCAATTCGTTGTCGTATTTTGAATTTGATTGTACTTTAAACACAAAATACAAAATAAACAACATAAAAGATGCAAAAGCAATGACGATGGCTGTTCCCCAATTAATTTTCATGATATTATTTTTTTAATTAATCAAAACTTCTTGGTGAAAGAAAGGATGTTTTGGCTGTTTCTAGCAATTCTGTTCCGTTATATACACCAATTTGCAATTTTGTATTATCGCTTTTTAAAATAAACTGATTGATTTCGATAAACATAGTTCCTTCAGACATTCCTTGTTTTTGTACAAAGAACGTTTTGTTGCCAACCATTTTAATTTCACCCTTTTGATTGATTAATTCAAAATGAACTTTATCATAATCTTTAACCGTTTTATTTACAATTTTGAAAGTATAAATGTTACTTATTTTATCGCCTTTGTGTTGAAATAATTGACCCGGTAAACGCAATACAGTAGCTTCTACATCGTTTCGTAAAAATAGTAATCCGATGAAGAGAGAAATTAAAATACCCAATACAACGGTGTATCCTTTCATTCGGGTTGTAAACTTGAACGGTTCTTTTTTCTCAATTTCATCTTCTGATGCATATCGAATAAGACCATTTGGCAATCCTACTGATTTCATGATAGCATCACATTCATCTATACAAGCTGTGCAGTTGGTACATTCTAACTGCGTTCCGTTTCTGATGTCGATTCCTGTAGGACAGACATTTACACATTGATGACAATCAATACAATCCCCTTTTCCTGTTGTGGAACGGTCTTCGTTTTTATTGAATTTAGCTCTACCAGTTTCTTTTTCGCCACGAACAAAATCATAAGCAACATTAATTGATTTATTATCTAACAAAACACCTTGCAAACGCCCATAAGGACAAGCAATGATGCAAACTTGCTCTCTAAACCAGACAAAAACAAAATAGAAAACAGAAGTAAAAATGAGTAAGGCAATAAAATTACTCATGTGGTTAAATGGTCCCTCTTCTACCATTAAAAACAAACGATCACTACCTATGATATAAGCTAAAAAGACGTTTGCAATTCCGAATGAAATAATGAAAAACACGAACCATTTAAGTAAACGTTTTCTGATTTTTTCGGCATTCCATACTTGTTTTTGAAGTCGTAATTGTGCACCACGATCTCCGTCTATCCAATATTCAATACGTCTGAAAACCATTTCAAGAAAAATAGTTTGCGGGCAAATCCATCCGCAAAAAATTCTACCATAGATTACCGTAAAAAGTATCACAAAGACCACTCCGATAATCATTGCCATCACAAAAAGGTAAAAATCTTGAGGCCAAAATGGGAATCCAAATATGTTAAACCTACGCTCCAAGACGTTAAACATCATGAATTGGTTTCCGTTAATTTTAATAAACGGATTGGCAATTAAAGTGATTAGTAAAAAATAACTTACTAATTTTCTGTAATCATAAAATTTACCTTTTGGTTGTTTTGGAAAAATAAATTTTCTTTTTCCAGATTCGTCAATAGTACCAATGACATCTCTAAAATTTTCATCATCAAATGACTCAGACATACTTATATTTTTTAACTATTATTTACTAACCGTTGTTGTATCTGTTGCAGTAGTAGCAGATGCCACCGCAGGTTTAGAATCATCAACCCAAACATCACCATCTGGAGCCTTTGGATCTTTTGGATTACTTCCTTGTAAAGAAATAACATAACTAGCAACCATTTGGATTTCTTTTGGTTTTAAATCAGTCCAAGCAATCATTCCTTTTCCGTCACGTCCTCCGTTTTTGATAGTATGGAAAACATTTTTGATACCACCACCCAAAATCCAGTTAGGGTCAGTTAAGTTAGGACCAATTTGACCTCCACCATCTGCACGATGACAAGCAACACAGTTTTCAGTAAAAATTGCTTTTCCTTTGTCTAAAGCTGCGGGCTCAGTTAATAAAGTAACAGTGTTTTCGTCCATTAAGTCTGGAGCCGTTCTTTGGTATTCTTCAATTTCAATTCTGGCTTGTTCCATTTCTTTTTGGAGTTCCATTTCTTGATTATCGCCACCCATTATTTCAAAACGAATTAAGTAAACAGCCGCAAAACCAACACATAAGTAGAATAAATACACCCACCAAGGCGGTAAATTATTATCTAATTCTTTGATACCATCATAATCGTGGTCTAACAATAAATTGGCTTCATTTTCAATAGGTTCGGCTTTTGTTAAAGCTTTCATCAGCTTTTTGTACCATTCAGAATCTTGGATACTAATAGAAGATGCTTCATCAACCAATTTTTTCTGTTCCTCAGTCATTATTTGATACATCACATTATTTACCGCTCCAATAGTAATTTCTAAAGCAATTATTAAAAATAAAAATACAAATAGAAATATAGAAACCATAGGGTATTTTATAAATGCAGGTCGATCACCTGAATCAATAAAGAATTCCATCGCACCAAACACGGTGAAAAAAATTAGCGGAACTCTAACGTATATTGGAAGTAATTTTTTCATTTTTTACTTTTTTAAATTATCATTTAATGGAATTTGACTCATTTCGTCGATTTTTTCCTTTTTGTATGAAAATACCCAAAAAGCTAAACCTACAAAGAAGAAAAAGAATATTAGTAACGAGGTTACTGGGTACATTGCCACATTAGCAATAGTTTCCAAATTGTGTTTTATTTGTTCAAACATCGTACTATTTTTTAGAATTATCTTTTACTTTGATATCTGTTCCCAAGCGTTGCATGTATGCAATCATTGCTACAATTTCTCTGTCTTTCATTGGTACAAATTGTTCACCATTTGCAGCAGCTTTTTTCTTACTATTTTCGTAACTTTTTACAAAATCAGGGTCAGAATGAAGGTTGTCTTCAATTTTTTGAGATTGAATGTTGATTAGTTTTTTTGCATTTGCAATTTCATAATCAGTATAAGGAACACCTAATTCTCTCATGGCTTTCATTTTCTTTTCAATCAATGAAATATCCATCGATTTGTTATCAAACAACCATTTGTAACCTGGCATAATTGATCCATTTGAAATACTTTGTGGATCCCAAAAATGGTTGAAATGCCAATTGTCATTGTACTTACCTCCCACGCGTAACAAGTCTGGACCTGTACGTTTTGAGCCCCATAAAAATGGATGGTCATATACAAATTCACCTGCTTTTGCTTGCACACCATAACGTTTTACCTCACTTCTAAAAGGTCGAACCATTTGAGAGTGACAACCAACACAGCCTTCACGAATGTATAAATCTCTACCTTCTAATTCGAGTGGTGTATATGGCTTAACACTTGTAATGGTTGGAATATTTGATTTTACCATGATGGTAGGCACAATTTGAATCACTCCACCAATTAAAATAGCAATTGTCGCTAAAATTGTCAATTGGATTGGTTTTCTTTCTAACCATGGGTGGAATTTTTCACCTTTAATTCTTCCAGAACTAATAGATTGTAATGCTGGAGCTTCTGCCAATTCATCTTCTACAGCAGCATTGGCTCTAACTGTTTGGATAATGTTATAAACTAAAACCAACATTCCAATTAAGTACATTGTACCACCTGCAGCTCTCATGGCATACATTGGCATGATTTCTTTAACCGTTTCAAGGAAATTTCCATACACTAAAGAACCGTCTGGATTGAATTGTTTCCACATAGAAGCTTGAACAAAACCTGCAACATACATTGGTAAAGCATATAATATAATTCCGAGTGTACCAATCCAGAAATGGAAGTTGGCCAATTTGGTAGAATATAAATTTCCTTTTGTCATTCTTGGAACCAACCAATAAATCATACCAAAAGCCATGAAACCATTCCAAGCAAGAGCCCCAACGTGCACGTGAGCAACGATCCAATCGGTAAAGTGCGCAATAGCATTTACATTTTTAAGAGATAACATTGGTCCTTCAAAAGTTGCCATTCCGTAACCCGTAATTGCTACAACAAAGAATTTTAATACAGGTTCCACACGAACTTTATCCCAAACACCTCTTAAGGTTAACAAACCATTGATCATACCTCCCCAAGATGGTGCAATTAACATAATTGAAAATACAACACCTAAATTTTGAGCCCAATTTGGAAGTGCTGAATACAATAAATGGTGCGGTCCAGCCCAAATATAAATAAAGATTAACGACCAAAAATGGATTATTGAAAGTCGGTACGAATAAACAGGTCTGTTAGCAGCTTTTGGCACAAAATAATACATCAATCCTAAATAAGGAGTAGTCAAGAAAAATGCTACTGCATTATGCCCATACCACCATTGTACTAATGCATCTTGTACACCTGCATAAACCGAATAACTCTTTGTTAATGAAACAGGTAACTCTAAACTATTGAAAATATGTAAAACTGCAACGGTAACAAAAGTTGCAATGTAAAACCAGATGGCAACATACAAATGACGTTCTCTTCTTTTTAATAATGTTCCAATCATATTAATACCAAATACCACCCAAATAAGAGCGATGGCAATGTCGATAGGCCATTCTAACTCGGCATATTCCTTTGAAGTTGACATTCCTAAAGGTAAAGTAATTGCTGCGGCAACAATGATTAATTGCCATCCCCAAAAATTTAAATTACTCAAAAAGTCACTAAACATTCTGGCTTTTAACAATCGTTGCAACGAATAATAAATTCCTGCAAACATTGCATTTCCTACAAATGCAAAAATTGCTGCATTCGTATGCAAAGGTCTTAACCTTCCATAACTCAACCATGATATTCCATCAGTTAAATTTGGGAAAAGATAAAAGAAAGCTTCTAAAAGCCCTACTAGCATTGCCACTACACCAAAAACAATGGTAGCGTAAATGAACTTTTTTACAATTTTGTTGTCATAATAAAATTGTTGCATCTCCATAATTAATTTTGTTTTATTGTTGATTTTTCACTTTTCTTTGATGTTTTTTTTAGTTCGTCATCAAATAACATTCGAACTGATGGGGTATAATCATCATCATACTGACCCGACTTAACAGCCAATACAAAAGCAACTAGAAAACCAATTGCTACGACAATACTGATAGAAATTAAAATATATATAACACTCATACCTAATAATTATGTAACAAAATTACTATGACCAATTCACAAAAAACATGATAAATATCAGTTCTTAATATATTGTTAAAATTATTTAGTTTTAGCAAAAATATTTGTCATTATAGTAACAAAACTGACAATGGTTATTGTACTCAAAGGCATTATAATGGCAGCAAAAATTGGAGATAAATCCCCCGAAATAGCATACTTTAATCCAATGATATTATACAACAAGGACAACCCAAAACTCATATAAATTGTACGCATAGCATTTTTTGAATACTGCAAGAAAAAAGCAATTTTTTCAAATTGACTTGCGTCTAAAATACCATCACACGCAGGAGAAAATACATTCACATTCTCTGAAATAGAAATTCCAACATTGCTTTGAGCTAGTGCACCCGCGTCATTTAATCCATCACCAACCATCATTACATTGCCCCCATTTTCTTGTAATTTTTTTATAAAGTCGAGTTTTTGTTCGGGTTTTTGATTAAATATTAAATCAGTATTAGATGGAAGTAGTTGTTGTAATGATTCACGCTCGCCATCATTATCTCCAGATAATACAATTAGCTTATAAGTTAAACTCAATTTTTTAAACAAATCTTTAAGTCCATCACGGTATTGATTATCAAAAATAAATTTACCTAAATAGTTATTATTTATAGAAATATGAACCAATGTTTGTTTCAAATTATTAGTATCATTTGTCCCAACAAAATTTGCAGAACCAATTTTTATAGAATGTCCATCAATAATTCCTTCAATTCCAGCACCCGTTATTTCATTAAAATGTTCAATAGATTTTTTTGCAACGTGAGGTAAATAATCATATAATCTGCGACTGAGTGGGTGATTGGAACCTCTTATAAGATTTTTAAATAAAATCAAATCGGAATCGGAATAAGTGCCTTCAAATGTTATTGCCGATTTTTTATGAGAAGTTATAGTTCCCGTTTTATCAAAAACAATCGTGTCAACACGTGCCAATTGCTCAATGACGGTTGCGTTTTTAAGATATAATTTTCGGTTACCCATTATTCGCAAAACATTACCTAAAGTAAAAGGAGCGGTTAAAGCCAAAGCGCACGGACAAGCAACAATTAAAATGGCTGTAAACACATTAAAAGCAGTTGAAACGTCAATAAAAAACCAATAAATAAAAGCTAGTATTGATAAAATAAGTAAAGCTGGCGTAAAATAACGGCTTATTTTATCGGTGATAGTTTTGTGTTTGATTTCAATATTTTTTTGAAAAATATCATTGCTCCACAATTGAGTTAAATAACTTTGCGAAACAGAAAAAAGAACTTCCATTTCTATTACCTTACCCAATTGCTTACCCCCAGCAAAAACTTTATCTCCCGATTTTTTATCGATAGGTAAAGCTTCACCTGTAACAAAACTGTAATCTAAAGACGCATTTTCAGAAATTAAAATCCCATCAACAGGAATTAATTCTTGGTTTCTAATGAGCAACCTATCTCCTTTTTCAATATCATAAACAGAAACCGGAATTTCGTCACCTGAAGTTGTGATTTTAGTAACTGCTATTGGAAAATACGATTTATAATCTCTTTCAAATGATAAAAAATCGTATGTTTTTTGTTGAAATAATTTACCAAGAAGCATAAAAAATATTAGGCCTGCCATACTGTCAAAAAAACCTTGCCCATAATCAAAAATGATATCGACAGTACTTCTAATGAACATAACAATGATGCCCAATGCAATTGGAATTTCAATATTTAATAATTTGGATTTTATACTGTTCCAAGCTGCAACATAATATCCACTTGCCGAATAGAAAAAAGTGGGTAATGCTAAAGCAAATATCAACCATCTAAAAAAGCCACGATATTGATCTATCCAAAACTCTTTTACTTCAAAATATTCGGGAAAAGAAAGCAGCATGATGTTTCCGAAGCAGAAAAAAGCAACACCTATTTTGTAGGTTAGACTTCGGTCAACTTTGTGTTTTCCTGTTTCGTAATTTTCCAAACTAATATAAGGTTCATAGCCAATAGAACTCAAAAGAAGTACAATTTGCTTCAATGTAACTTCATTTGATTTATATGTAACACGAACTTTTTTCTCAGGAAAATTAACTTGAGAAGCAGTTATCCCTTCTTGAAGACGTTGTAGATTTTCCAAAATCCAAATACATGAACTGCAATGAATATGAGGAATGTACAGTGAAATAATAGCGGTTTCATTTTCTTGAAACTCCAATAGTTTTGTGACGATTTCTTCATTGTCTAAAAAATCATATTTACCTAATGTTTCTTGTGGGGTTGCTCCAGGTGATTTTTCGAAATCATAATAGCAGGCCATGTCGTTTTGACTAAAAATTTCATATACAGTTTTACAACCATTACAACAAAATTTTTTTTCATCAAAAACAATTTGTTCTGATTTTATTATTTCAATACCACAATGGAAACAGTTGTTTGATTCCATAACTTTACTCATTTTACCTGTTGCAAAATTCTTTAACTTTTGTGGTTTAAAATATGACAATTATCATATTAATTAATTAAATTTGTACATCCCAAACCTATAAATTATGAGTAACTGCGAACAATGTATTGTTAGAGAAATAAGCTCGTTAAAAGCCTTAAATAAAGAAGAATTACTTACAATGGCACATTGTAAAGTGTCCAAAATTGTAAGAAAAGGAGAACCTATTTTTGAAGAAGGAGAGTCAGTAAATGGTGTTTTTTGTGTAAAAGATGGCATTTGTAAGATGACCAAATTGAGTGCAAACGGAAAGGATCAAATTGTAAAACTTGCTAAAAAAGGCGAATTGCTTGGACAGCGATCATTAATTAGTGACGAGCCTGCCAATTTGAGTGCAATTGCTTTGGAGGATATGGAAATCTGTTTTATTCCAAAAAGTGAAGTGATACAGTTTTTTAATAAAAATAATCAGTTTTCAATGAATGTGATGAAAACCATTTGTGGCGACTTGAAAGAAGCCGATGATTTGATGGTTGGCATGGCACAAAAAAGTGTAAAAGAACGACTCGCATATACCCTACTTAACTTAGAAGAAAATTTTGGTACAAATGAGAACAACACTTTAAAAATTCAACTATCAAGAGATGAATTAGCAAGTATTATTGGCACAGCTACCGAAAGTTGTATTCGATTGTTATCTGAGTTTAATAAGTTGGGACTTATTTCTTTAAAGGGAAAAGCAATATCCATTTTGGATAGAGCAAAATTGAAAAAATTGGCGGGATAAAAAACTGTTTTTTTTTTACCATTAAGGCATTAAGGAGCGTTAAGGTTTTTGATAAAAAAAAAGAACTAAATTCTCATGGAATGTTAACAAAAAACTTTTTGATAAACCGATGGGGGATATAATTGGTTTGGTTTAACTCGAGTTTATTTGCTTGGCTTTCAGTTGGAATGAAATTCTAGGTGAAGGCAGAAGATTTTTTTAATTATTGCTTTGCCACTCAAAATCATTTTCATCATTCGATAATTCACTTCTTTTAGAATTAGAATCCGTTATTTTCCAATTTGTAGTGTAAGTTCCAGCTCCATCAGAAAAGAAAGCATAAAGTACATAAAAATCTTTATGTTTTTCTAGCTTGAATTGATTTTTACTTAATTGACCACTGTGATTTGGATTATAGATTTGTGAAACCTCTAGTTTAATAAATTTATTATTTATAAAAATTGATAATTCTTCAAGTTCGTTTTTTGGAAATTCCATTCTAAAATCTGAACCATAATAATCTTTGTCATCAATTTTACAGATATACCTTGCATCAATACTTTCGCAAAATTCGATTTTATGTTCTTTTTCAATAAATATTTTTATTGACCAGTTTAAATATATGTCGTTTGTTAAGTCAATACTTCCCTTAGTCGTTTTCAGTAGTTGATTTGTTTTTTCAACGCTAGTAAGTTCTTGTTTTTCTATTACTTCACCGAAATTGTATTCCTCTTTTTTAAAAAGAAAAACAGTAATTAAAATTATAGCAAACAATATAATTGAAAACGTGACTTTATTTTTCATTTTTTACCCAATGTTTGTTTAAAATTAATTTCAACGTCAAACTGTGAAAAAACCTCACAATCTTTCCTACAAAAATAACAAAAAAATGGATACAAAACTGTTTTTATTTACCATTAAGGCATTAAGGTGCATTAAGGTTTTTGATAAAAAAAAAGACTAAATTCTCATGGAATGCTAACAAAAAACTTTTTGATAAACCGATGGGGGATATAATTGGTTTGGTTTAACTCGAGTTTATTTGCAACTCTGCAACTCTGCAACTCAAAAAAGTCAACTGAAAAACTACTTGTCTATTCTAGCCCCGATGGAGCCGATATCCTTGCGTAGTTTACGGAGCAAGATAAAGGCGAGAGCGGGACTAAACGCCGTTTGGAACGGGATGGTGTGCTTCTAAAAAATGGTATTACACTTTTTGAAAGGAGTATTCTCTTTCGACAAGGGCTATGCGAACGGTGTAATTTTCGTACCAATTGGCTATGCCGTTGCGTTGTGCTTGTATGTGGTCTAGGTTGCGTTTCCAGAGGTTTATTGCTTCGAGGGATTTCCAGTAGGAAACGGTGATGCCGATTTCTTCTCTGGCTGATTCGATGCCTAAATATCCTTCTTGTTGTTGGGCTAGTTCGACCATTTTTTGTGCTATTTCTTGGTAGTCTAGGTCGATATTAGTTCTTTTGGAGGTGAAAATTACGGCGTAATAGGGTGGCTGCATGTTATTGTTTTTTGTTTAAAAATAGGTAATAAACGGGGATTCCGAGTAGTACAATTAGTAGTCCTAAACCTGTATTGAGGGTGTCGTAAACCAATAATGACATGCAAATAAGTAAGGAAATTACGATGTATAATAGGGGTACAAATGGATATCCGAAGGCTTTGTAAGGTCGATCGGCATTGGGTTCTTTTTTTCTTAAAATAAATAATCCAGCAATGGTTAATATGTAAAATAGTAGCGAGGCAAAGGTGGAATAGGTTAATAAATCGCTGTATTTACCTGATATACAGAGTACACATGCCCAAATGCATTGCATCCAAAGTGCCTTTGCAGGTACTTGGTTTTGGTTTAAATGTGTGGCTTGTTTAAAGAATAATCCGTCTTTTGCCATGGCATAAAAAAGTCGTCCACCCGATAAAATGATACCGCTATTGCAACCAAAAGTAGAAACCATGATGAGTGCTGCCATTGCAAAAACGCCTACGTTGCCCATGATTACGCTGGCTGCGGCTGCTCCTACCCTATCTTGGCTGGCAAACATGATTCCGTTTTGAGCCACCGATAAATCGCCTGGATTTCCGTGTACTGGAAGTAAGGCTAGATAGGCTAAATTTGCTAAAATATAAATAATTGTTACGAGTAATGTGCCTAAAAATAGACTTCGAGGTATGTTTTTTTGCGGGTTTTTTATTTCGCCTGCAATGAAGGTGACATTGTTCCAAGAATCGCTAGAGAAAAGTGAGTTGATGATGGTTGCTCCCATGGCGCCAAGTAGCGCAATTCCTGATAATTTGGTTATGGTAAGCGTGCCGTCTTTTTCTAAAACGGTTTTGCTTGCTTCCCACATATTGCTGAAATTGTTGGTAAAAACATCAGATTGAAGCCCAACATACAATCCTAAAATGATAAGCGCAAAAAGAGCAATAAGCTTAGCCGATGTGAAAATAAGTTGAATCATTTTACCATTTTGCACTCCTTTTGTGTTGATATAGGTAAGCAAAATGATACATATCATTGCAACTAATTGCTTGTTGGAAAAAGCAAAAGTATCACCAATTGTAAGAATTTTATTTTCTAAAACGGGAAAAAAAACAGCGGTATAATTGGCAAAAGCAACGGCTACTGCTGCAATTACCCCTGTTTGAATCACGGTAAAAACGGTCCATCCGTAAAGAAACGAAATTAATTTACCGTAGGCTCTTTGAATATATACAAATTGTCCGCCAGCATTTGGCATCATGCCTGCGAGTTCGCCGTAACTTAGTGCAGCTGACATGGTTAACAAACCCGTTACCAACCAAATAACTAAAATCCAAGCGGCAGAACCCACATCGCGTGCCATAGCTGCGGTTACCAAAAATATTCCTGAACCAATCATGGAGCCGGCAACAAGACTTGTTGCATCAAGAAGACCTAAAGAGCGTTTTAATTCGGTAGTTTTATCTGACATATAGTTTAAATTGATTTTCAAATATAATAAAAAATAGTGTGAATTATGTTTTTTTTGCTTCTTCCCAAAAAACATCCATTTCGGCAAGTGTCATATCAGACAATGATTTACCTAATTGATCGGCTTTACTTTCTAAATATTGAAAACGTTTGATGAATTTTTTGTTGGTTCGTTCCAAGGCATCTTCGGGGTTGATGTTTACAAATCGGGCGTAATTAATCATGGAAAAAAGCACGTCGCCAAATTCGGCTTCCATTTTATCTTGATTTCCTTGAGCCACTTCGTGTTTAAATTCATTTATTTCCTCTTCAACTTTTTCCCAAACCTGTTGCGACTCTTCCCAATCAAAGCCAACAGCTTTCACTTTGTCTTGAATTCGACTGGCTTTTACTAATGCAGGTAAACCTTTTGGAACACCTTCTAAAACTGATTTTTTACCTTCTTTGAGCTTTAATTTTTCCCAATTTTGTTTAACTTCTTCTTCGTTTTGTACCACCACGTCGCCGTAAATGTGTGGATGGCGGTGAATTAATTTTTCACAAATTTCATTGCATACATCGGCAATGTCAAAATCGTTGGTTTCGCTACCTATTTTAGCATAAAAAACAATGTGTAACAAAACGTCTCCCAATTCTTTTTTGATTTCTTGTAAATTATTGTCCAAAATTGCGTCACCCAATTCGTAGGTTTCTTCAATAGTTAAATGACGAAGTGACTCGAGTGTTTGCTTCTTATCCCATGGGCATTTTTCTCGCAAATCGTCCATAATATCCAATAATCGACCAAAAGCATCTAATTTTTGTTGTCGTGTATTCATTTTTTTTGATTTTTGTAAAAATAAGAAATCCTGCCAAGTAAAAAACAAGACAGGATTTATTTATTAGTTAATTATAAACTATTCGGCTTTTTTGGCAGTAGTTTTTTTAACTTTTACTTCTTTAACAACTTCTTCTTTTACAGTTTCAGCATTTTCGATTTTTGGTTCTTCTTTAGAAACCAAACCTTTGGATTGCAAGATATTATACCAATTTAGAATTTTCTTAATATCTGATGGATATACTCTAGATTGGTCATAATCAGGAACAACTGTCAAAAAATAAGCTGTAAGTTTATCATTATCATCTTTATGAGAAATAGCTGGACCTTCATTTTCTTTAACGGCAATAGCACGTAAAACATCAGCTAAAGGTTTTTCTTCAGAATAGGTATATAATGAAATTTCAGAAAGTAAACTGACATTACTTTTCATGCCTACGGTAATTTTTTTACCGTCAATTAATGATTCGGCTACAAATCCTGAACGAGTTTGAACTTTTAAAGCATACAACCCTGGTTTTCCAGAAATAGATAATATTTTTTCGATATTCATTTTTAATCTTTATTTATATTTTAATTGTTATCTTCCTTTTTTGTTGGCAAAACGCATTCTATAATCAGGATGAGCTTTACCATCCATAATATTTTGCAATTTCTTTTTTATTAACGTTTTTTTCAATGAAGATATTTTGTCGGTAAACAAAATTCCTTCAATATGATCGTATTCATGTTGAATAACTCGTGCAATTAATCCGTCGTAAACTTCGGTTTTTTTATTGAAATTTTCATCAAAGTATTCAATAGTAATTTTTTCGTTTCTGTACACATCTTCACGAACATCAGGAATACTAAGACAACCTTCATTAAAGCTCCATTCGTCACCTTCTTCAACAAGCATTTTGGGGTTAATAAAAGTTTGTTTAAATCCACGAAGTTGGTCTTGTTCTTTTTCAGACAAATCATCACTATCACTAAAGGGCTCGGTATCAATTACAAAAAGTCGAACCGCCAAACCAATTTGAGGCGCGGCTAATCCAACCCCACACGCATTATACATGGTGTCGTACATGTTAGCGATTAAATCATTCAAATTTGGATAATCCTGAGGTATGTTTTCGCCTACTTTTCTTAAAACAGGATCGCCATATCCTACAATTGGTAGTATCATATTGCTAGTTTAAGTCGCAAAATTAATAAAATTTGGGCAAAATGCAACATAGTAACAATGATTAAGTTAAATACAAACTGCATGCAATTAGGGGAATAAAATCTAACTAATTGATTATGAATAACATTTAAAATTACTTATTTAAAAAATCTTGCAACATAATTGTGGCAGCAATTTCATCAATTAAAGCTTTGTTTTGACGTTGTTTTTTTTTCAATCCGCTGTCAATCATGGTTTGGAATGCCATTTTAGAAGTAAATCGTTCATCAACTCTAGTCATTTTCATTGAAGGAAAATTAGATTGAAATTGATTAACAAATTTGTCAATAATAACGGCACTTTCAGACGGTAAGCCATTCATTTGTTTGGGTTCGCCAATGATTACCTCTTGTACTTTTTCTTTTTCAAAATAATTTTTTAGAAAAGGTATAATTGTATCAGAAGGAATTGTAGTCAATCCCGAAGCAATAATTTTTAGTTCGTCGGTAACAGCAATACCAGATCTTTTTAATCCGTAATCAATAGCTAAAATTCTTGGCATACTTTAATAGTTTAGTAAAGTGTAAAAATAGGAAAAAAAAGCACAATTTTACTATTATTTTGAATTTGATTACTTATAAAAAAGTTATATTTGCAAAAAAATACAACCATGAATCCATTACAATTAACCATTGAAAAAGCTTGGGAAAACCGAGAATTATTAAAAGATGAAGCTACGTTGGTAGCCATTAGAGAAGTGATTTCTTTACTTGACGAAGGGAAATTACGAGTTGCAGAACCTATTGAAAATGGCTGGCAAGTAAATGAATGGGTAAAAAAAGCCGTTGTAATGTATTTTCCTATTCAAAAAATGGAAACACACGAGGTTGGTATTTTTGAATATCACGATAAAATGATTTTGAAAACAGGTTATGCTGAAAAAGGAATAAGAGTGGTACCGCCAGCTGTAGCTAGGTATGGAGCTTATATTTCAAGCGGTGTAATTTTAATGCCAAGTTATGTAAATATTGGCGCATTTGTTGACGAAGGTACAATGGTTGATACATGGGCAACAGTAGGAAGTTGTGCTCAAATAGGCAAAAACGTGCATCTTTCTGGTGGTGTTGGTATTGGTGGTGTTTTGGAACCATTACAAGCTGCACCCGTTATTATTGAAGATGGCGCATTTATAGGTTCTAGATGTATTGTGGTTGAAGGAGTTAGAGTAGAAAAAGAAGCTGTTTTAGGTGCTAATGTATGTTTAACGGCATCCACAAAAATAATTGATGTAACAGGCCCAGAACCTGTTGAATATAAAGGATTTGTACCCGCAAGGTCAGTAGTGATTCCGGGGAGTTACACCAAAAAGTTTGAAGCTGGTGAGTATCAAGTACCTTGTGCTTTAATTATTGGTAAACGAAAACCATCAACTGATTTAAAAACCTCTCTAAACGATGCGCTTAGAGAATATGACGTAGCCGTTTAATTACTTAAAAGATGAAAATAGGTTTTGATGCTAAAAGATTGTTTCATAACACAACCGGATTGGGTAATTACAGTAGAGATTTAATACGAATTTTAGCTAAATATTATCCTGAAAATCAGTATGTTTTATACAATCCAAAAAATCAAACTAAAAATTTATTTTCAACTACTTCAAGTTCAATTATTGAAAAAAAACCTGATTCATTTTTATCAAAAAAACTGAAAAGTTTATGGAGAACTTTTGGTATTTCATCGGAATTATTAAAAGATAAAATTGCTATTTACCATGGTTTATCAGGTGAAATCCCTTTTTTTATTCCAAAAAAAATAAAAAAAATAGTTACTATTCATGATTTGATTTTCATGAGATACCCAAAACTTTATCCCATTTTGGACAGGAAAATTCATTTTTTTAAATTCAAATATGCTGCTAAAAAAAGTGATAAAATAATTGCCATTTCTGAACAAACAAAACAAGATATTGTTGATTTTTTAAAAATTAATCCGCAAAAAATTGACGTAATTTATCAAGGTTGTGCAGCTATTTTTAAAGAGTTTATAGCGGATTCTGATTTAGAAATAGTTCGAAACAAATTCAATTTGCCAGAAAAATTCATATTAAATGTAGGTACAATTGAGCCACGAAAAAATGCGTTAACCATTGTAAAATCGGTTAAAAAAACTGAAATACCGTTGCTGCTAATTGGAGAAAAAACAAGTTATTATTCTGAAATAGATTCATATATTGAAAAAAATAAAATGACAAATGTTTTTTATCTGTCAAACATTAGTCAATTTGAATTAGCTTGCATTTACAGGTTAGCAACCGTTTTTGTTTACCCCTCTATTTTTGAAGGATTTGGAATACCGATTATTGAAGCACTTTATTCCAAAACCCCAGTTATTACAAATAAATATGGCGTTTTTCCTGAGGCTGGCGGGCCAAGTAGTATTTATATCAATCCAAATTCTGTTGAAGATTTACAAACTGCCATTTTAGATTTATGGCAAAATGAAACCAAAAGAAAAGAAATTGCAACGCAAGGTTTTGAATTTGTACAAAAATTTAATGATGAAAAACTAGCCTCAATTTGGGATTCATTGTACACAAAAATAAACAGCTAACCAATGGAAGTTATTCATTTTAACACACAAAAACACTGGCGTGGTGGCGAACGACAGCTGGCTTGGCAAATGGAAGAATTACATAAAAGAGGTGTTAAACAACTACTTTTATGTAGAAAAAAAAGCAAACTAGAAGCTTTCGCTATAAACCAAAATATTGAACATCAATCATTTACTATTACATTTTACAATCTGATTTATATTGCTTTCAAAATTGCCAAACTAATTAAAAACAAACCCGTTATATTACATTGTCATGATTCAAAATCACACACAATTGGTTTGCTAATAAAATTAATTTTTATAAAAAACTTTAAATTAATTATTGATAGAAAAGTACTTTTTCCTATTACAGGATGGTTTAGCAAAAAAATAAAATATGCTTCAAAACATGTAGATTTAACTATTTGTGTTTCAAAAGCTGTTGAAGAAACTATTTTTTTGTCAACAAAAAATAAAAAAACCATTGTTATTGGTGATATGATTTTTGAAAACACGAGCGAAAATAAAAATTTACTTCAAACCAAATATGGGATTACGCAAAAATACATAATTGGATACATTGCAGCAATGACGTTTGAAAAAGACCACAATACTTTTTTAAAAACAGCAAAAGAATTATTAAAATTTAACCCCGAAATTGGTTTTGTACTTGTTGGTGATGGGAAGTTAATGACTGAAATTAAAGCACAAGTTAAAGAATTAGAAATTGAAAGTAACGTTCACTTTTTAGGATTTATTTCAAATGTACCAGAAATTATTCGGGAAATTGATTTACTTTTATTTACCTCAAAATCAGAAGGTTTAGGATCAACAATTCTTGATTTTTTTATGGCAAAAAAACCTGTAGTTACAGTTAAAAATGGAGGAAGCGAATCGTTGGTTTTTAATAATCAAACAGGAATTATTTGTTCAAAATTTGACTTTAAAAATTTAGCAATCAGTTGTTTGAAATTTTATACTGATCCAGTGTTTACAAAACAAATCACTGATAACGCCTATCAATTTGCAATAAATAACTTTACTCCTGAAATGATTACCACAAAATTAATTGAAGAATATCAAAAAGTATTGAAAAGTTAGTTTAATCTTGATAAATACCTGATTTTATATAAGTTACATTATTTTTTCTATTAAAAACCCTGATTTCATTATTGCTTTTCCATATTTCTGGTGAACTATAACCTCTTTTATGGTCTAAGTGAACGCAAGTAGTAGCATATCTTATTTGTTTTGCTAAAATTCCGTTATTAAATAATCGTTCACCAAGTTCCCTATCTAACCCTCCATATTTCATGTTTTCATTAAACCCGTTCACATCAAGGAGGTCTTTTTTAAAACAAGATGTGTTGTGACCATTAAATGTTTTTTTGGTAGGAGTTATCCAATTCATGAAAGCTGTAAAAATA
This sequence comes from Flavobacterium sp., assembly GCA_044373115.1. GTDB lineage: Bacteria > Bacteroidota > Bacteroidia > Flavobacteriales > Flavobacteriaceae > Flavobacterium. The sequence goes on from JBILQQ010000004.1 coordinate 77,050, forward strand.
CGATTTTTAGAAAGTTTTGTTAACTTAAAATTTAATTTTAAACCGTTTTTGAGTAACCATTTTATTGAAAAACAATCCTGATTAAGTATATTTTCATCAGAAATTAAATGGGAAATAGACAAGGGCAACTTAAAATAACCGCCAGAAAGTAGGTAGCCTTGAACTTTATTTGCCAAATGTATAGCTACAAAATCGTTTCTCGGAATGCAATCACCATCTGTAAATAATAGATAATCAGAACTAGATTTTAGAATGGCTTGATTGACAATTTTACACTTTTGAAATCCATTATCCTCATGCCAAACATGCTGAATTGGATGTTTAAAAACTCCTGAAAATGAATCAATTACTTGCTTAGTTTTTTCATTTGAACCATCATCAGCAATAACAATTTCAAAATCACTTTCCGATTGAATACTAAAACCAATTAGTACCTTTCGAAGCCATTCCTCAGCGTTATATGTCGTTATTATTACCGAAATTTTCATACAAATTACAAAGCCGAAAATTACTACTTTTTTATTTCATAGCTCTCTTTTTGAATTATTTTTTTTTATTTTATTTGTAATAAAATTTAATAGTATATTCGCAATAAAAAATACAATGAAAGTAGCTGGTTTTAGCTTTATTAGAAATGCTATAAAATATGATTATCCTATTTTAGAAGCTATAACATCAATTTTACCAATTTGCGATGAATTTGTAATTGCTGTTGGAAATTCTGACGATACAACTTTGGAATTAATTAGAAGTATCAAATCTGATAAAATTAAAATTGTTGAAACCATTTGGGACGACTCTCTTCGTGAAGGAGGTAAAGTTTTAGCCATTGAAACAGACAAAGCTAAGTCGTTTATTAGCAAAGATATAGATTGGTGTTTTTATATTCAAGGTGATGAATGTGTACATGAAAAATACTTGGATACTGTTTTAGCTGAAATGAAAAAACACCTTGCTAATAAAAATGTTGAAGGATTGCTTTTTGACTACAAACATTTTTATGGTTCGTATGACTATTTTGCACATTCAAGAAATTGGTACCGAAAAGAAATTCGAGTAGTTAGAAATTTACCTACTATTTCATCTTATAGAGATGCCCAAGGATTTCGATTAAATGGCAGAAAATTAAGAGTAAAACCAATAAAAGCCGAAATTTATCATTATGGATGGGTAAAACCGCCCGAAGGTTATTTATTAAAAGTAAAAGATTTTAATAAACTTTGGCATTCCGACGAAACATTAAAAGAAAATAAAGAATTTAATATTGATTCGTTTGAGTTTCATAATGCGGGAAAATTATTTCATTACAATGAATCGCATCCATTGGCAATGAAAAATAGAATTGAAAATAAAAATTGGAAATTTGATTTTGATCCAACAAAAATTAAAACTAAACAAAAATTAAAGCATACCTTTTTAGATTATATTGAAAAATGGACCAAATACCGTTTTTTTGAATATAAAAATTATACTAAAATTTAGTTCGAATTATTTTTTCCCATGTGCTTAAAACGCCTGTGTGTCCACATATAAAACTCGGGAGCAGCATAAATTTGCTCTTCAACTTTTTTCATAAAAACATCTGTAATTTGGTAATCAGGAATTGAACGCGCATTATCCGACAAAACTTCAAAATAAGCTTCATAATGACCTCTTTTTACCTTTTCAACTTTTAAATAAAGTACATTCATATCAAATCTTTTTGCTAAAAGTTCAGCACCTGTATGAATGGGTACCTCAATATTTAAAAATTTTGACCAATAGGTATGCGGTTTTATCAAAGGTGATTGATCGCTAGCAAAACCATATAAACACAATTCGTTATTCAAAGAATTTTCTTCAATTATAGAAATACTTTCTCTAGTATGAATTAAATAGGCTTTAAATTTTGATCTAATATCTCGAATAAGTTTATCAAAATACTTATTACTTATTTTTTTATAAATAGCATATCCTTTAAAATTTATTTTTTTATTTAGAGACACAACCCATTCATAGCTAGCATAATGCGCGCACATTAAAGCGATACTTTTACCTTCTTTTTCTAAGTCGTGATACACTTCAATATTTTTAAAAACAAACCGTTTTTCAATTTGTTTTGGTGTAATAGACATCGTTTTCATGGTTTCTAAAAACATATCGCAGAGATGTTGGAATGATTTTCGTTCGATTATCTTCCGTTCATCATCAGTTAGGTGAGGCAAAGCTAACTTTAAATTGTAGCTTACTACTTTTTTTCTGTATCCGATAACGTAATACATAATAAAAAAAAGAAAATCAGAGAGGATGTACAATAATCGAAAAGGTAAATAAGATACAATAAGTAGTAAAGGATAATAAAGTATGTAAAAAAATAATTGCATGAATATAATTTAAATTGTAGTTATTATTTGTAAAATTCATTGGTTTTCATACACTTTGTAAATGTAGAAAAAGAGGATAAAAAAGACCAATAAAATCCGTATTTACCGTTCAAAAAATTAAGTTCAATGAAATACTTTTTTAAAAATTCAAATTTTGTTTTTAAAATTATGGTCAAAAAACTGTATTTTTTATTTTTGGAAAAATTATTAAAAGCCCCCAATTGCGTATATTTATTTAATTTATCTATAAAAGCTGACAAAGACGCATAAGAATAATGTAAATAATGATTTTTTAATATTTTAGTTGTTCCATTAATAACAATTGACTCATGAACAGTGTTTATATTAAAACCTCCTTTTGTTTTATTAAACAATCGTAAAATATTTCGATTGCTTTCACTTCCATAATTAAATATCTTACCAAAAAAAACCATTCTGCATTTTATATAAAAACCTGAAAAATTGGCGTTGTTAAATTCCAAATTTGACTTAATTTCAGCAATTAAATCATCGGTTAATACTTCGTCAGCATCCAACGAAAGTACCCAATCATTGCTAGTTTGATCAAGTGCAAATTGTTTTTGAGTTCCAAAACCTTCAAATTTATTAAAGAAAACTTTGGCTTTGTATTTTTCACAAATTGCAACGGTATTGTCTGTACTTCCTGAATCAACAACTATAATTTCGTTTACCCAATCCAGCTTTTTTAAACATTCTTCAATAATGCGCTCTTCGTTTTGGGTAATAATAAAAACCGATAGTTTCAAATTCATATTAATATATGTAAAAATGTTTTCTTTTAAAAGACAAATATAATACTTTTGTTTTTAAATCGAAAACAATATGTCGCGTTTACCCATCTTAATGTACCACAATGTTTCTGAACGAAAAGAAGACAGTAAAGGTTTAACCATTTCAACAGAAAAATTAGAAGAACAATTTCAGTATTTAACATCAAAAGGATATACTAGTTTCCATTTATCAGAACTGGAAAATTTGAAACAAATCCCTTCAAAATCAATCGTTCTGACATTTGATGATGTAACTGAAAATCAATATCTTAACGCATTACCATTGTTAAAAAAATACAATCTAAAAGCCGTGTTTTATATTCCATTTTTTTATATCGGAAAAACAGATTTATGGAACAATGGGACAGAAAAAATAATGACCCTAGATCAGATAAAAAGTACTAATTTAGAACTAGTTGAATTTGGTTTTCATTCCTTTAAACATCGGGATTATAATTCATTGTCAGACGACGAAATTAAATCTGATTTTGATGCTTGCAAACAAATAATTTCAAAAAATAATTTGAAAGTGTATCCCTCAGTAGCTTATCCTTATGGAAGTTACCCCCGAAAAGGAACTGAAAATGCAAATTTTAAATTACAATTGGAAAAAAACGAAATAAAATTTGGTTTGCGAATTGGCAACAGATTAAATAGTTTTCCATTTAAAAAAAATCATGAAATTCAGCGAATTGACATAAAAGGTGAAGACGGTTTGCTGAAATTTAGATATAAAATTAATTATAATCATATTATAAAACTGTAATTTCATCAAATAAATGGACATAAATCAAGAAGTCATTAACGCTTACGAGGTTATAAAAAACGGAGGGATAATCCTCTATCCTACAGATACAGTTTGGGGAATTGGATGCGATGCAACAAATCAAGAGGCTGTAGCCAAAATCTATAAACTCAAACAAAGAGCTGAAACTCAAAGCATGATTTGCCTTATGAATGGTGAAAAAATGATGTACAATGTGTTTAAAGAAATTCCCGAAGTAGCTTGGCAAATTTTAGATTTATCTGAGAATCCAACTACTTTAGTACTTGACAATCCAAGAAATGTAGCAACGAATTTAATTGCAAGTGACAAAACATTAGGAATTAGATTAGTAAAAGAGCCATTTTGTTTCAAATTAATGGAACGCATGAAAAGACCTTTAGTTTCTACCTCAGCAAATATTTCTGGGCAAGCCACTCCAAAATCATTTAAAGAAATTAACCCCGAAATTATAAAAGGTGTGGACTATATTGTAAATTTGCATCACGAAAAAATTGCTGGTAAGCCATCAACCATTATAAAATTGACAAATGATGCTCAGGTGAAGGTGATTCGTAAATAATCTATAAGAAGAAATTAGTGGCCCCGAATAAACGAATTTAAATGACAAATATTATTTACAAAGATGAAAGCTATAAATTGATGGGCATCCTATTTGATATTCATAATAACTTAAGTAAAGGATTCTTAGAAATTGTCTATAAAGATGCTATTGAATACGAATTAGAAAAATCTAAGATTTTTTTCGAAAGAGAAAAAGAATACAGTATCAAATACAAAGATGTTATCTTAAAGCATAAGTTTTATGCTGATTTTGTAGTTTTCGATAAAATAATTTTAGAATTAAAATGCTGTAAATCAATTACAGATTCGCACATTGCGCAAGCAATGAATTATTTATTGGTTTCAGGGAATAAATTGGCAATTATAGCGAATTTCAATAACGATTCTTTAGAATACAAACGAATAATCATCTAAAAAATTCGAATATTCGTGGCAATATTCCTTACAAACTAGTACTGAAAAATGAATTATAAATCAGCCTTACATAATAAAATCTTCGAAGTAATCGCTCAAGCTTCACAAGAACTCCAAGTAGAAAGCTACGTTATTGGAGGATTTGTGAGGGATTTTTTGCTCGGAAGAGATTTCAAAAAAGACATTGATATTGTTGCCGTAGGTAGTGGTATCGAATTGGCATTAAAAGTGTCTGAATTACTTCCAAAACAACCAAAAGTTCAGGTTTTTAAAAACTATGGAACAGCGATGCTTCGTTTTGAGGACACTGAAATTGAATTTGTTGGCGCCCGAAAAGAATCCTATCATTTTGAAAGTAGAAATCCCGTTGTTGAAAATGGAACTTTAGAAGACGACCAAAACCGTCGCGATTTTACCATCAATGCTTTGGCTTTATCCTTAAACCAAAACACATTTGGTGATTTAGTAGATCCGTTTAATGGCGTGTTGGATTTAGAAAATAAAATCATCAAAACACCTCTTGATCCAGATATTACGTACTCTGATGATCCATTGCGAATGATGCGTGCTATTCGATTTGCAACTCAATTGGGTTTTAAAATAGAAGAAAATTCTTTAGATTCAATAGCCAAAAATGTGGAACGAATAAAAATAATTTCTGGCGAACGAATTGTAGATGAATTAAATAAAATCCTTTCGACAGAAAAACCTTCTGTTGGATTTTTATTATTATACAAAACGGGACTTTTAGATATTATTTTACCTGAATTAACGGCTTTAAATCAAGTTGAAGAGATTGAAGGTCATACACATAAAAACAACTTTTATCATACACTAGAAGTAGTCGATAATATTTGTCCGAATACTGATGATGTATGGTTGCGATGGTCGGCTTTACTGCACGATATTGGCAAAGCACCAACCAAACGCTTTAACAAAAAACAAGGTTGGACGTTTCACGGACATGAATTTTTAGGTGGGAAAATGGTGAAGAAAATCTTTGAAAGATTGCACATGCCTTTGAACCAAAAAATGAAATTTGTTCAAAAAATGGTAATGATGAGTTCTCGACCTATAGTATTAGCAGAAGATATTGTAACCGATTCAGCCGTGAGACGATTAGTATTTGATGCAGGCGAAGATGTTGATAATTTAATGACGCTTTGCCAAGCGGACATCACCACTAAAAACCCAGCTAAATTCAAAAAATACCATAATAATTTTGACTTAGTTAGAAAGAAAATAATTGAAGTAGAAGCTCGAGATCATATTCGAAATTTTCAACCTCCCATTTCTGGTGAAGAGATTATGGAAATCTTTGACTTAAAACCATCGCGCGAAATTGGCATATTAAAAGAAGCTGTAAAAGAAGCTATTTTGGAAGGAGAAATTCCAAATGACTACCAATCCGCTTACGACTTTATATTAAAAAGAGCAGAAAAACTAGGCTTACAAAAAGTAAAATAATCATGAAAAAACGGTTTCTTCCTTCGGCTAAAATAGCTTTAATTCTAGTCTATCTGGTAATCCTAGCAGGTGCATTAGTTCGAATGACAGGTTCAGGAATGGGATGTCCCGATTGGCCAAAATGCTTTGGATATTACATCCCTCCTACTGAAGAAAAAGAATTACGCTATACTGTTGGCAAGGAATATTCAAAAGGACAAGTTATTATTAAAGACGAAAGTCTTTTAGTAGCCAAAGACCATTTTGTTGCTCCAAGAAATTTTGAAAGTACGCATTGGGAAAAATACACCAAGCATGATTACGCGATTTTCAATCCAATGCACACTTGGGTAGAATACCTTAACCGATTAGTTGGAGCCTTAGCCGGTATTGCTTGTCTTGTTGCTTTGGTTTTTTCTTTCGGTTTCTGGAAAGAGAAAAAACAATTAGTGTTCTTGAATTTGTTGATTTGTTTCTTAATGGGCTTCCAAGCCTGGTTAGGAAAAACGGTGGTTGATTCTGTTTTGAATCCCTATAAAATAACTACGCACATGTTAGCCGCATTACTCATTGTTGCGGTGCAGTTGTATGTGATATATTCGGTTCAAGAAAACAAAAAAACAAAAAAAAATGACAATGAATTCAAATGGGTTTTGTTTGTTACATTAGGTTTAACCATTATGCAAATCATTTTTGGAACTCAAGTTCGAGAATCTGTGGATACAATTGTAGAAGCAGGATTGCCCAAAGAAGTTTGGTTACAAAACCCAAAAGGAGGATTTTATACCCACCGTAGTTTTTCAATTTTAGTGGTTTGTGCCAATGCCTTTTTGTTTTGGAGAAATAGAAAACTTACTTTAGGATTTGATAAAATGAATTGGATTTTAGGATTGCTTTGCATCGAAATCTTATCCGGTATTGCGATGTATTATTTTAGCTTTCCAATTGGATCACAAACCATTCATATAGCGATGGCTACTTTATTATTTGGATTGCAATTCTATTTGGTTTTGGAAAACTCAAAAAAATAATTTCATAAATCCCCGACTATAATGTCACAATATCGTTTTAACTATAATTAATGTCAAAACTAGCTGCTCAAGATAAATTTTTAGATTTATCCGATTATGGAAGACCTTTTGGAAAATGGCTTGCCAATAGTTTAAAAAATACGCGCTTTACTCCTATCCACGTTACACTTTTGTTTGGGATTGCTGGATTAATTGCCATGTATTGTATTGGAAATAATCATTACAGAACTGCAGGTTTTTTTATTATTCTAAAATCTGGAATAGACGCAGCTGATGGTGAACTGGCTCGTTTAAAAAACACACCATCCTATGTAGGTAGGTATCTTGACAGTGTTTTTGATATTATTTTGAATTTTCTGTTTTTGATGATGATTTGTTATGTATCAACAACTTCTTTATGGCTTACTTTAATTGCATTTTTTTGTATTCAATTGCAAGGCACTTTGTACAACTACTACTATGTCATCCTGAGAAATAAATCGGTGGGTGGAGATACTACCAGTAAAGTTTTTGAATATAAATCACCGAGAGCTTTGCCTGGAGAATCTCAAAAATCAGTCGATATCTTGTTCCAAATATACACCATCGTTTATGGCGGATTTGATAAAATTATTCACGCTTTGGATAAAGATGCTTATAAGGTTAAAACCTTCCCGAATTGGTTTATGTCATTGGTTTCGTTGTATGGATTAGGTTTCCAATTATTGATTATCGCCGTGCTTTTACCATTGGGTCAAATTGAATGGATTATTCCGTTTTTTATCGGCTATTCTATTTTGATTTTAATTTTGATTGGTATTCGAAAAATCTATTTCAACTAATTACCCCAACCAATCTTTAAAGTCCGAAACACGTTCCCTAGCCACAATTACCTCATCGGTTTTATAGGTTGGTAAACTAATTATTAATCTGGAGTTGGAATACACATGTATCTCTTTGACTGATTGCATCGGGATAATAAATTTGCGGCTAATGCGGTAAAAATCCTTTGGATTCAACTCCGCTTCCACAATTTCTAAACTACTGTCAATTAAATAATCTCGATTGTCTATGGTATGAATGTAAGTTCCTTTGTTTTCACTATATAAACATTCTATTTCAGCAACATCAATCACTTTGAGTTGTTGGCCTATTTTAACCGAAAATCGTTTTCTGTATTCTTTTGAAACGGGATTGACCAACATTCGTTTGATGGCTTCAAAATCTAAGGAATTAATATTGTGTTGCTGAAATTGATTTTGAAATTTTGCAATTGCAGTAGCCAATTCCTCCTCGTCAATAGGTTTCAAAAGATAGTCAATACTATTCAATTTAAAAGCACGCAACGCATATTCATCATAAGCAGTCGTGAAAATTACGGCACTTTCAATTTTTATTTTTTCAAAAATTTCAAACGACAAACCATCTGATAATTGAATATCCAAAAAAATCAAGTCGGGATGCGGATTGTTTTGAAACCAAGCAATTGATTCCTCTACAGAATGTAAAAGTGTTGCAATCGAATACCCTAATTTCTCGATTTTTCGTTGTAATAATCGTGCAGCTGGCTTCTCGTCTTCGATGATGACAAGCCCCCTTCCCGAAGCTTCGGGACCCGAAGGGGGAATCATTGTAGTACTCATATTCTAATTATATTTTGAAATTGTCATTAAAACTATTACTCCCACTGATTAGCATTTCGTTCTTTTTCCATCAACTCTTTTATTTTACGCTCTTCCCAATCTTTACCAAGAATTAAGTAGGGCACAAAAGTTGACATCCCATGAGCCAACAAACCGATTCCCCAAAAGAAAGCAGACTGAAAATTTTTTAACTGAAAATAACTTTCGCCTTGCTCTACATCTTTAACATTAAGATAAAATATCAATATATTAACAAAAATGTAAACAATTAAATGTGTGTAAAAGCCTTTTATTTTTTTGACTCTCTTTAAGGTTTCCTGATATTTGATTTCGTCTTGTGAATACATAATTTTGAGTTTTATTAGAATAAATTTATTCCCATTTTGATTTTTTTTCCTTTTCCATTATTTCATTAATTTTCTTTTCTTCCCAATCTTTTCCAAAAAATGGAATGATATTGAAAACCCCAACAGCATGAAAAAACAATCCTATTCCCCAACCTAACATGGGCCAATAAAACCAAATATGCTCTGGTGAAAATCTAAGATTGATAAAGCACAAATAAGACATTACAAGAAGATAACTTGCTAAATGACTGTAAAATCCTTTAAGTTCTTTAACTCGTTTTTGTGCATTTTCGTATTTTTTTAAGTCGATTTGATTTGTTTCCATAATTATTTCCATTTATTTAAGTTACCATTTTTTTCGTTCATAAACTCGTTTATTTTTCGATCCTCCCACGATTTACTATAACCAAAAGTTTCCAAAGCATGAAATGTTAATCCCATTCCCCAACCAAACATTGGAAACCAAAACCACATAAAATTTGAAGTGTTTAAATTAATCAAAATTATTATAGGAATTACGATGCAATATGAAATTAAATTACCATAAAACCCTCTTAATTGTTCTACTTTATCTTTAGCTCGTTTATAAGCTAAATTTTCGTTATACTTATTTTGAGTTTCCATTATCGAAATTTGTTTAGTTAATATCGGCAAATACACTTTAAACGCTTTTTCATCTTGCACAATCTTAACTTTTCGTTCTGTCAATAAAGCATAGCGATTGACAATGTTTTGCAACCCCACACCTTTTCCGTCCGAAAGTACTTCTTTCTTTTGCCAATTATTTTCGATGACCAATTGATGGTCTTCGATACTAATTTTGATGTGCAGTGGTTTTGAACTGCTAACAATATTATGTTTGATGCAATTTTCCAACAATAATTGTAGTGAAAGCGGAACTACTTTAGCATCCACATTACTATTTTCAGGCAATTCATACGAAATACTGTTCTCAAAGCGCATTTCTAATAACTGCATATAAATTTTAGCAAAAGCCAATTCCTCTTCAACAGCTACCAATTCTTTGTCCTTTTGTTCCAAAACATAGCGGTAAATTTTGGATAAGGAAGTAGTGAATTTTTGTGCATTTTCAGGGTTTTCTTCAATCAATGAACTCAACACATTCAGGCTATTAAACAAAAAATGAGGGTCAATTTGATTTTTCAAACTTTCAAATTGTGCATTGGCAGTAGTAGCAATTATTTTTTGCTCTTTAACTTTGGTTTCTTGCAAAGCTTTGTAAAAATAAAAAGCGTGCATAAACAAGGAAACAATCATAAAAATCACCATCGGAATAAGGAATGAACTTGCTTTTTCACTTTCTATATAATCTGTAAATGATTGATTTTCAACAATAACCTCTTCAAAAACACGCAACAGAAAAACCACAAAAAGGGTACTAAAAAAACTACTCACAAAACCAACAATTAATCGTTGTACACTAAATCGGGTTTCTTTATACACTGAATCTAAATAAATAAAAACCAACGCATTAGCATAGTACAAACTCAAACCATAAAGCATACTGTAGCCAAAATTGATAGCAAGCGAAACATCAAACGATATGGTTAACCCCATTAAATAATTACCAACTATCATAAAAAAAAAGATACACAATGAAATGGCAAAAGCTTTCGGAAATTCTTTAATTAATTTTGTAAACATACTATTGGTTTTAAAATAAGAATTGGCGCAAAACAGCTACCAAACTTAGGGTTAAATAAATAATTATTTGTAACATAATTCATTTTTTTTGTTTTGATGAAGCAAAGTTGCGCAATTGTTTGCAATGAAAAAAAAAGAAAATGACCAGTTGTTGAATTAGTAGGATGAAATGTAAATTAATAAAAATAATTAGAAGCACACAATCCCGTTCCAATTGGCGATTAGTCCCGCCATCGCCTTTATCTTGCTCGCCCTACGGGACTTCGCAAGGATATCGGCTCTGTCGGGGCTATACTTGACTTTTTTATTTCCAAAAGACAACTTCCGAAAAAATCTATAAAATCAAAAAAACGCCCCAACAACTCTCCCTTCGGGGGCTGGAGGGCTATCTAAAATGTTATTAACAAAACGTAATTCGTAATTCGGATTTCATAATTTATATTTTACCTTTGGCTTTTATTAAAATTTTGGATTATGGTTTATAAATTTAGAGTGATTCTGGATGCCGAAGAGGATATCTTTAGGGATATTGCAATTTTGGAAAACGATACTTTGGAGGATTTGCACAATGCAATTGTGAATGCTTTTGGTTTTGATGGATTGGAAGTGGCATCGTTTTATACTTGTGATGATACATGGAATCAAGAAGATGAAATTCCGATGTTTGATGCAGGCGATATTCCTGGCGAGCAAAAAACAATGAGCGATTATCTATTGAAAGATATTTTGGATGAAGATCAAACAAAAATTATTTACGTATATGATTTTATAAGTATGTGGACATTTTTGGTTGAACTTGCTGCCGTTGAAGAGGTTGCCGCTGGAAATGTGTATCCTGAAACTATTTTTTCGCATGGTGAAATGCCTGCTGAAGCTATGGAAAAGCATTTTGAAGCTGATATGGACGAGGACCACTACAATGAATTTGAAGACGATATCGACGAGGATGACCTTGACGCGTATGGCACTGATGATAGTTTTGAAGACTATGGGTTTGAAGAAAATTGGAATTAAAAAATAAAACAAATACTATAATATGATTAACTTATTCAATACCCATATTGAAAACTTATCCATTCATAGAGTGGGAAATAAAAGCCGCAACGAATCTATGTTTTTGTCTGAAAACCCTTATGGTTTAAATGATGAAATTGTGCCTTTATTGAAAGAATATTTTTTTAAATCATTTAGGGAAAAAGAGGAAAACTACTATCAGTTTGCGCATGAGGTGGATTTGGAATACAATGAAATGTTCAATTTGGCAACAGCAGTTTTTGAAAATCCAAGTGACATTCATGAAATTTCTAAAAAGATTACCAATCATTTGTTTGAGCAATCCAATCATCCGCATATAAAAAATGGTGAGGTGTATGTAACTTATTTAACCAACGTGTCTATTGACAATAATGTGGTGGATGCTATTGGGATTTTTAAAAGTGAGTTGCGTACCGATTTTCTTCAGTTTGAAGAGGCAAATAATAACCTTGAAATGGTTTTGCAAGAAGGAATAAACCTGAATCGTTTGGACAAAGGATGCTTGATTTTTAATTATAAAAAAGAGGAAGGTTACAAAATTTTGACGGTTGACAGTAACCGATATGATGCGAGGTATTGGTTGGAACATTTTTTGAGTGTTGATGCGTTTCAGGACGAGAATTTTATGACCAAAAAATACCTAAAATTTTGTCAGAGTTTTGCCAAAGACGTTGTTTTTCCTGCTGAAGACAAAAAAGAAGAAGTAATGTTTATGAACCGAGCTGTAAATCATTTTGCAAAAAATGATCAGTTTGAAGAAACTGCTTTTTTAAATGACGTATTGGATAATCCTGACTTGATACCCGAATTTAAAAACTATAAAGTAGATAAAGGTGAAAAGTTCAGTATTGAAGATGTTACGAGTTTTCCTATTGCCAATGCGGCAGTTAGCGATGCACGACGATCTATAAAAAATGTAATCAATTTGGATACTAATATTCAGATAAAGCTTGATTTTATCAATCCGGATAGTGCCGAAAAGTTTGTGGAAAAAGGATGGGATGAAGAGAAACAAATGTACTATTATTTGGTTTACTTTAACAAAGAACAAAAGAGTTAATTAATTTTAACAACTGTTTAATTATACAAACCTCAAATAAATTGAATTTATTTGAGGTTTTTTTTTATTTTTGTTAAAAATAATAGCAAATGAGCTGTGTATCAATAAGGAACAATAAATGAAAAAAGCCATTGTAATTGGTGCAACATCTGGAATTGGAAAAGCGCTAGCCGAAATATTAATTACAAAAAACTATAAAGTTGGAATTGCTGGAAGGCGCACTGAACAGTTAGAAGAGCTGTATGCTAAACATCCAAATAATGTTGTATATCAATGTATTGATGTGTCAAAAACAGAAGCAGTCGATGAAAATTTGAATAATTTAGTTGAGCAATTAGGTGGTTTAGATTTATTTATTAATGCTGCTGGAGTAGGGTTTGAAAATGAATTTTTAGAATTTTCACCCGAAAAAACAACGATTGATACTAACGTATTAGGATTTACAGCAGTAATTGGTTGGGCTTTTCATTATTTATGTAATCAAAATCACGGTCAGTTATGCAACATTAGCTCCATTGCTTGTTTGCGAGGTTACAGTGATGCACCCGCTTATTTTGGTTCAAAATCATATCAAGCAAGTTATTTTGAAAGCCTTCGCAAAAGAGCCAATATTCAAAAATCAAAAATTACGATTACCGATATCAGACCCGGTTTTGTTGCTACTAACTTAGCACTAGGCGATGGTATTTTTTGGATGGCTTCTGTAAACAAAGCGTCTAAACAAATATACAATGCAATAAGTCGCAAAGCAAAGGTTGCTTACGTTACCAAACGATGGAATATCATTGCTTTTATGTTAAAAATTGCACCGAAATCATTATATGACCACATGAGATAAATTCTGGTTATATTTTTTTTAGCTAATTATCTAATACTAGTGATTAGTAACCCATTTTACATTTTTTTTTATTATTTTTATCCAATGAAAAAGTCCCTACATATAGCATTACTATTACTATTAAGTACTATAAATTGTTTTTCACAATTCAGTAAAACACACTATATCCCACCATTATCCAACTCACCTAGTCAAGATCCGTTAGGTCAATACATGTACATTTCATGCCCAAGTGTTACCCCTATCAGTTTTCAAATTAAAGAAATTGGTGGTGCAACAATATCAGGATTTGTTAGCAGGGATGCACCATATATCCATCAAATTGGAGCAGGAAACGATACCCAATTACTTGTTTCAAGTTACGATGTGAGTACCGTAAAAAACAACAAAGGATATATTGTTCAAGCACAAGATTTGGTGTATGTTAATGTTCGTTTAACAGCAACCACAAATTATCAAGCAGGTGGATTGGTATCAAAAGGTAGCGCAGCTTTAGGAACCGTTTTCAGGATTGGCGCTTTTGTAAACACAGGAGTAGCCTCTACCACAAATAACCATTACACTTTTGCAGCAATATTAGCAACTGAAAACAATACAACCGTTTCATTTAGTGACATCAAAACTGGTGTACAGTTAATCAACAATGCTGCTGTTGGTAATACGCCTCCATCCATCACTCTTCAAGCAGGTGAAAGTTTTGTGATTGCTGTTAACGGCCCCTCAACACCTAACAGAGATGGATTAATTGGCGCATCCATAACTTCCGACAAACCCATTGCAGTTAATTGTGGATCATTTGCAGGAAGCAACGGAACATCGTCCAACCTAGATTTAGGAATGGATCAAATTGTTTCGGCTGAACGAACTGGAAACGAGTATATTTTTATCAAAGGTGAAGGTGTAGATGCAACCGAAAGACCACTAATTGTTGCCAATGAAAACGGTACACAAGTTTTTTTAAATGGAAGTACTACAGCAACAACAACCCTTAATGCGGGTCAATATCTAGCTTTAACGGGGGCTGATTTTTCTTCTAATAATAATTTATTTGTACAAACTTCTAAAAATGTTTTTGCTTATCAAGGTATTGGAGGTTCGTCAAGTCAAGCCAATCAAAACATGCACTTTGTGCCGCCATTAAGTTGCCAAACCCCTAAATCTATTAATAATATTCCTTTTTTAAATGAAGTTGGTGATTTACAAGATTTTATAGGTACCGTTTGCGTGGTTACAAAATCTGGAGCTGATTTAACTTTTATAATTAACGGTGTTAACTATACACTTGCGACTTTACCTGGATTTATTGGCATTACAGGGCCATTAGCTGTCACAGGGGATTCTACTTATGTAACTTATACTTTCTCTGGACTTACCGGAAATATTTCGGTTTTTTCTACTGAGCAAGTTTATCTTTCCTATTATGGTTCAAGTGGTGCTGCTACTTATGGCGGATTTTATTCGGGCTTTACTTTTAAACCTGAAATTGTTTTTGAACCTGTAGTTGGAAGCACTTCAAATTGTATCCCAAATGTAAATTTGGAGGTTAACGCAATTAGTAATTTTGATGTATATCAATGGTATTTTAATGGCACTGCAATCACCAATGCAACAACAAACAGTTACGTACCAACTCAACCCGGTTATTACAAAGTAAAAGCTTCGTTAACCGAATGTGGTATCGACTTTTTTTCTGATGAAATTCCTGTTAGCTCATGCTCTGGAGATGTTGATGCAGATGGAGTAAATGATAATGTTGACTTAGATATTGATAATGATGGCATCTTAAATTGTGCCGAATCATTTGGAGATCAAACTATTTCATTAACAAATAGTACTAATGGTTCAATAACCATAGGTACAAATTACAACAATACATTTACTGGAACGGTAACTACATCTACTATTGCCAGCGCAACTCCATTGGTTGGTGATGCAACTGGTAGTATTGTGACAGAAGTTCCTTCTGGAAAAACAAATTGGGTGCAATATGAATTAACTTTTTCGCAACCAACCTCTTTGGGAATCATTTACCCAAATGTAGTAAATGCAACAGAACAACTAAATTCAAACGCAGAATACATCATTAATTCTGAAACAAACAAAACCATTACTGTTGTTAATCCATCCAATCAATTATTAATTGATACAAATTATGATGGAATTTATGAAGCTGGAATCACACAATATTCATCTTTCGAAATTCGATTTAGACTAAATTCTCCAACTCTTGTTGCAGGTGCAGGCACATTCAAATTTGTAATACATGATGCCAATTCAATAAAAATAACACATAAAAATTTAATTGATACAGCCCCCAATAAATCAACTTTCAGAATTGTGGCACTTTGTGTAGCCAAAGATTCTGATGGTGATGGCGTTTCTGATCAAAATGATTTAGATTCCGATAACGACGGAATTATTGATTTCGTTGAATCGCAAGGCGCAAATTTTGCTGTTTTATCAGGAAATGATGCCAACCTTGATGGTGTTGACGATATGTTTGCAGCAACATTTTCGGCTGCTGACTCAGATGGGGATAGCGTTCCCAACTATTTAGATTTAGATGCTGACAATGACGGAATTTATGATTTAAACGAATCAGGAGTAACTGTTACCGATGCAAATTTGGACGGAATTATTGATGGTACAGCAACAAGTTTTGGTGCGAATGGATTATTTAATTTATTAGAAACTTCTCCGGATAATGGTATTCTAAATTATACCCTAGCCAATACCGATGCAACTTTGTTTAATTATATTGATTTAGATGCTGATGGAGATGGTTGCAACGATATTATTGAGGCAGGATTTATTGACTCAAATTTTGATGGAATATTGGGAGCAACCTTCCCGCCTACCATCAATCCAACCACGGGTGTCGTAACCAGTGGAACCGCTTATACATTGCCAAACAGTAATTATATCACTAGCGCACCCATAATAATTACCCAACAGCCCACAAACAGTGCTGCTTGCGAGGCGCAACAAGTTACAACATTCAGTGTTGATGCCGCAGATATTACAAGTTTTCTATGGGAATTATCAACAGATAATGGTACAACATGGGCGCCAATCACAACGTCTTCAATGTATGCGGGTACCAATTCAAGCACGTTATCAATAACAAATCCAACACCGTCAATGTTGGGTTACAAATACCGTGTTTTACTTAACAGAAACGGAAATTCGTGCGATGTATATTCATCAATTGCAACACTTTCAATATATTCGTTACCTGTTGTAGCCACTTCAATATCTATGGTACAATGCGATGATGATACCGATTTAATTTCTAGCTTTAATTTAACTCAAAAAAATCCAGCAATTTCAGCAAATTTTGCTTCCGAAACTTTTACTTATTATTTTACACTAGCAGGAGCGCAAACGGCAGATGCAAATCAATTAATTTCTAATCCAATAGCGTTTTCATCAACAAATACGACCGTTTATGCACGGGTAGTAAACAATAATAACTGTTTTTCTATTTGTCCAATTAACTTAATCGTATCTTTTACTCAAATTCCAGATACCTTCCAAATCGATGATATTGTAGTTTGTGATGACTTTATTGATACTGCAAATGATGACTATGACGGAATTTCATCTTTTAATTTCGCATTTGTTTCCCAATTAATTTTGGATGAATTACCAACCACAGGAAACTACATACTAAGTTATTACAAAACAGAAGCCGATTATTTATCAGAAACAGATGCCAACGGAAATTCACTAGCAATTCCTGCTTCTGATTACTCAAATTATAGAAATATAGGTTCGCCAGATATGCAAACTATTTGGGCAAGAGTTGAAAGCAGCACAACAAATGATTGCTTTGGTATTACAAAATTCAATTTGGTAGTTGAAGCTAAACCAATAATTAATAACGTTGGAATCAATAATGTGATCAGAGAATGCGACACTAATAATGATGGTGATTTTGTTTTTGATACATCACAAATAGAATCCAATTTACTAAACGGTCAAACCAATAAAATACTAGAATACACCGACCAATTGGGCAATCCAATTCCAAGTCCGTTTCCTGCAACCTATTTAGTTACAAATTCAGCAACTATATCAGTAAAAATGATTAACGATACAGATCAACAATGTTTTGAAACAAGTAGTTTCCAGTTTATCGTTGACACCACACCAGTAATCAATTTATTGCCTATAAATACACTTACAAAATGTGATGACGAAGCAGATCCAAGACTTCAAGATGGTATTGTTACATTTGACACATCACAACTAGAAACGCTACTGCTACAAGGACAAACTGGCTTACAAATTACCTACACTGCCCAAGACGGTTCGCCAATATCAAGTCCGTTTCCTCCTTCTTTTACAACAAGCACTCAAAATGTTTTTGTAACCATCAAAAACCCTATAAATCCAAATTGTTTCGTCCAAACTACCCTACAATTTATAGTAAATGAACTCCCAAATATCGATTTAAACCTTGATGGACATGATACCGCATTGGTTTGCAAAAACCTACCCGATTATTATGTAAACATTACAGCAGGTGATTTTATTGGACATCCATTCAATATTTTTAGCTTTCAATGGTACTTAAATGGTGTCATCCTACCTGGCAAAACAACCTATAACATCAATGTAAACAAACCCGGAACCTATACTGTAGAGGTAACGAATAGCGCAGGTTGCAGCAGAACCAGAAAAATCATAGTAACCGAATCAGAAATTGCAACAATTACCTCTGTAGATATAACCGATTTCACCACCAACAACAATGTAACCATTAATACTACAGGAATTGGAACATACACTTACAGCATTGGCGAAGAATACGGCGCCTACCAAACCGAAAACTACTTCCAAAACATACCCATGGGTTTCCACAATGTGTATGTTAGAGACGAAAAAGGATGTGGCACAAGAGAGCAATTAATATCGGTACTTGGCGTACCCAATTACTTTACTCCAAACGGCGACGGAATCAACGATTACTGGAATTTGGAAGGCGCAAACGCAAAATATTTCTCACAAACAATAATCATGATTTATGACCGCACCGGAAAATTAATCAAACAAATTACCCCAAAAACCGAAGGTTGGGACGGCACTTACAATGGTCAAATACTACCTTCCGACGACTATTGGTATTCCATTTTACTAGAAAACGGAAAAGTTTATAAAGGACATTTCAGTCTCAAAAGATAATTTTTTTTAAGCACCAAATGGCTTGGGTACTTTCCAAGCCATTTTCCCGCTTTTCGCTTCAATCTTTTTGTTTTTGAAAAAAAAACAAAAAGGATTTCCGCTACTATCGGGGGTACAACTCCAATATTTTGGGCATTCTCCAAACTTTTGGGATTTTTTCAAATACTAAATAAATCCATTTGAAATAAACAAATAACGATTTCCAAATATTCCTGAAAGATTTCGAAAATAGCTGTTGGCAAATAACCGAATATTTAGTTATTTTAGGATTCTATATAAAATCCAAACCACTATAAATACTGCTCCCAAAATTAAAATTCTGTTTCCGTGCTTTCTGTCTTTTTCTGAATAAGCATAAATTCGATTTCCATTTGGTAATGTCTTTTTGTATGTCAACAAATGCCATCCAATAAACACTCCCAATAATCCACCAAGTAAAGCAGAAATGTATCCAATAATTATGTATATATTTTGTCCTTCTTCGGGTTTGGATAATTCTATAATTCGTTGTTTTCTTAATTCATTAATTTGTTCAGTTGTAATTTCGTTTCCTCTTTCATTCAATAATTTAAGAGCAAGTTCTACGTCGAATTTGTTCCATTCATCACTTTTTTCAATTACATCAATCAATTCCTCGTTTGAAAAACTTAACAAGTAATAATCATCTTGAATTTCGTTTATTTCTTTTTTTGCTTTTTCACGTAAAATATCATTAGCTTTTTCGAAATCATCTTTTTTAATTTTCACACAATACTCTTTTCCAAACTCATTATTTGAAAGAATTGGGTCAAAGTTTATTGAAATATTCTCTATCAAAAAATCTACTTTATTTTTATTTAGTAAACTTCCAAAATCTACGGCTAGACTTTCATTATTAAATTTCTCAAATGTTACAAATTCTTCTTTCATTTATGTTCAGATTGTTTTTTCTAAGATTTTCAACTGGTTTATGCTAACGTCCCGGCGCTTGGTGAGGTTGCTAGTTTCGAAACTACATATTTTCTATTAAAGATAAAATTTCTTGCGAGAAATAAAGGTGAATTTACTACAAAATTCGCAATCTTGCCAAACGCTTGATGTGCGTTCGCTATTTAATTCCACTGCTTGTTCATCAAATTTGTTTTTTTATAAATATATTTGGTATTTATTATCAGTTTATTTCCTTTTATTACAATTTTGTAATCAGTCAAAAATTCTGGGATTGCATTAATGTCTAAATCTTTAATCAAAATTTCTATATCATTATAATTCGAGTTATCAATTTTGATTGTTTCCTTGTGTCCTAAAAAGTTGTAATGAACATTTTTTAAAGATTCAGTTTCAAATTCAGAGATTCCATTCTCATTCGTCGCAATTCCAAGCTCTTTATTATTTATTTCAACATTCGCAAATCCAAGAGCACCATTTTTATCAGAAATCTTTATTCTAACTTTTCCTTTTAATTCTGGATTTATTTTTCCCTTATAGGTTGTTTTTGAAATTTCAGGTTGGTTGTGTGTATTTAAAACAATTGTATCATTCGAAATATTATTCCAGGTACCTTTTAAAACATTTGCGCCACCAACATCCATAAAAATGAAGTACTCAAAAGTATTGTCCGCTTTTAATTCAATTTGAGTACAAGCCAAGTAACTTTTTCCGCACTTTCCATATAAACCAACAATTGATTTATTCGTTGTACACGAACTTAAAAAAGTTAACACTAAAATCGGTTTAATATATTTCAAAATGACATACAAAGTCAGACTATAAAAAAATTACACTCTTTCCTACAAAAATATAAAAAAATTTGTATAAAAAAGACTTTTTTCGTATTTTAAACCATGTAACATACACAGTTAATTTGCAAAAACATCAAAAAAAAGGAACTAAATCTTCTTATAATCCTAACAAAAAACTTTTCGGTAAACCCATAAGAGATGTGAATGTAATCGGTTCTCCCGAAGGGTTTGGACAAGCTGTTCAACCAGAGTTTAATTGCTCGGCTTTCAGCCGCAACGAAACTCTGGCCGTTGGCAGAAGACTATTTCTTGATTATTTTTTCAGTTGTTATATTACCATTTATATCACTTATTATCGCCAAATAAATTCCAGTTTGTAAAGCACCTAAAAATATTTTATTGTCTACAAAATCTAAATTATTTATTATTCTACCGTTTAAATCTGAAATATTTACTTCTTTTATTTCTACATCACTTTTTATGTACAAAAAGTCTGATGTTGGATTTGGATAAATTGATAATATGTTTCTTGTATTAATTTCAGATAATCCTAGTGTTGAATCATTAATTATTATTACTTTATTATCAGAAGTATTAAATGCGTAACAACCATTTCCACAAGTTATTATTTTTTTTACATCACCAAATGCTTGTGTAATTGGTAAACTATCAAATAACAGGAAAGTATTTGGATTAAATCTTTTAAAGGTTATGTTTCCAGACCAATCGTAGCTTGCAAAACAAACTCTATTATAATAATTATCAAATACAACTGGTCCAGAAACGTTTGAAAATTGACCGCTCACAAATGGAGCCGATGTCATATCAACAACAGTTCCGTTCGTTGCAAATATCGAATTGTTTTTATAAATAAAATCTAAATTAAAACCAGTTAAAACTCCAGCGCTCACACTAACATTTGACACTCCACTTGAGTTAACACTTAATCTTCTTAATCCATATTCGGTACTTTCAGTATTGTAGCCAACAAGCGAATTTGTATCAGTAAATTCAAATTGATTGCTTCCAGTATGGTCAGGAGTAGTTGTTGGTCTCATTACATTATTATCGTAAATCGCAACACCACCATGAGTAGGAGAAACGTTAGGTCTTCTTCTTGAAACAGCTATTGTTGTTGGATTTCCAGGCATTACTTCAATGTCTTGTGCGTAAAATGCCCCAAAAAACGGATCGCTTCCTAGACTAAACTGTAAACCAGCGGTCTGGGTTGCAACGTCAAAACGTCTAATTGTAGATGTTCCAGTAAATCCAGCATAAACGTATTGACCATTATCGGAAATTGCAAGAACAGTTGGTTCACTTCCTATAAATATTGTATTTTCTAATACTCTTGTAACAGGGTTAATTACACCAATGCTATTACCATTTGCCCCATTTGCACTAGGAATACTAGCGTAAATTTTATTAGTTACAGAATCATAAACTAAATCATTTACAGTTAAGTTCATTGTGTTCACCTGAAGTTGAGCGAATGTTACTGAACAAGTTCCAAAAATTAAAAAAGATAGAATTTTTTTCATAATTATATGTATTTAAGGTATTTACGTTTTTTTTAGTTTTCTGCCAACGTTCCGGCGCTTGGCGAAGGCGGGGACTTTTAGCACTAAACTCCATTAAAAGTACAGAACTTGGATTTAGCACTTCACTTTCATAGAAGCACGAAACCCCCGCTTTTGCAAAACGGCTGTTAGCACTCGTTTTTCTTTCAATTCGTCCATTTTGGTCTCTCCGTTTTTACTAAAAGTCCGTTTGCAATAAAATTATCTCCTGTTGTTAATTCTATTGTGTAAGTTAATTGTTCTTCTTCAATTGCCTCAATGGAAATTATGTCTATTAACTTATTTTCAGTCGGTATAAAAATTCTGTCACCGATTTTTAATTGAATTACTTCTGATGTCTGTTCGTAATTGTTGTTTGATTTATTTGGGTTGAGTGAAGCCCAAATTTTGTCTGCTGTCCAAAATGGGTGGTCGTCAGTAGTAATAATTTCTCTGTCGGAAAAATTGAGTTTTATAAGATTGGAATGTCTCGCTTTAATGAGTTCTGAAACCTGTCTCTTTGTTAATTTGTTAGTTGCATTGTCAAACGTCAAAATCCAATCGTCTTTTGTTATTTGTTCAATGCTTTTTGTTGAGTTGTCAGCCATTGTGATTTGTGTCCTTGCCGCAAAACAATGAACGTCCATTCCGTCAAAGTTTATTTCACTAACAGCAACGTCATCGTATTTTGTGCCTTTGTAAACTTCTAAAATTTCTAAGGTCAGAATTAAATCTTTTGTGCTGTCAGTTGATTGAATAGGATTAATTTTAAAAGATTGTGTATTGTTTACGTCTTTGAGTTCAAGAATTGCAGTTGGTTTTCCATTTACAATCAATTTGAATTTTGCTACTCGCGAGTTTGCTTTCCACAAGTCAGAGTTTTTTATGTAGCCGTTCCAAACAATTATTTCATTTACTCTTGGTGCAAAAGGTTTGAAATGAAAATTTATTTTCTTTCCAATTGCTCCGTTTGAGATGTCGGGAACCCAAGCAGAAAAAAGGTCAAAATCGTGAATGTTGTCAGGTAGATAAGTGATTTTACCCTCGTCTTTTAAATATGTAGAAGAAGTTATTTTGTAAGGTCCGCCACCACAATACCAACTGCAACCTGCTCCTTGTGTCATTGGTCCGTAACCCATTTCCAAAGAGTCAACATTTTTTTTGTCTTTCTCGTGAAGTTGTTCATAATTAATGTCGCCCGAATTGATTTTTGCATATTGGTCAAGTGCTTTTTGCCAAATTATTTGGTCGGCTTTTTTGTAGTCGTTAGAAGCGTCAACTGTCGCCTTAATTGTCGACAAGTTTTGTCCTGAAACTGAAAGTCCCAAAGTCAAAATGAAAATTGTAAATATGTATGTTCTTTTTGTCATATGCAGTGTCGTCCTAAAATGAGTGCTAACGTTCCGCGGCTTGGCGCAGTGGCGGGTTATTAAATTATTTGTCTAAAGTACTCATTTTTTGTATCTGATGATTTTCTGCCTACTGAAATACAAAACCAGCCATTGAGCCAAACCGCTGTTGTGTGCTGTTTTTATTTTGAAATTGAATTTGATTTGAATGAATTAATTATTGGTGTCATTCGACCTACAAGTTTATCTTTATAGCCTAAGTTTGTCCACGACATTATTTGATAAAGGTTTTTTTCGTCTTCCAGAATGGCATATCTGTAATATACTCCTTTTCCATCTTCTAAATCTTTTCCGCTCATTGAAAAAACAATGGCATTACAAGAATTTATTTTGGTAACACCATAATCGGAGGTTTTAAAATTATCTGTAATTTCATCAAAATGATTAGTAATTACTTTGTAATACCCAAACAAGCTCGGAGATACTTTATGAACGCCCATTTTTATTCCATTCTGAAAACCTTCTTTTGTTTCTTCTAGCACGATAAAATGCAAATCTTCTTCCGGTTTTTTATACTGAACTTTAGCTAATTCATTCATTGTTGTAATTCGTTCAAAATCGAAAGGTGCTTCTATTGAGTAATTTTCTGTAAAAATTCTATCATTGTCATTTTCGCTTTTCTTGCACGAAAAAATAGAAGTTAGAAATATTAAGATGATAACTTTTTTTAAGCACATTAGTTTATTTTTTTTGTTTTTAATTGTCTAATTATCAGTTCAGTTTCTCGAAAATAGCACACAACTATAAGATATACGAAAGTTCTTGCGTTTTTAACATTTTCTATTTGGCGAATAACTTCAAAACAGTTTAGTGTTTATGTATATTTTTTTTCAAATGTATGAAAAATATTTAATTGTGGTGGTTTGATGTAGTTATTTATTTATTTATTTATTTATTTATGGGATTCCTACGGAATGACAAGTTTGTGGATAAAGTAGTTGCGAATTGTGTTGAAAATCAATTGAAATGTCAATTTCAATATCAATATCAATATCAATATCAATATCAATATCAATTTTAAAATTCAATTGGTTTAACCACAAATTGCACAAATTTGCACAAATTTGAAAACTTTGCTACTTTGCTACTTTGCTACTTTACTACTCAAAAAAAGTCAACTGAAAAACTACTCGTCGATTCTAGCCCCGATGGAGCCGGTATCCTCCCGCAGTCCCGGAGGGCAAGGGAGATAAAGGCGATAGCGGGACTAAACGCCTTTTGGAATGGGATGGTGTGCTTCTAAATTTAAATAATAAAAATATAGAGCGAAAAGCAGGAAATAATTTCAAAAAAAAACCACCAACTTGCGCTGGTGGTTTCATGTATAAATACAAATTTAATTAAACTTTGAAACGTTTTCTGTCGGTTTCTGTTAAATAAATTTTACGTAAACGTATTGATTTTGGTGTTACCTCAACGTACTCATCTTTTTGGATGTACTCCAACGCTTCTTCTAGTGAGAAGATGATTGGTGGGATAATTCTTGCTTTTTCATCGTTTCCTGATGAACGTACATTGGATTGTTTTTTCTCTTTTGTTACGTTTACACACATATCATCTCCACGTGAGTTTTCTCCAATTACTTGACCTTCGTAAATCTCGGCATTTGGTTCAACAAAAAACTTACCACGATCTTGCAATTTATCGATTGAGTAAGGAATTGCTTTTCCTTTTTCCATAGAAATTAAAGATCCTTTGTTACGTCCAGAAATTTCTCCTTTGTATGGCTCATACCCTATAAAACGGTGTGCCATAATTGCTTCACCAGCGGTAGCGGTAAGTAATTGATTACGTAATCCAATGATTCCACGAGATGGAATGTTGAATTTAATAATCATACGTTCTCCTTTGGTTTCCATGCTCAGCATTTCGCCTTTACGTAAAGTTACAAACTCTACTGCTCTTCCTGAAAGTGATTCTGGTAAGTCGATGGTTAATTCCTCAATTGGTTCACATTTTTTACCATCAATTTCTTTGATGATAACTTGTGGTTGACCAATTTGTAGCTCATACCCTTCTCTTCTCATGGTTTCGATAAGAACAGACAAGTGCAATACGCCACGACCAAAAACCATGAATTTATCAGCAGAATCAGTTTCGCCTAACTTCATCGCTAAGTTTTTCTCTAATTCTTTGGTTAAACGATCTCTAATGTGACGAGAAGTTACAAATTTACCCTCTTTACCAAAGAAAGGCGAATCGTTGATTGTAAACAACATACTCATTGTTGGCTCATCAATTGCGATGGTTTGTAATGCTTCTGGGTTTTCAATATCAGCAATAGTATCGCCAATTTCAAAACCTTCAACACCAATAATTGCGCAGATATCACCTGCTATAACTTGCTCTACTTTTTTACGTCCAAGACCTTCAAAAGTATGTAATTCTTTGATACGAGATTTCATTATGCTACCGTCTCTTTTTACCAAAGAGATAGGCATTCCTTCTTTTAGCACACCTCTTTCAAGACGACCAATAGCGATACGACCTGTAAAAGATGAAAAGTCTAAGGAAGTAATTAGCATTTGAGGAGTTCCTTCAGAAACTTTAGGAGCTGGTACATTCTCGATAACCATATCTAATAATGCTTCTACATTATCCGTTACGTTTTCCCAATGGTCAGACATCCAGTTGTTTTTGGCAGAACCATAAACCGTTGGAAAATCCAATTGCCACTCTTCTGCACCTAGTTCAAACATTAAGTCAAACACTTTTTCGTGAACTTCTTCAGGTGTACAATTTTCTTTATCTACTTTATTAATTACAACACATGGTTTTAATCCTAAGTCGATTGCTTTTTGCAACACAAAACGAGTTTGAGGCATTGGACCTTCAAAAGCATCTACCAAAAGACAAACTCCATCAGCCATATTCAATACACGTTCTACTTCACCACCAAAATCGGCGTGACCAGGAGTGTCAATAATGTTGATTTTTGTTCCTTTGTAGGTTACTGATACGTTTTTTGAAGTAATCGTAATTCCTCTTTCACGTTCAAGGTCGTTGTTGTCCAGGATTAAATCTCCTGTATTTTCGTTTTCACGAAATAACTGACAATGATACATAATTTTGTCAACCAAAGTAGTTTTACCGTGGTCAACGTGGGCAATAATTGCAATGTTTCTGATAGATTCCATCTGTTATTTTTAATGGGTGCAAAGGTACACTTTATTTTGATATAAAAAACAGTTTACTGTTCTTTCGGTGATTAAATGATTATTTAATAACAATTTAGAAAATTTACGACAAAAAAAAAGCCTTCCGAAGAAGGCTTTAATATATTTTATGATTAAAATATTACATTTTAGAAACGTGCTTAGTTAATTTAGAAACTAAATTAGAAGCTTTGTTATCATGAATGATATTTTTCTTAGCTAATTTATCAATCATAGAAATTACATTAGAAAGCTTAGCAGTAGCATCAGATTTTTCAGTAGCTAATCTTAATGCCTTGATAGCATTACGAGTAGTTTTGTGTTGGTATCTGTTTAACACTCTTTTCTTTTCGTTACTTCTAATTCTTTTTAAAGCTGACTTATGATTTGCCATTTTGTTTTAATTTTTTTCTTTTAAATAAAATAATTTTGTAGCCCGTAGGGGAATCGAACCCCTCTTACCAGGATGAAAACCTGGCGTCCTAACCGATAGACGAACGGGCCATCACTTCTGTAATGCGGATGCAAAGATACATCTATTTTTTATTCGTGCAAGTGATTTTTATATTTTTTTTAAACTTTTTTTAGTACGCTTTCGCAAACAACACTCTACCAGGCGATTCCGCTCCAGAAAAAATACAAATTCCTTTTTCATTTTTTCTATCTAAGGGAATACATCGTATAGTTGCCTTAGTTAAATCTTTAATTTTTTCTTCGGTTTCGGCGGTTCCATCCCAGTGTGCTGAAATAAATCCCCCTTTATTTTCTAAAACTTCCTTAAATTCGTCAAATGAATTTACTTCTGTAATATGATTTTGTCGGTAGTCCAAAGCTTTTTCAAACAAATCGCTTTGAATGGTTTCTAATAAATCATTGATATACATTACTATTCCGTCTTGTGAAACCACTTCTTTACTCAATGTATCTCTTCTAGCTACTTCAAAAGTGCCGTTTTCTAAATCTTTTGGACCCACTGCAATTCGAACAGGTACACCTTTCAGTTCCCATTCTGCAAATTTAAATCCAGGTTTTTGAGTGGTTCTATTATCAAATTTAACTGAAATTTTTAATTTCTTAAATTGAATCATCAAATCGTTTACAACAGCAGTAATTGTATTTAACTCTTCATCTGATTTGTAAATTGGAACAATAACGACTTGAATAGGTGCTAAATTTGGCGGTAAAACCAATCCATTATCATCTGAGTGTGTCATTACTAAAGCCCCCATCAAACGAGTTGAAACACCCCACGATGTGCCCCAAACATATTCTTGTTTTCCTTCGGCAGTTGCAAATTTTACATCAAAAGCTTTTGCAAAATTTTGACCTAAAAAGTGGGAAGTTCCTGCTTGCAAAGCTTTTCCGTCTTGCATTAAAGCTTCTATACAATAGGTTTCGTCTGCTCCGGCAAAACGTTCGGTTTCGGTTTTTAAACCCTTTACCACAGGAATTGCCATAAAATTTTGAGCAAAATCAGCATATACATTCATCATTTTTTCAGATTCTTCAATAGCCTCCTCACGAGTTACATGAGCTGTATGTCCTTCTTGCCATAAAAATTCAGCCGTTCTTAAAAATAAGCGAGTTCGCATTTCCCAACGAACAACATTTGCCCATTGATTGATCAACAAAGGTAAATCCCTGTAGGATTGAATCCAGCCTTTATATGTACTCCAAATTATTGCTTCAGAAGTTGGTCTAACAATTAACTCTTCTTCCAATTTTGCATTGGGGTCAACCATTAATTTTCCTGGTTTGTCAGGATCATTTTTTAAACGATAATGCGTAACAATCGCGCATTCTTTGGCAAAGCCTTCAGCGTTTTTTTCTTCGGCTTCAAACATGCTTTTGGGCACAAATAGCGGAAAATACGCATTACTATGACCAGTTTCTTTAAACATTCGGTCTAGTTCTGCTTGCATTTTTTCCCAAATGGCATACCCATAAGGTTTAATTACCATACACCCTCTTACTCCAGAGTTTTCAGCTAAATCAGCTTTTACCACTAGTTCGTTGTACCATTTAGAATAATCTTCTTCTCTTTTTGTTAAGTTCTTGCTCATGTTGATTAGTTTGGCATAAAAATTGTTTTTACAATTTAACACAATAGTTTGGCAAAACTAACTATTTTTGTAATGTCCAACAATAAAAAACCCAATAGATATGAAAACAAATTATTATTTCTCGACAAAGACGCTTTATGTAGCACTTTTTGGATTACTAATTTCCATTACAACATCATGTGGATCCTATCAAAATGTATCTTATTATGATAATGATGGTATTTATAACGACACACAAACTTCTAGACAAAGAACGGTTGCAAATGAAACTCCAAATAAATACCAAGAATATTTCAAATCATTAAACGATGAGTTAAAAAATGAAGTTATTACTGACGTGGATAATTACAGTTCTTTCCAAGATTCGACTGTAGTTACTACAACATCCAATGAAAATATTAATAGAACTTATTCAGGTTGGGGATCCAATTCATCTGAAAATATAACTATTATATATAATGACAATAGTTGGGGATGGAATAACTGGGGATGGAATAACTGGGGATGGAATAACTGGGGTTATGGCGGTTGGTACGGTAACAATTGGGGAAACAATTGGGGATGGAACAACTGGGGCTATGGTGGTTGGTATGGAAACAACTGGGGATGGAACAATTGGGGTTATGGCGGTTGGTATGGAAACAATTGGGGATGGAATAATTGGAATTCTCCTTATTGGAATATGAATAATGGATGGTATGGTTATGGATACAATGGATATAACAATAATTATTATGGTTACAACGGTGGAAGACGCAATACCAACTACAATTACAATTCTGGAAATTATAGTGGGGGAAGAATGTCAAATGAACCAATAAGAGGTAGTGTTAGAAATGAAATTTCAACAAGAAATTTCAATTCACCAAGAAATACAGGAGTTACTAATCCACGTAATTCAAACGTACCAAGAACAGCTACAACCATTATGCCTAGAAATAATGGCACTGTAAAACCTCAAGATAATACCTATGTAACTCCACGAAGTGGTTCAGTTTCGCCACGTGGTAATAATGATAGTCCGAGAGCAACTGTTACACCTAGATCAACTACTCCTACTCCGTCAAGACCTTCTTACGAACCAACTCCTCGTTCGGTTGAAACCCCTTCAAGAACCTATTCTCCAAGCCCTTCAAGTGGTGGCGGTGGTTTTGGCGGCGGTGGCGGAAGTTTTGGTGGCGGAAGAAGTGGCGGCGGCGGCGGCGGAAGAAGATAATTTTTAAATGAAAATATTAAAAAAAAAAAAAAAAACAGATTGTAATTTTGTAAAATCAAAGTTTCATTCAAAATTATATACTCTAAATTAATAAAACTCATGAAAAAAATAGTTGTTGTATTACTTGCAAGTTTGTCTTTCGCAGTACAAGGACAAGGTATATCAGATGCCATGCGATTTGCCCAAGAAAACTTGAATGGGACGGCACGTTTCAGAGCTATGGGAGGCGCATTTGGAGCTCTTGGAGGTGATTTTTCTTCTATAAATATCAATCCTGCAGGGTCAGTTGTATTTTCAAATAGCCAAGTAGGTGTTACTTTGAGTAATTTTAATATCAAAAATGACTCAAAATATTTTGGAACTTCCACCAATGAAAACGATAGTAGTTTGGATTTAAGTCAGGCGGGTGGTGTTTATGTTTTTAAAAATGAAGACAAACGAAGCGATTGGAAAAAATTTGCTGTAGCTTTAAATTTTGAAAATACTAACGACTTTAATAATTCAATATTTTCTGCAGGAGTAAATTCATCATCTATTGCTAATTACTTTTTAAGCTACGCAAATGGTTTGCCCTTAAGTATTGTAAACGGAAATGATTACAATTATTCTAATTTGTATTACAATGAACAGCAAGCTTATTTGGGATATAATGCATTCATAATTAACGAAGCAAATGATTATTCAGATAGTAATAGAAATTATATTTCATTAGTTCCGGCAGGTGGAAATTATTACCAAGAATATGAAATGGTTTCTAAAGGATTTAACGGAAAATTATCTTTCAATGGATCAGCTCAATACAAAGACGTTTTAACCGTAGGGATAAACTTGAATTCGCACTTTTTTGATTATTACCAATTAACAAGTTTTTACGAAGGAAATTCAAACAACACATCAACCACAGATGCTTTGGTTAAAAGATTACGATTTGACAATAACCTTTACACTTATGGAAACGGATTTTCGTTCCAACTTGGTACAATTTACAAACCTATCAAAGAAATCAGACTCGGAATTGCCTATCAATCGCCAACATGGCTAAGATTAAATGATGAATTAAATCAAAGTATTGCAGCAGTTAGCGGTACAACTACAACCGAATTTCAACCAGATGTTGTAAATCCAAATGTTACCATGCTTTTTGAACCATACCGACTTCAAACACCAAGTAAATGGACAGGAAGTTTTGCATATATCTTTGGTAAAAAAGGTTTGTTTAGTGTAGATTATGCTACAAAAAATTACAGCAATACAAAATATACACCAAAACAAGACTTTAGTAACACAAATGCAAACCTTAGAAATTTACTTACATCAACCAACGAGATTAGATTGGGAGCTGAATATAGAATTGAACGTGTAAGTTTAAGAGCAGGATATCGATTTGAAGAAAGTCCATATAAAGACAAAGTAACTATTGGCGACCTAACGGGATATTCTACTGGGATAGGTTATAATTTTGGTGCAACTAAATTGGATTTAGCATATTCAATTACAAAACAAGACAGAAAACAACAATTTTTTAGCCAAGGATTAACCGATTCTTCAAACCTTAATTCAAAAAATAATACAATAAGTTTGACATTACTATTTGAATTATAAAATAATTTATATACTAATAAAACCATCCTATTGGGTGGTTTTTTTGTTTTCAAACAATGGTGTAAAAAAAACTTCTGATGTAAAATTATTTTCTACCAAATACAACTACTAAATCTATTTAGTTAAATATCGCTTTTTTATTTAATAAAAATGTAATTTTGCAATCCAAAAATCAAATTTAGATGAGAACCAAAACGTTAAAGAAAAATAAAATCAATGTAATTACTTTAGGATGCTCCAAAAACGTTTACGACAGTGAAGTTTTAATGGGACAATTAAAAGCGAGTGGCAAAGAGGTTGTTCATGAAGAAGAGGGAAATATTGTAGTAATAAATACCTGTGGTTTTATTGATAATGCGAAGGCAGAATCTGTAAATATGATTTTGGAATATGCTGATAAAAAAGAACGAGGAATTGTTGATAAAGTTTTTGTAACTGGATGTTTATCTGAACGTTACAGACCCGATTTAGAAAAAGAAATTCCGAATGTTGACCAATATTTTGGTACAACAGAGTTGCCTCAATTACTTAAAGCACTTGGAGCTGATTATAAACATGAATTACTTGGTGAACGATTAACAACAACACCTAAAAATTATGCGTATTTAAAAATTGCTGAAGGTTGTGATCGACCATGTAGTTTTTGTGCCATTCCTTTAATGAGAGGCAAACACGTATCTCAAACTATTGAAAAATTAGTAAAAGAAGCTGAAGGACTTGCAAGAAATGGTGTAAAAGAACTTATTTTAATTGCGCAAGACCTAACTTATTATGGTTTAGATATTTATAAAAAAAGAAACTTAGGCGAACTATTAGAAAATCTTGTTAAAGTTGAAGGAATTGAATGGATACGATTGCATTATGCCTTCCCTACTGGTTTTCCGATGGATGTGTTGGAAATTATGAAACGCGAGCCTAAAATTTGTAATTATATAGATATTCCTTTGCAACATATTTCTGATTCTATTTTAAAATCAATGAAACGTGGAACTTCTAAAGAAAAAACAACTAAATTATTAAAAGAATTTAGAGCTGCAGTACCAGGTATGGCAATCAGAACAACTTTAATTGTTGGCTATCCTGGAGAAACCGAAGAAGATTTCACTATTTTAAAAGATTTTGTACAAGAAATGAAATTTGACAGACTAGGTTGCTTTGCCTACTCTCATGAAGAAAATACAAGTGCTTATCTATTGGAAGATGATGTACCTGAAGATGTTAAAAAAGCTAGAGCTGAAGAAATAATGGATTTACAATCTCAAATATCTTGGGATTTAAATCAAGAAAAAATTGGACACGTTTATAAATGTATTATTGATAGAAAAGAAGGAAATCATTTTATTGGAAGAACTGAATTTGACAGCCCAGATGTTGACAATGAAGTACTTATTGATGCATCTAAATTTTATTTAAAAACAGGTGAATTTGTAAACATTAAAATTACAGAAGCAACTGAATATGATTTATATGGGGAGCCTGCATAAAAAAAACTCCACAAATAAAGTGGAGTTTTCACTGTTAATCAACCTTTAATAAACAGAACAATAACGTATTATTTAGCAGTAACTACACCAGCAAATTTCAGTACTTTAGGCGTTTCGTCAGCCGAAGTAGTTACGGTAACCGTTTTTGTAAAAGGTCCAGCTGAAGCAGCGTTGTATATAGCTTTAATTATCCCTGATTTTCCAGGTGCCACAGGTTCTTTAGTATAATCGGCTGCTGTACATCCACAAGATGGCTTTACAGAAGTGATAACAACTGAAGTTTTGCCCGTGTTTTTAAACTCAAATTGGATTTCCTTTGGCGTACCTTGTGGAATTTGTCCAACTTCAACCGCATCTGATTTCCATGAAATTACAGCTGCTTCAATGCTTTTTACAATTATTGTAGTTACTGGTGAAACTACAGAAAATGACATCAATCCTAAGGATAATGCCAATAAAGAAATTTGTACTTTTTTCATATTTATTGATTTGCAATTATTTTATAAATTTTTACTTCAGCAAATATAGATATGCAATTGGCTTTGCGGTGTTAATCAAATTCAAATGTTTGTTAATGACTTGTTAAGACAAAAATCGTAAGGCTTTTTTTAGTAATATTACACAATAAATAGTTGCTCATTAGATAACTTTCATGAAAACAAAAAAATTAAATAGCGTTATTGTATTAGGATTAGTAGCTACAATTAGTATATTGATTGCTCAATTGCTTTGGACAAAAGAAGCTTTTAATTTAGAAGAAAAAAAGTTCAGTCAAAAAGTTCACATTGCGCTTCTTGAAGTTGTTAAAAAGGTATATAAAGGAACAAACAGCGAACTTCCAACAAATAATCCAGTTAAAAAAATTGCTAATGATTACTATATTGTAAATGTTGAAAATGATTTTCAGCCCGAAATTTTAGAGTATTATTTAACTTCCGAATTTAAGAAATTCAATATTGCAACAGATTTTGAATATGCCATGTACAATTGTCAAAGTGATGAAATGGTTTATGGCAAATACATATCGTTAACCGATACCAAAAAGGAATTACATTCAGTAAATTTTCCGAAGCACAAAAATTTAGTTTATTATTTTGCAGTTCGTTTTCCAAATGAAACCAGTTATTTATTCAAATCGCTTAAATTTTGGTTGTTTTTATCTGTTTCTTTAATTATTATCTTACTTGTATATGTTTACTCAATTTACACCATAATACAACAAAAAAAATATTCCGAATTACAGAAAGATTTCATCAATAATATGACCCACGAATTCAAAACACCTCTTTCGTCTATATTGCTGGCTTCTAACTACTTGAGTAATCAAAAAGCTATAAATGAAAACGAAAAATTGGACCGTTATACCCAAATCATCATTAACCAAAGCCATAAGTTAAACCAACATATTGAAAAAGTATTAAATATTGCAAAATCTGACAATTCTTCACTTAATATTGAGCTTAATGAAATTAAATTAATAGAAACATTAAAACATGTTATAGAAAATATTAAGCTAAAACATGACGATTTATTGGTTACTATAACAAATCAACATGAATATATTATTCTAGCCGATGAATTTCATTTTACAAATATTATATACAACTTGTTAGATAATTCGATAAAATATTGCAATCAAAAACCAAAAATTAATATTGAAATTTTTGAAAGTAATGGGAAAATAAGTTTGCTATTTATTGATAATGGGATTGGTGTTGAGACAAAAAATTTAAACTTTATTTTTGACAAATTTTATCGAATATCAACCAAAAAAAGCAATGAAGTTAATGGTTTTGGATTAGGTTTATATTATGTAAAAAAAATATGCACACAACATAAATGGAAAATAAAGGCCAAAAGTAATTTATCTGATGGGCTAACCATTGAAATATTTGAAATAAAAATAAAAAAGTCATGCTAAAATACAAAATATTATATGCTGAAGATGATGAAACAATAGGTTATTTAACCAAAGACCATCTTGATAATCATTATGATGTAACTCTCTGTAAAGATGGAGAATCAGCATTTGAAGAATTCAAAAAAAATCATTTTGACATCTGTATTTTTGATATTATGATGCCTAAAATGGATGGATTTGAATTGGCTGAAAAAATAAGAATAAATGATTCGGAAATTCCAATTATATTTTTATCCGCCAAAACATTAAAGGAAGACCGAATAAAAGGTTTAAAAATTGGTGCCGATGATTATTTGACCAAGCCTTTCAGTATTGAAGAACTTAATTTGAAAATCGAAATCTTTTTAAAACGATCAAATAAAAAAATTGAACCTATCGCAAATTTATTTGAACTAGGAAAATATAAATTTGATAGTGCTAATTTTTTAATTTATAATGCTGACGAGAAAATTTCTTTAACCCAACGTGAATCAGATTTATTAAAATTATTTTTGAATAACAAAAATGTTATTTTAAAAAGAGAAGACATCCTCAAAGCACTTTGGGGAGATGATGACTATTTTATGGGAAGAAGTTTGGATGTTTTTATTTCAAGACTACGAAAAATAATCGCAAACGAAAAAGGCTTATCTATTGAAAATCAACACGGTATTGGGTTTCGCTTTGTAGAAAATGAATAAATAAAAAACGCTTTTTTAAAAATTAAAAAAAAGTGTTTAGTATGATTTTTAAATTAAATCTTATTTTTTGGTTAAATCTATTTTAATAGAAATTTTGGCGGTTTCAGAAAGCGTTTTTTTAGCTAAAGCTGGAACTTCTAATTTATAATTTTTTAAACTAACAGTAAAACTACCCGATACAGTAACCTTTGCATCTGTTGTTGCAACATTCATTTTTGTTTTCACTTTATTGGTAACTCCGTGAATGGTTAAATCCCCTTCAACATCGTAAACACCCGATTTTTGATCATATTTTACAATTTTCCCTTTAAAAGTGGTTTTAGGATATTTGTCACTTTCCATATAATTTTCATTAAAATGCTCTTGCATTAATGGTAATTTGAATTTAAAGGACTTAACCATTGATTGCACTACAAAATCACCCGATGATTTTTCTAAAATTGCTG
Organism: Flavobacterium sp.; assembly: GCA_044373115.1. Classification (GTDB taxonomy): domain Bacteria; phylum Bacteroidota; class Bacteroidia; order Flavobacteriales; family Flavobacteriaceae; genus Flavobacterium. The sequence continues at coordinate 113,453 of JBILQQ010000004.1, forward strand.
TTGCCGTATTGTCAACAGCACTAACGTTATCAATAGCTCCCGATATCGTAGCATCAAATTTGATTTCACCCGTACGCGAAATCATTTTTTGTCCAAATGAATTAATTGCAAAAGAAACCAATATGAATAAAATTGTTTTTTTCATGAAATTTTAATTTTCAGGGTAGCCATTAGCTTTCCATTTGTAAATAGTTTTGATGGTTTCGTTTGATAATTTACTTGAATTTTTTGGCATAGTACCCAAGGTATCAATATAGTAAAGAACAGAACCCGATTGAACACCTTGCTTTGTCTCTGTGTAATTTGTAAATGATGAAAGACCTTCTGAATTTCCTGTATAGTGGCAGGTAACGCATTTACTATCAAAAATTGGTTTGATATTTTTTGTGTAAGTAGGATTTTCAACAACTCCACTAATTTCTTCATATGTACTAGATTCGCATGATAATAATCCGATAGAAAATAGTAATACTGTAATACTTTTTATTTTTTTCATAATTTAAAATACTCTATACATGTTAAAACCAAAATAAATTCCGCTACCGTTTAAACTTCCTGTAGCATTTGTAAAATAAGCAACATCATTCATTGCCTGGCTATTTGAAAATACCATTTGAAAAACATGACCGCCTGTATCTATATCTAAACCAAGTGAAAGCGGATTGTGATAATTTGTTGTTTCTACAGCGTTTAATCGTGCACCATATTCTGCATTGATGCTCATTCGTTTTGAAATTTTATATCTACCTCCTACACCAACTAAAAAATTATCTTTTCTTTCAGTGATTTGATCGATCAAATTTTTACGAATAAAAATTGGATTAATTTCTGCTGAAAATTTTTCTGAAAATTTTCTAGAAATCAACAATTGTGATGAAAATGCAAAGCGGTTACTGGTTGTTAATCCTGGATATAAATCAGTGCTTAAATCAGAATTAATGTCAAATGTATTATAGCCAACAATTGTGAATGGAAATCCATTAGAATACTGATTTGCAATTTTATATTTAGCTGATAATTCGTAAACTTTATTGTAAGTATGTCTAGAAAATCCAAGTGTAAGTGATTCATTTACACCATACAAAGCTCCTAGTTTAGTAAGCGCTGAATCCATTCCGAAAAAATTACTAAAGCCTTCAGTTAAATCACCAAAACGATGAGAAACTACAAAATACCATTCGTTTTTGGATGCCAATTTGGTGGATTGCATGGTGCAAATTTGCGCTCCTTTAAATGTTGCTAATGCTACTTGCTTGTCGCTTGAAATTGTATCTAATTCTTTTAGTAAATCGTCCTGCGAATAGACAGGAGTAAGAAGTAAAATGAACAGTAATAAGCTTGTTTTTTTTAAAAAATTCATAATTTACGTATTATTTTATTTGGTTACACATATCAATTTTCAATTCACTCAACAAATCATCGTAGCCAATAACACGACCTTTAACTTGCAGTGTCATATTTTCTTTTATTGAAGGATCATTTTTTTCAAAAACACAATTTATTGATTGATCTAAAATAACGTTTGCGCCAGAAATTGATGTGACTTTACCAATTATTACAACAGGTTTATCTAAATATTTTTGGTTTGCTTGATCAATATTACCAACAAATTCGGCAATAATTTTTGTAGAGTTAATTGTGAATTTAGCATCCTCTGATTTTAAATCTCGTGCATCAGTATTATATACATAATAAAAAACACCTAAAAAAGTAGTGACAATTAAAACAAGAAATAAAATAATTAATTTGACGTTGTTCTTCATAATCAATAACATTAAAGTACAATAATAAACAAAAATATTAAAAAATCAAAATAGTATCAGATAATTTAATAGTTTCCATGTTTTTTGAAAACCAAAAAATTTCAAAATTTTCAAATTTTAATTCAAAATCTTGCTTTATTTTTGAAATTGTCATGTTTTGACTATTTTCTATTTTGCACTTTTCAAAAATATATAACAACCACTCCCCTATTTCTTTATCAAATTGTAACGAATAAAAACCTGATTTTGAATGAAAATCCAACTGAATCATTTGCCAAGAATTGCCTTTTTTTGTTTTTGTAAAATGTGAAGCTACTGGCAAATTGCCGTTCCAAAACACTCTCAAATTGGGTTTCAACTCCAATGATTTTGGTTCCTGCAAGGCATTATAAATAAAATCAGGGTCAATTTTGGTTTGAGGAATTTTAAAATCAAACCATTCTTGCAGCGGGAAATCAAAACCAATTGCGTGCATGTAATTAAACAAAGATTTTTTTAATCCAAAACTAAATTTTTCATGATCAATCCCTGTTTTATCTGTATAAACAACATCGTTATTTGCAAATGTAACTTCGTTTTTGTGGGGAATTACATTAAAAAGTTCGGGGTGCATCCCAACAGGGCTGTGAACAGTCATTGCAAATTGGTGCCAAAATCCAGATTGCAGAATCCCCAATTCAAACATTTGACGAACCATTTCTAAACTGTCTATTGTTTCTTGTATGGTTTGAGTAGGATAACCATACATCAAATAAGCATGAACCATAATACCTGATTCTGTGAAGTTTTTTGTAACTTTAGCGACTTGCTCTACGGTTACGCCTTTTTTAATCAAATCCAGTAACCTATCTGAGGCAACTTCCAATCCACCAGAAACTGCAATACAACCAGAGGCAGCAAGCAATTGGCACGTATCTAACGAGAAACTTTTTTCAAATCTAATATTTGTCCACCAAGTAACTACTAATTGTCTTTTAATGATTTCCAATGCTACTTCCCTCATTAAAGCGGGGGGTGCTGCTTCATCTACAAAATGAAAGCCAGTTTCGCCTGTTTGAGTAATAATTTGTTCTATTCTATCAACTATAATTTTAGCAGCAATGGGTTCATACAATTTTATATAATCTAAAGAAATATCGCAAAAAGTACATTTCCCCCAATAACAACCGTGCGCCATTGTAAGCTTATTCCATCTGCCATCGCTCCATAAACTGTGCATTGGATTGGCAATTTCAATAACAGAAATGTAGCTATTAAGTAGCAAATCAGAATAATCTGGTGTTCCTACTTCGTTTTGTTTATAATCTTTTTTTACCGAATTATTTCTATAAACTACTTGTCCATTTTCAATTAAATAAGTTCGTTTTAAATCAGTACTAGCATCATTAGTAAATACATAATTATAAATTAATTCAATAGGCAATTCGCCATCATCCAATGAAATAAAATCGAAAAATTCAAATACTCGTTTGTCTTTTAATTCACGTAATTCTGTATTTGGAAAACCACCTCCCATGGCAATTTTAACAGCTGGAAAATGTTTTTTAATATATCCCGCACAACGAAAAGCGCTGTACAAATTTCCAGGAAATGGAACAGTAAAACAAACTAATTTAGGTTGTGTAGTTTGCACTTTTTGGTGTAAAAGGGTAAGTGTAATTTCATCAATAAAAGTGGGTGCGCTTACAAGGTGTTGGTATAATTCGTCAAACGAATTGGCGCTTCTACCCAATCGTTCAGCATACCTACTAAATCCAAAATTAGCATCAACGCATTCAACAATAAAATCTGAAATATCCTCTAAATACAATGTAGCCAAGTGTTTAGCCTTGTCTTGTAAACCCATAGATCCAAAAGCCCATTCCATATCATCAAGTTGTTGAAAACGAGAAGCTTCTGGCAAAAAATTTCCGTTACAAATTTGCCTTGCTAATGAAGGGGTTTTTCCTTGCAAAAAAGAAATAACAGCATCAATTGTTTTTATATAATCATTCCAAAGAAAAAAAATTCGTTTGGAATTATCGGAAAAATTATCACCCGAAACTTTCGATTTTATCTGCTCAAAACCGTCTTTTGAAAACACTTCCAAAATCACTTCAATCCCTAAATCGACTTGAAATGCTGATATATTTTTAGTATTCAAAAAGCCTTTAATGTAAGCAGTTGCTGGATACGGAGTATTCAGTTGTGTAAAAGGCGGTGTAATTAAGAGTAGGTCTTTCAATTTGACTATTTGTAAATGATTTCAAAGAATAAAAGTAATCTAATTTTTTAAATTACATTTTATTATTTTAAAAAAAAAATAAGTATTTTTACAAAAAAATAATATGCCAACTGATTGTGTGACTTATCAAAAATCGGGATATTTTTCATCTTTAATTAACGATTATTTAGATGAAATACCAGAAATACGTTCCTTGTACAATCGATTTCCGAAGATTGAAAATTTCGCAGCACAAATAATCGAAAAAAAAGAAAATTTTAAATCCAATAGCAGATTACTTTTAGTAAATGCGCTTCAAAATCAATACAAAAATTTTGTTATTTCAGAAGCAACAAATAATTCAATTTTATCCTTAAAAAGTGAAACTACATTTACAATTACTACAGGGCATCAATTGAATCTTTTTAGTGGTCCAATGTATTTTCTTTACAAAATAATATCTACAATTAATTTATGCAAAATTTTAAAAAAGGAGTATCCTGAAAATAATTTTGTCCCTGTTTATTGGATGGCAACCGAAGACCATGATTTTGAAGAAATCAACCATTTTTATTTTAAAGGAAAAAAAATAATATGGAATGAAAACAGTAAAGGACCTGTTGGAAATAATGCAACTAAAAGTTTAAATGAAGTTTATCAAATAATTGATAATGAATTTGGTAAAAGCCAAAACGCACAGTTTTTGAAATCACTTTTCAAACAGTCTTATTTGGAAAATTCTACCCTAGCTTCAGCAACACGATTTTTGGCAAATTCACTTTTTAACAAAGACGGATTAGTTATAATTGATGGTAACGATTTGATGTTGAAAAAGTCATTTAGCCCTTATATTACTAAGGAAATTGAAGAAAATAGTTCATATAAAGCAGTTTCAAAAACAATTTCAGAATTTGATAATTACAACGTACAAGTAAATCCAAGAGAAATAAATTTATTTTACATAGAAAATCAATTGCGTGAACGAATTGTATTTGAAAACGGTTACTTTAAAGTGAACTCAACCGATATAAAATTTACTTCAGATGAAATTAATCAATTAATTGATAATGAGTCTTTTAAATTTAGTCCAAATGTGATTTTAAGACCTTTGTATCAAGAGGTTATTTTACCTAATTTATGCTACATTGGTGGCGGTGGTGAAATAGCGTATTGGTTAGAATTGAAATCCATGTTTGAGGCATTTGGTGTTACTTTTCCTATGTTGCTTATTCGAAATTCGGTTGTTATTGCAACTCAAAAACAGCTAAACAAAGCGGATAAATTAGGATTAACTTGGCAGGATTTGTTTAGTAAACAACAACTATTATTTGACAAAAAAACCAAAGAACTTTCTGATAAAAATTTAGATTTTACAGATTATAAAAATACGCTTCAAAGTCAGTTTGAATCTTTAAAACAAGTGGCAAAAACTACCGATGCATCATTTATTGGTGCGGTTTTGGCACAAGAAAAAAAACAAATTGATGGGTTAGAAAAATTAGAAAAACGACTTTTAAAAGCTGAAAAAAGAGTACATAAAGATGCTTTAGAACGTATTTTTTCGCTTCAAAATGAGCTGTTTCCAAACCAAGGATTACAAGAGCGGAAAGAGAATTTTGCTTCGTTTTATATTGAGTATGGTGAAACCTTAATAACCAAATTAAAAAGTGAATTAAACCCATTAAAAATGGAGTTTACAATTATAAATCTATAAATTATGAAAAAAATAAATTCAATTTTTGCCCTATTGCTACTAGTAATTAGTAGTTCGTGTACAGACAATGACGATTCGTTAGCAACAACAAACACTAACAAAGTACTGATGCTAAAGGTTGATTACTTGACCAATAATTTTAAAGGTGGTAAAGAATTATTGTTTAGCGATGAAAGTAATTCGTTTACTGTTACACATGAATACACATCGGGAGGCGATTTTAACAATTTGAAATTAAAATACTCCGAAATAAATCAACCATTATTTGATGGTTCCATCATTTGGATGGGACTTGGCGAAATGACTTATCCGCAAGATGTTTTGCCTGCAACAAGTTTTAATCACGTGATTACGGATGATTATGTTACACCAAGTGCGGGTTTTACAAATGTGTACAACCCTGATATGTATAATTATGATTACGAACCTATTTGGGGTAATGTACAGGGTTTGGTAAAAACAAGAGAGTATTTATCTTCTAATCCAAATGGTTCTGTAAAATTGTTTCTTTATACTCCTAGTGTGGGTATTGGAAATCCTGCCGATTGGTATTGGGTTATTTTTATAAAAAATTAATAAATAATTTAGTGCTTTTTTTGCCACAGATTTCACGGATTTTTGGGGATTAAATTAGTGTTAAAACTAATACCAAACACTTATATAAAATAGTCTAAAGATGCGACGTTATTTTTTTTCAAGATTTTATAAAAAAATCATTTCATAGCTGGGCTACGTAATTATTTTTTTGTGAAATATTGGAGAAAAAGAACAAGTAGATTGGGCTATTTTATATAAGTGTTTGGTATAAAATTAATTTATCATTCAATTTGCCTTTGAAACGTATAACCCTAGCCCCGTCCCGAAGCCTCGGGAGAAGTGGAAATCCTTTTACAAAAAAAAACTGTGGCACAACCACAGTTTTTTTTTTGTAAAAGATTGGAACGTAAAGCGGGAAATAGCTCCTTAAAAAACTATTTTAAACTTGCTATACTTTGCTCCAAAGTACTTATTTTTGCTAGTGCATCGGCTTCTTTTTTGCGTTCCATTTCTAGAACTTTCTCTGGTGCGCCGTTCACAAATTTTTCGTTAGAAAGTTTGTTTTGAACACTTTTCAAGAATCCTTTGGTGTATTCTAACTCTTCAGTAAGCTTGGTGATTTCTGCCTCAACGTCAATATTTCCGGTGATTGGGATAAAATATTCGTTGGATTTTACTCGGTAAGACAGCGCGCCATCTACTTTTTGAGACACATATTGTAATTGATTTACGTTGCCTAGTTTGGTGATGATTGCATCAAAATAAGATGTTGCTTTTTCGTTGTTTACAACCATTAAATCGATAGCATCTTTGAACGGGATATTCTTGTCTTTTCTGATGGTTCGTATGCCCGAAATCACTTCAATAGCAAAATCAAAATCGGTAATCAACTGATTATTATATGGTTTTGAAACGGGCCATTGCGACACTATCAAGGCTTCTTCAGTTGAACGTTCAGCAATATGTTGCCAAATTTCTTCGGTTAAAAATGGCATAAAAGGATGCAACACTTTTAAATTGTTTTCCAACATTTCTATTGCTTTTGCAAACGTAACTGCGTCAATTGGTTGTTGGTAAGCAGGTTTGATCATTTCTAAAAACCATGAACAAAAATCGTCCCAAACGAGCTTGTAAATTGCCATCAAAGCCTCAGAAATTCTGTATTTTCCAAACAAATCTTCAATTTCTACAAGGGTTTGCTGCAACTTGGCTTCATACCATTCGATGGCAACTTTTGACGATTCTGGTTGTGGTATTGTTTCAGAAACTTCCCAACCTTTTATCAGTTTAAAAGCATTCCATATTTTGTTTGAAAATCCTTTTCCTTGGTTGCATAATTCTTCGTCAAACATGATATCGTTTCCAGCTGATGCGCTCAATAGTAGCCCTACCCTTACCCCATCGGCACCAAACTTTTCTATAAGCTCCAAAGGCTCTGGTGAATTACCCAACGATTTAGACATTTTTCGGCGTTGCTTATCGCGAACAAGTCCTGTTAAATACACATTGGTAAACGGTTTTTCGCCAGCATATTCATACCCTGCAATAATCATTCTAGCCACCCAAAAGAACAAAATATCGGGACCTGTAACCAAGTCATTTGTTGGATAATAGTATTTAAAATCTTCATTATCAGGATTCAAAACCCCTCCAAAAACAGCCATTGGCCATAGCCACGATGAAAACCAAGTATCTAGCGCATCGGCATCTTGCGTTAAGTTGTCTGTTGTCAGTTGTTGGTTGTTAGTTCTTTGTTTTGCTAAAATTAAAGCTTTTTCAATATTTTCTGCAACTACAAAATCTTCTTTTCCGTCGCCATAATAATACGCCGGAATTTGTTGTCCCCACCACAATTGGCGTGATATATTCCAATCGCGAATGTTTTCTAACCAATGTTTGTAAGTATTATTAAAACGAGAAGGGTACAATTTTACGTCTTCTGTTTCCAAAACTGCTTTGATGGCAGGTTTTACCAACTCTTCCATACTCAAAAACCATTGATCAGACAATCTTGGTTCAATAACCGCTTTGGTTCGTTCAGAAGTTCCTACTTTATTTAGGTGAATTTCAGTTTTTGCCAAAGCATAGATGGATTGTAACTCATTTTCAATTTCATTTCGAACAACAAAACGATCCTTTCCTTGATAATGCATCCCAAAAGAATTTAAGGTTGCATCTTCATTAAAAATATCGATAATTTCCAAATTGTGCTTATCACCCAATGTTTTATCGTTAGTATCGTGAGCCGGAGTCACTTTTAAACATCCCGTTCCAAACTCTACATCAACATACTCATCCTCAATAATTGGAATCACTCGGTTACAAATTGGCACAATAGCTTTTTTACCTTTTAGATGAGCAAATCGTTCGTCAGAAGGGTTAATACAAATTGCCGAATCACCAAAAATGGTTTCAGGACGGGTTGTTGCAACAGTCAAAAAATCATTCGAACCTTCAATTTTGTATTTAATAAAATAGAGTTTTCCTTGACGTTCTTCAAAAATCACCTCCTCGTCAGACAAGGTCGTTTTTGCCTCAGGGTCCCAATTCACCATTCTATACCCTCTGTAAATCAAACCTTTATTATACAAATCAACAAACGAATGAATCACCGAAGCCGACATATCTTCGTCCATCGTAAACTTGGTTCTGCTCCAATCGCACGAGCAACCCAATTGTTTCAACTGTTCCAAAATGGTACCGCCATATTTATTGGTCCAGTCCCAAGCGTGTTTCAAAAATTCCTCTCTCGACAAATCGTTTTTGTTGATGCCTTCACTTTTCAATTTGGCAACCACTTTAGCCTCAGTAGCAATAGATGCATGATCGGTTCCAGGCACCCAGCACGCATTAAACCCTTTAAGCCGAGCTCTTCTAATTAGTACATCCTGAATAGTGTTGTTCAGCATGTGCCCCATGTGCAAAACCCCCGTTACATTAGGCGGCGGAATCACAATGGTATAAGGCGTTCTGTGGTCAGGTTTAGACGAAAAATAATCATTTTTCATCCAATAGTCGTACCACTTATTTTCTACTTCTTTGGCGTTAAATTGAGCTGGAATTGCCATATATAATTTAGTTTTTTTTATTTTTTGTTTTTTAATATCCAAAAATAAGCCCATTAATCAAAAAGCCTATCTACAATGTTGTGCAAAAGTAAGTAATAAGTAGTTTTATAAAAAAATTAAGATATATTTTTTTGTAGATAATTTATAAGTCCTTATTTTTACACTATTCAAAATACAAAAACATGAAAAAATATCTACTATTCGGAATAATTATCATCAGTGGAGTTGCCGTTGCACAGCCAAAAATCGAATTTAAAGCCACAGACAACACCATAGATTACGGTAAAGTTTCAAGAGAAACAGATAACGGAGTAAGAGTATTTGAATTTACCAATACAGGAAACGAACCCTTACTGATAACCAACGCCCAATCAACCTGCGGCTGCACCGTGCCAAGCTTTTCAAAAGAAGCCATTGCACCCGGAGCAACAGGAAAAATTGAAGTAAAATACAATATGAATCCAGGACCCATTCGCAAAACCATAACCATTGAAAGCAATGCCAGCAATGTAGATAGCGGACGAGTTGCCCTCAAAATAAAAGGCGAAGTAATAGTTACCCCAGCAGTAAACGTGCTGGAACCCAAAAAAAACTTATTAATGACAAAATAAACCTCAAAGTTCGCTACGGCGGACTTTTTTTTTGTAAAAATAGGGAGCACACAACCCCGTATCAAATGGCGTTTTGTCCCGCTTTCGCCTTTATTTCCCTCGCCCTACGGGACTTCGGGAAGATATCGGCTCAATCGGGGCTAGAGATGACGAGTAGTTTTTCAGAAGACATAAAGTCGAAAGTCATAAAGTCATAAAGTCGTAAAGTTTCAGAGTAATAACTTTGCGCCTTTGTGCCTTGGCGAGAAAAAAACAAAAACATCAAAACTATTTTTTCTATATTTGAAAAAAAAATATCAAGTTATTTGCCAAACAAAAAGTATCCGAAAAACGCAATAACTTTCATATATTAACTAATTAGATAAGATTCTTTATTTTAAAAGCGATAAAAATCTCTAAAAGTACAAACATAGAAAATGATAGAAATAACTGAAGAAACAATAAAGGAATTTTTAAAAGTAAAAAAATTAAACTATTTGCCAACGCATAACAAATTATCTTTACCAATTATTAATAGAATTTATAAAAAAATGATGAATGGTATAAAATTTGAAGCAGTAAAGGTTAATGGGGATTTTATAATTGACGGACATCACAGATACATAAGTTCTGAACTAGCAAAAAACGAAATTAAAAAAACGTCATATCCAAAAACATCAGCAACTATTGAATATTCTTGGAATGATGTTCAATTTGTTACCGAAGAATGGGATACAGATTATAAAATACTATATTTAAACCAGTTAGATGCTAAATACAATGATTTGTCATTAGAAAAAATGATCGAAATATCTAAATAATTATATATCTTTGCAGCATGTTAATACTATTAGACATAGATGGCGTAATGGTACCTGGGAACTCTTGGAAAAAACCAGAATTTTTAGATGATGGTTTTCCTGCGTTTAGTAACAGAGCAAGTAGTGCACTTCAGAAAATAATTTCTGAAACAAGTGCCGATATCTTGTTGACTACATCGCACAAATCAAATTATAGTATTGAAGAGTGGATAACTATTTTTAATTTACGTGGAATAAAAATTAAAAATATTTACAGCCTTCCTGAAAACAAAGCACATCTGAGTAGAAAAGAAGAAATCATGAATTGGATTACTTCATCAAATGAATTACCTGATTTTATAATTATAGATGATGATAAATCTCTAAATGGTTTACCAAAATTTGTTAAAAATAAACTTATACAAACAAACGCATCAATTGGTTTAACAATTGACTTAATAAATGAAGCATTAGAAATTATAGCTGATAAACAACTTACAATTGCTTAATAAAACATAGTTGGTTAAGTTGAAGATGAGTTAATTAGAAAAATTGAGCTAAAAATTAATATTGCTATTGATTTAACTAGATTTAAAAAATCTAAAACAACAACAGCTACAATTAAATATTTTGTTTATTTTTGAAAAAAAATATATACAAAAACACAAAACGTGTTGGAAGTTATTTGCCAAATAGAATATATTGAAATGCAGGGACTTTCGTGTATTAACTAGTTAGTGGTAATTTAAAAAAAACGTGAATAATGAAAAGATTGTTTTTTATATTGATTTGTTTAATATTTTTATCTTGTAAACAAAATAAATCTGAAAGCATAAAAGTTGAATCTAAAAAAGAAATTGTAAATGAGAATAGTAATTCAATTAAAAAAGACACTCTAAAAACTTTTTCACCTGAATATTTTGATTATTCAAATGTAATATTAAAACACAACATAAAAGATTCTATTTATGCGAAATTTTCGAGTGAAAATTTTGATGATTCTTTCTCAATAAATGTTGAAAGCGGGAATATTAATAAAACAAAAACTGCAATTAGAATAAAAAATAATAACGGAATTATAATCTATGAACATATTTTTCTAACAACTGAATTAATAAATGGTTATGATACAGAATCAATCAAAAGCGAAGTTGAAATGGGAAATTATGTTATAAATCAAGCAAAAGAAATTTTAAAAAACGGAATTAAAATACCAAATAAACTTTCAAAAGAAGATTATTTAAATCAATATCAAAAAGAAGATTTTGATGATTTTGAAACGTTTAATGAAATTAAAAACTCAAATAGAGTTCTATTTTTTTATGGCTTAGAAGAAGAAAACTTATGGATATACTAATTTAGCTGGGAGTTAAAGTTAAGAGAAAAACCTTAATTTTAACACATGAAACAAGCAAGAAAAATTTACGATGCGGCTTTTAAAATAAAGGCTGTAGAATTAAGTAATGAAAGAT